>DTYI01000030.1 GCA_012961935.1 Thiotrichales bacterium | reverse complement strand
GCGCCTTTTTATTTTGCGCAATCAGCGCCGGTGATTTTTTCTTTGCTTTAGCCATGGCGCATTATATCTAGATACTGGTATTGCTTACCATAGAACGTCTTATTTGATATCCCATGATTGCATTTGTCGTTCTTATTTTTGACGCAGAGGCGCAAAGGCGCGGAGTTTTTATTAAATACAACTCTGCGTACCTCTGCGTTTTTGCGTCTCTGCGTCGAAATACTGGTTTATAGGTTGGCTTGAGAATGATCGGCGAATCCCACACAATGCGCATCATCCGGGAGGAAGTGATGAACGAAAAAAGAACATCAATACATGGCCAGTGGTCGGGCCGGTTGGCCTTTATTCTTGCGGCTACCGGTTCGGCTGTTGGCCTCGGCAATATCTGGAAATTTCCTTATATAGCAGGTGAAAATGGCGGTGGCGCATTTGTACTGGTTTATTTAATCTGCATCGCGCTGATCGGTGTCCCGATCATGATGGCTGAAATTCTGCTGGGCCGGCGTGGGCGCCAGAATCCTGTTCATACCATGGCCACGCTGGCCGAAGAAGAGGGTGCCAGTAAAGCATGGGGTTTGCTTGGCTGGATGGGTGTGCTAGCTGGATTCATGATTCTTTCTTATTACAGTGTTGTCGCCGGTTGGGCGCTTTCGTATATTTTTGAAGCGGCTTCCGGTGCTTTTTCAAATACGGATGCGAAAGGTGTTTCTGCTATTTTTAGTGATCTGACGGGTTCGGCATCCAGCCTGATGCTTTGGCATACCCTGTTTATGTTTATGACGATGATTGTGGTTGCACAGGGTGTGAAGTCCGGTCTTGAACGCGCGGTTAAATGGTTGATGCCCGGATTGTTTGTGATTCTGGTGCTGCTTGTTGGCTACGCAATGGCGGAGGGTAACTTTGCGCAGGGTATTCATTTTCTTTTTTCACCCGACTTCAGCAAACTCAGCACAGATGCGATATTAATCGCGATGGGTCATGCGTTTTTTACCCTGTCTCTGGGGATGGGTGCAATCATGATTTATGGCTCTTATTTACCAGAAAATGTTTCCATCGCCCGCACAACTTTTATGGTCGCGCTGGCTGATACGGCAGTCGCCCTGTTAGCAGGCATGGCCATTTTTCCGATTGTTTTTGCGAATGGTCTTGAGCCTGGCGCCGGCCCCGGACTGGTTTTTCAAACCCTGCCGATTGCTTTTGGACAAATGCCGGGTGGCGTAATTGTTGGGCTTTTGTTTTTTATCATGCTCTCTTTTGCGGCCTGGTCGTCATCCATTTCCCTGATCGAACCGGCGGTGACCTGGCTGGTGGAAAATAAAAATTTGACCCGGGGCAGGGCAAGTATTCTGGCTGGCATGGTGACCTGGGCACTTGGTATTGGCTCTGCCTTATCGTTTAACCTGTGGGGCGATTATAAACTTCTGGATAAAACATTTTTTGACCTGATTGATTATCTCACTGCAAATATTATGTTGCCGCTTGGCGGGTTGGCGATCGCCATCTTTACAGGCTGGGTGATGCACCGCAGCAGCTCTCGCGGAGAATTACAAATGGGTGAAAGTGCGAGTTTTGAATTGTGGCATTTTCTGGTTCGGTTTGTTGCGCCATTCGCCGTTATTATCGTCTTCTTCAGTGCGATTGGTTTAATTAAATAATGACAACAATAAACCGTCATGCATTAGTGCCCTACAGTCCTGGCCAGATGTTTGACCTGGTCAATGATGTGAATTCTTATTCCGAATTTTTACCCTGGTGTGCGTCCAGCACAGAACTGAGTCGGAATGAAGACGAAGTCAAGGCGAGTATTGAACTGGCCAAAGGTGCTGCGCGCAAGACGTTCACAACCCTGAATCGGATTCAGAAAAACAAAATGATTGAAATACGCCTTGTCGAAGGGCCGTTCAAGCACCTGGAAGGGTTTTGGCGTTTTGATCCGCTCAAAGATGGGCAGGCATGCAAAGTGTCACTTGATATGGATTTTGAATTCTCCAGCAAACTGGTGAGCATGGCTATCGGCCCGGTTTTTATCGCCGTGACAAATTCATTGGTCGATGCCTTTGTTAAACGTGCTGGAGAAGTGTATGGCGGGAAGTAATCAAATTCCGGTTGAGGTTGCGTTTGCGTTACCCACTGAGCAGGTTATTTTGCAGCTGGAAGTTGAGGCTGGGGCAACGATAGAACAGGCGATTAAACAATCCGGCATACTCGAAAAATTCCCGCAAATTGATCTTGAAAAAAACAAGGTCGGTATTTTTGGAAAACTTCAAACATTAGACACGGTTTTGCACGCCAGAGATAGAGTTGAAATCTATCGCCCAATTACTTGCGATCCAAAAGAAGTCCGTCGTCAGCGCGCAAAGAAAAAAGAAAAGGAGAGATTGTTAGAAAAAGAGAAACTTGAAGATGAAATCGTTAATAGTTTGTTAGAATTAGCTGATATTATAAGTTTTAAACTAATAGAAAATCCCCCTCTAAATATTAGTGAAGGAGGCATGATCCACGACGGTGTTGACAATATAT
>DTYI01000029.1 GCA_012961935.1 Thiotrichales bacterium | reverse complement strand
TTTTCCGCCCAACTGCGTTATCATTCACTCATGTAGAGTAACTACACATCGCTCATTCTGCCTTGCTGGACGAAAAATGTGGCCCAGCAGGGCCTGTCAGGTTGGTGTTAACAGACCCTAATGTTGACCTTACCCGCTTCACCCGGTATGATTCCGCCTCTTTTTTCCACGGTTTCTGCGGAGTCCGAACATGTACGCGGTAATAGCAACAGGCGGCAAACAATACAAGGTAGCTGAAGGCGACAAGCTACGTATTGAAAAACTGGCCATTGATGCCGGTAAAACAGTCGAGTTTGACAAGGTTTTACTGGTAGCTGACGGTGACAAGGTCAACATCGGCACACCTTATCTTGATGGCGGCAAAGTCAGCGCGAAGGTGAACATCCACGGCCGCGGCAAGAAAATTGAAATCATTAAGTTCAAGCGCCGCAAGCAATATCGCAAACAGATGGGGCATCGCCAGGACTTCACTGAAGTTGAAATTACCGGTATCAGCGCTGGTAAAGGTAGCACTAGCAAAAAAACAGCCGCACCCAAAGCAGCTGCAAAACCAGCCGAAGCAGAAACCAAACCTGCCAAGGCTAAAGCCAAAGCGACAGACGCAGCAGATGACCTGAAAAAGATTTCTGGCGTAGGTCCGGTGATTGAAGAAAAGCTGCACAAGCTCGGCATCACTTCATTCAGCCAGATCGCAGCTTTCACGCCTGAAGAAATCGCAGATGTTGACGAAAAACTCAACTTCAAAGGCCGCATCGAACGCGATGACTGGCTCAGTCAGGCAAAAATTCTTGCTGAAGGCGGCGAAACCGAATTCAGTAAAAAGAAGTAATTAAAAGGTAAGCAAACATGGCACATAAAAAAGCAGGTGGTAGTACTAACAACGGTCGCGATTCGATATCCAAACGTCTGGGCATCAAACGCTTCGGTGGCCAGCAAGTCAGCGCAGGTAACATTATCGTTCGTCAGCGCGGAACTAAATTCCACCCGGGTGATAATGTCGGCTGCGGTAAAGATCACACACTATTTGCTAAAGCAGACGGCATCGTGGTTTTCCATAACCGCGGCCCTAAAAACCGCAAATTTGTCAGCATCCAGCCTAACGCTTAAGCAATATTTCCAAAAATATTTCAAAAGCCCCGCTGATGCGGGGCTTTTTGTTTTTATAGTTGATAACGCATAATGCTTGAATTATGAAATTCGTTGATGAAGCTTCAATCAAGGTTAAAGCCGGTGACGGCGGCAACGGCTGCGTCAGCTTTCGGCGTGAGAAATACGTTGAATTTGGCGGCCCAGATGGCGGTGATGGCGGTGATGGCGGCAGCGTTTATGCTGAAGCCGACACCAACCTGAATACCCTGTCTGACTTCAGGCACGCACGCTTATTCAACGCAGAAAGAGGCGAAAACGGGCGCGGACGAAATTGTACCGGTAAAAGCGGTGATGACAAGATTATCAAGATGCCGGTTGGCACCCTGATCTTTGACGCGGACACCCGCGAATTAATTGGTGACCTGACCGAACCCGGACAAAGAATACTGGTGGCTCAAGGCGGATTTCACGGTATCGGCAACACCCGCTTTAAAAGCTCGACCAACCGAACCCCAAGACAACAAACAGACGGCTCGGCTGGCGAGGCGCGCGAACTGTATCTGGAACTGAAGTTACTGGCCGACGTAGGGCTGCTGGGTTTGCCCAATGCCGGAAAATCTACATTGATTAGTGCTGTCTCGGCAGCCAGACCGAAGGTAGCTGACTATCCATTCACAACTTTATACCCCAACCTGGGTGTTGTGAATGTTGGCCCGGGCCAGAGTTTTGTAATTGCCGATATTCCTGGGTTGATTGAAGGTGCGGCTGAAGGCGTAGGGCTTGGCATACAATTTCTCAAGCACCTTTCCCGCACTCGATTGCTGTTACACATGGTTGATCTGGTACCGAGCAACCCGGAAGAGGAACCGGTCAGGGCCGTCAAAACGCTGGAAGCCGAACTGGAAAAATATGGCGAACAACTCACCGAAAAACCGCGCTGGCTCGTTTGCAATAAAAGTGATCTACTGCCTGAAGAAGAAGCCAGGACCAAAATGCGGGAACTGGTTAAAGCGCTTGACTGGCAGGGGCCTGTCTATATGATCTCGGCAGCCACGAAGCAAGGCACAGAAAAACTGATGCAACACATTATGCAATTTCTGGAAGGATATGATGACTGACCGCATTGATGTCGCCAACACAAAGCGCTGGGTGGTCAAAATCGGTAGCGCCTTGTTGACCGACAATGGGCGCGGCCTGAACCATAATGCGCTGATGAACTGGGCTGAACAAATCGCCACGCTGCGCGAGCAAGGTCTGGAGATTGTGCTGGTCTCGTCTGGTTCTGTTGCGGAAGGCATGAACCGCCTTGGCTGGTCTGTGCGTCCTCACAGCCTGCACGAACTACAGGCCGCTGCTGCGGTGGGTCAGATGGGATTAATCCAGGCCTATGAATCCTGCTTTAAACAGCACAAGTTGCACTCGGCCCAAGTCTTGCTCAGCCATGATGATCTCAGCAATCGAAACCGCTATTTAAATGCACGCAGTACCCTAAAAACTTTGCTGGAGCTGGGCACGATTCCAATCGTCAATGAAAATGATACTGTCGCGACAGAGGAAATCCGCTTTGGCGACAACGATACGCTGGCCGCGATGGTCGCGAACCTGATTGAAGCTGATTTGCTGGTAATCCTGACTGATCAGGACGGACTCTACGACTGCGATCCCAGAGGGGGTACAAACGCCTGTCTGATCAAGCAGGCTTCCGCCAACGATCAAAAACTGGAAACCTACGCGGGTGGTGCTGCCTCTGATATCAGTCGCGGAGGCATGCTGACCAAAGTACTCGCCGCTCAAAAAGCGTCCCGCTCGGGCACGCATACCATCATCGCTAATGGGCAACTTGATCAGGTCCTGTTAAAGCTTTCTCAGGGCGAAGACATCGGCACCCAATTACTGGCAGAAAAACCCGTCCTGACCGCCCGCAAACGCTGGATTGCTAATCAGCTTCGAGTCAATGGCATCCTCCAGCTTGATACCGGTGCAGAGAAAATTATCACGACTGGTGGAAAAAGTTTGCTTGCTGTTGGCATCACCAAAGTAACGGGCAGCTTCAAACGCGGGGATGCGGTGAGCTGCCATTCGGCTGACGGAAAGGAAATCGCAAGGGGCCTGGTGAACTACGCGGCTGATGAGTGCCGCAAACTGGCAGGAAAAGCCAGTGATCAGATTGAGGCAACACTCGGCTATGTCGATGAACAGGAAATCATTCACCGTGACAATCTTATTGTCATGTGACAAAAAAGCCGACATTGAGTCGGCTTTTTCTTTTAAATCAATTGTAAAACCAATCTTACATCGCTTTTACGCGAGTGTTTAATCGACTTTTATGGCGAGCGGCTTTATTGGCATGAATCAGACCTTTACCGGCAGAATTATCAAGTATGGCCACTGCTGCACTATAAGCGCTGGCTGCCGCTTCTTTGTCGCCAGATTCAATAGCTGTTTCAACTTTTTTGACATGAGTGCGCATGCGCGAGCGAAGTGCCATGTTGTGTGCACGACGGGTGATAGCCTGACGGGCGCGTTTTCTTGCAGAGGCGATATTGGCCAAAACCTTCTCCTGAAACATTTATCTTGAAAAAGAGCGCGGAAAATACGCCTATTTTGCGAAAATGTCAACCATCAGAGCCGGTGGGGACCTGCAAAAACAACGTCAACAGATTCTGGGCAAAGGTTCGTCTTCCAGTTCTTCCAGAATTCTCTCACCACCGAGTTCAGTCACAAGAATCACA
The DNA here is from genome assembly GCA_012961935.1 of Thiotrichales bacterium. Classification (GTDB taxonomy): domain Bacteria; phylum Pseudomonadota; class Gammaproteobacteria; order CAZUMV01; family CAZUMV01; genus UWMA-0217. The sequence goes on along the minus strand of DTYI01000029.1, from coordinate 4,618 downwards.
TGCCTGTGCGTATCCTCGACTCGGCCAATAATCGCAGCATCTTTACCACCGGGTGTTTGTTGCCAGTTTTCAAGTGCCTGCTCTGCCGCAGTTGCGGCGACCACAGCCACAACCCGACCTTCACAAGCAAGAAACAGCGGATCATAACCCAGCATATCGCAAACAGATTGCACCGGATCCCGCACCGGTATCCGGGATTGTTCCATGCTGACACCCATACCTGTGGCGTGACTGATTTCGTGCAAGACCGTCGCCAGCCCACCACGTGTCGGGTCACGCATAAAACGCAATCCTTCCACATCAAGCAGGGATCGAGTCAAAGGCAATACACATGCAGCATCGGAGCAGATATCACCACGCAGACCAAATGCTTCACGTGCCAGCATGACGGCCGTGCCATGATCACCAACCGGCCCACTTACCAGAATAGCATCACCTGACCGTACATTTTTCAAAGCCAGCTTTACCGCTGAAAGTCTGCGACCAATACCAGTCGTGGCCAGGTATAAACCGCCGCCATGTCCTCGGGGCACCACCTTCGTATCACCTGCGACAATTCTCACCCCGGCTTCTTTAGCCGTTTCAGCCAGACTTTGAATAAGCCGGTCGAGCAAACTTATCTCCAAACCCTCTTCAATGAAAGCATTGAGGCTCAGATAAAGCGGTTCGGCGCCACTGACAGCCAGATCATTCACCGTTCCATGCACCGCCAGTGAACCAATGTCACCACCCGGAAATTCCAGCGGCTGAACACTGAAGCCATCCGTCGTGAACACGATTTCCGGGCCGTCGATAGTCAGGGTGACGGCATCTGTGTTGATGTCAAGATCAGGGTTCCCGAGATGGTGCTCGAAGATCTCACGGATAAGCTCGCGCATAAAACGGCCGCCGTTGCCGTGCGCAAGACTGACGTGTGTATCATCCATCAGGCTGCTCCACTCCTGAATGCAAATTCAACGACCTGTCCATAACTCAGGGCACCATCGTTCGTGGGCAATTGCTGGTTCAGCACCACTTTGATTCCCTCCTGTTCCAGTAAGGGTACGACTGTTTCCACCAGACGGCGGTTTTGAAAAACACCGCCACAGAGACCGACCGCATCAAACGTTTTTTCTTCGCGGCAGCGCAGGGTCTGGAAGAGAATGTTGCGGGCCAGGCTGTTATGAAATACCGCGGCTTTCGTTTGGCTGCTGACATCCGAATTCAGCAGGTACTGCACGAGTGGTTCCCAGTCACTGCGCAGTATCCCCTGTTTGTCTTTGAAAACAGGCAATTCGATGGTGTCGTTCGCTTGATCTGCGTGCGCTTCCAGCAGCATGGGTCCCTGCCCCTCAAAACTAGCTTCGGTACAAAGGCCAATCAGAGCGGCGGCAGCATCGAAAAGTCGTCCAACAGCTGAACTCTCGGGCGTGTTAATTTTTCGCTCCCATGCCTGCCGGACAATCGCATCAGGAGTCTTGAAATCCAGCCCCGCTTCCCAACACAAAGCAGCGGCGCTACGCCAGGACTCCCTGCCGACTTTGTCGCCACCCGGTAGAAAAAATGGGCGGAAACTGCCGACCCGCCCCCAGCAACCCGGCTTACCATAAAATGTTTCACCACCCTGTATCGTCCCGTCGTCACCGAGGCCGGTACCATCCCAGGTAAATACCAGCAATTCGTCCTCACCGGAAAAACGTTCGGCATAAAGCGCACTCGCATGCGCATGGTGATGAAATACACTGGCTACGGGCAAGCCACAATTCATTGCCCAACGTGTACTGCCATAGCATGGGTGTGCATCGGAAATTACCTGCACTGGCTGTACCTTGTAAAGGTCTTTCAGAGTATGAATCGTTTCGTTGAATACTTGTAAGCTGCGGGGGTTGTCCAGATCACCAATATGAGTGGAAACCACGACGCGTTCACCCCAGGCCAGTGCAACAGTGTTCTTCATATGCCCCCCAACCGCAAGCACAGGCTGGGCAAGTTTGGCCGGGAGTTTCAGTTCAAGCGGCGCCAAACCGCGCCCCAGGCGCAAGGGTCTTGCAATACCCCGAATCGTTCTAAAAACCGAGTCATCGGCCGGACGTTCTATCGAGCGGTTGTGATGCAAAAATGCAACGGACTGTAGGCCAACATCACTCCCACCTCTGACAAACCCGGCGCCACATATTTGGACACGTTGGTATCCGCTTGCTTTTGACTCAGAACAATGGGTCTGGCAGGTGAGCAGAGCAGTGCGGCTTCCGCCTCCGAAAGTTTTACAGTCCTGCGCAGGTTCTCAATATCTGAAAACATCACGGCCAACGGTTTATGCGGACGGGGTTTGCGTTTTCGCAAAGCCTCAATGGCCGCATCATTTTCAGCATCAACGAACAGGTGATAACCGCCAATCCCCTTGACTGCAACACACAAGCCATTTCGCAATGCCGCTATTGTCGCCTGCAACGCCTGCTCCGTATCCTTGATGGCAACATTATTCTGCAAAAAAACCAGCCTGGGCCCACACTCCGGGCAGGCAATCGGTTCCGCGTGGAAACGCCTGTCCAGAGGGTTCTGGTATTCTTTCCGGCAGGCTTTGCACAGCCTAAACGGCTGCATGGTGGTATTCAAACGATCGTAAGGCAGGCGCTTGATCAATGTGTAACGCGGACCGCACTGTGTGCAGTTGATAAACGGATAGCGGTAACGCCGGTTATCGGGTTGCATCAACTCCTGCTGACAATCACTGCACATAAAATAATCGGGTGGAATATGTATCCGGGCCGGGTGGCTTTCCTGACTGGACAAAATGGCAAACCCGCTCTTTGGAATCTCAGCGCTTTTCTCGATATCCGCAATCACTGGCCGGGCAATGGCCGGGGCTTCATTGACCAATGTGCCCGAAAAACTGTCCAGCATTTCCGGCTCACCCCGGGCGAGGATATTGACCGTGCCGGTTTTGTTGCGAACCCACCCGCTTAACTGGTATCGATTCGCCATGCGGTAAACAAACGGACGGTAGCCCACGCCCTGAATGTGACCATTAATCTGCCACAGGCGTGTCTCCATCTCAGGCATCAGGCGGCATTATGCTGTTCACGTATTCCGCTGGCCCACCAGATACGACAGGCACCTTCGTCGGAAACCATGCAGGGGCCGATCGGCTTTCGGGGTGTACAGGCTTTCCCGTACAATATGCATTCATTCGGGTAGCATTTACCCAGAACCACATCGGCACAGGCACATCCGGGTGGCATTTCGCCGCAGCGTTTGCGGCTGCTGTCGCTGTAGTCCGGCAACTGTTTGCGCGCATCGTGGGCGGCATAGTCAGATTTCAGTTTGTATCCCGAGTCGGGAATAACGCCGACCCCCCGCCAGTTGGCATCAGCGATATTCATCGTCTGCTCAAGATGATGTTGCGCCGATGAATTCCCTTCGGGTCGAACGACATCCGGGTAACAATTATCCAGAAAGCAGTTGCCTTCAAGATATTGCCGCAGGGTCGAATAAATAGCTGCCAGTAATGTCGCAGGCTCAAACCCAGCGACAGCCGTTGAGATGTGATGTTTTTCGGGCACGAAGTTCCACTCATTCATTCCCATCACCGCTGAAACATGCCCGGGTGCAATCAAACAGTTGAAACCGGCATCACCTGAATCAAGCAGCATCGCGACCGCCGGCCAAGTCAGTCGCCCCGAGAGCAGAACCAGCAGGTTATCGGGTACCCCCTGCGCCAGCATGGCGGCGACCGGTGCGGTAGTGGTTTCGAATCCGGTAGCGAAAAAAATGATACGGCGTTGCGGATTATCTTTAGCGAATTTGACCGCATCAAGCGGAGAGGCGATCGGACGGACGTCAGCACCTCGCGCCCTGGCCTGCTCGAGCGAACGTGGTTCAGATTTGGGTGCATTGACTGGCACCCGTAACATATCACCAAAAGCCAGTAATGTGATGTCCTCGTTCAGGGCAAGTTGAATCGCCTCATAAACATCCTCTTCAGGGCATACACATACGGGACAACCCGGGCCAGGAATGAGTTCGACATTCTCAGGCAACAGGCTGCGTATGCCTGCCATGGATATCGTGCGCTCATGTCCGCCACAAACGTTCATGATACGAACACGCTCGGTCAACGGGAGACTTCTGATTCGTGACAGCCAGCCTGCAGCATCTATAGGCATCGGCTCAGAACCTATAGATCATGGGGACGATGGGATGTCTGACTTTGTTGCTGCGTCTCCAGCTTGTGTAAGCGCAAGCCATCGGGTTGAATAGCCGGCCGACGACTTTCTCCAATGCTACGTCGCTGCTGCTGTTGTTCTGCTTCTTTTTGCAACCAGTCCAGCCATGCTTCAAGACCTTCACCATTCTCTACAGAAACTGACAACACGGGCACATCGCTAGCCAGTTCGCGAATTCCGGCTCGGACTGGTGGAACGGGAGAGAGAGTACGTCGTGGGCATCAAGAGCACGACGACGGTCTGGGCGCGAGGTCGGCTCCCGAAGAGCCCGAAGCAACGGCAAGCACAGCAGCGTGACGGAGCGCCCGGACGTCCGATCACCGGATGGCAGCGCGACCTCACTCCCGAGACGGTCAAGGCGCTCGCAGCCGACCTCCCGGCGAACGAGTGGCACCACTACGTTTGGAAGAACG
>DTYI01000028.1 GCA_012961935.1 Thiotrichales bacterium | reverse complement strand
TCGTAGAGCTTGTGCAGGCCCCAGTCTTCATACATGCGCGAATGAATGAAGTACTGATCCATGGCGGTAAGTTCGCCAGCCAGCACGCACCCTTGAACCGTCTCGTTACGAACGGTGGTGAGAAATGCGGGCTAGCCACCGGCAATCGGTGGCCAGATGGCAAGTGTATCGCCGTTGTTTATTTTTCCGATTTGATCGCGGTCGGCACCACAAACAAAGATACCATTTACGAGTACCAGATGTGCCTGTTCGCGTGGAATATTGAAATGATCGATAATCCAGTTGAGCGTGGACTTTTCAGGAATCTCAATCTCGGCGGCATTAAATTTTGCCTGGGCTGGTAGCAAGTCACTCAAGTTTGCGTAGAGCTTTAAAGTGATTTTCAATTATGCCTGTCCCTGTACAGTTGCGAGGTAGGCTTCCATTATTAATGTTGGGTCATTGGCTAATTTATTTTTCCATTTCCCCAGTCTCGTTTTGCTCTGGATGAGTCCGCGCAGCACGCCGATGTGTTGCGTTAAACCCAGTGTATTGGCGCCAATTAAAATGTCATCCTGAAATTGTAAATTCAAATAACGAAAGCGGTCATTATCGCCCAGCTCACAACTGTCATCGCCTTTTAAGCCTTCCCAGTCGCCGAAGGAGCTTGAAATTAATCCAAGCGTATCGAGCACGTTCATATTAATACTGCCACGGTGTAAATGTTCGCGTCTTTCTGTCATATTCGTTGCGGCAATACGCGCGTGTTCAACTGCTGTGGGTTGAATGGCCTGCACGCTGTATTGACCCGTTGAGAAATCCCGGCCCTGGGCAACATCGCCTGCTGCAAAAATATCAGGATGAGTGGTTTGTAAAAATTCATTCACCAGAATACCCTGTTTGGTTTCAATATCACTTTCCTCACAAAGCTTGATATTGGCTCTGACGCCAGTCGCACAAATGACAAGGTCGGCAGGCAATGCGCCGCCAACCGACATCACCACGCTGAGTGGATGCTGGCTGCCTTTTTCAATACCGCTTACCCGTGCTGAGGTGAGCACGGTGACGCCTTTATTTTCACACCATTGTTTGAGCAGTGTGCCTGACTGCTCGTTCATCATGCGTGGCACCATGCGATTTTCCATTTCAGCCACAGTGAGTTTTACGCCGCGTGAAACCAGTGATTCAAGAATAATGCAGCCGATAAATCCGGCGCCCATCAGTACGACTTTTGCATCAGGTTTTGCACGGTCAATAATCTGGTTTGCGTCTGCCAGTGTCCAGCAGTTATGCACGCCGGGTAAATCCATGCCTTCGATCGGAGGTTTAACCGGACTGGAGCCGGATGCAATCAGTAATTTATCAAAATTAATTTGCTCTCCTGTGTCAGGTGTTAGTATTTTTTTATCGGTATTAATCGCATCAATTCTGGATTGTAAAACCTCAATATTATTTTGCTCAAAATAGTCGGCTGATTTTCTGAGGTGTGTGCCCGCAGCGTCTATTTTATTTTCCAGATAATAAGGAATCGCCATACGGGAATAGGGTGGCTCCGGTTCGTCACCGATCAGCGTGATGTCAGATTCAGGTTCGAGTTTTCGCAGGGTCTCGGCGGCAACAACCCCCGCAGGTCCTGCTCCAATGATGACGTGTTTCATGCAGGCAGGCTAAGCCGACTGCGCACATCGTCGGTCAATTGTCCGTCGTTGGTCCAGCCACGCAACTCGTAATATTTGGGTAGCATCACATCCAGTCCGGCCACTTTGCCTTTGGCTGGCCCGACATTGGCTGCATCTTTGAGCAGGCGTTTCGGTAGCGTATCGTCTGCAGCCGTTAGCCCTGCTTTAAGATTAAAGTCACGCTCCATGTTCCAGACGCGTTCACCGAGTTCCGCCAGTTTTTCTACAGACCATTCACCCTCACAGGCCGCGTCAATTTGCGGTGCGATGTTGTCCAGCGTCCACGCAAAGGTGGTGAATAAACACAGGCCGGAAGAATCCACCGCAGCGGTGGCGTCCTGAAATGCAATTACCAGTTCCGGTTTGCCGTCCGTCACCAGCGGATCGGTTTTTTCCGGGATGCCCAAAACTTCCGAGGCCACAGTGTAGCCACGCAAATGGCAGGCGCCGCGGTTGGAGGTGGCATAAGCGAGGCCCATGCCCTGAATACCGCGCGGGTCGTAGGCCGGGAATTCCTGGCCTTTGACGGTCATGGAAAATTCTGGGTGGCCATATTTTTCGCACAGGCGTTTTGAACCCAGGCCAAGATCTTTACCAAAACCTTCACCTTTACAGAGCGCTTCGACTGCCCAGACCAGCGCCTCGGCTGAGCCGAAAATTAATTCCATGCCGCCGGTATGTTCTGTCGTGATGGCGCCGCTGTCGAATAAGTCGATGGCGGCGGAAAATGTTGCGCCAAAGGTGATCGGATCAAAGCCATCCTCGTTACAGAGAAAGTTCACATAGGTCAGCGCATCCAGATCATCGACGCCGGTGTTGGGTCCCAGCGCCCAGGCTGCTTCATACTCCAGCCCGCCAGAACTGCCCCAGTACTCCGGTTTGTTTTCGACGGAGAAATGGCCCTGATCAATCGTTGAAATTCGCCCGCAGGCAATCGTGCATCCAAAACATGCTGCATTGGTGGTCAGGTTAGGCTTGCCGTCGGATTTACGTGGCTCATGCATAGCCTCGCCGGATACACTGTGCGCACCTTCAAATTGCACTTCACGCATGTTACGTGTCGGCAGCGCGCCAATTTCATTGACGATATTCATCAGCACCTGAGTGCCATAAGCGGGCAGGCCTTCGCCTGTAACCGCATTTTCGGCCAGCACAGCCTTGGCCTCCTGAGTGGCTTGCATAAAACGCGCCGGGTCTTTGATATTGCCGACACCTTTTGTGCCGCGTACCGCAACCGCTTTTAAATTTTTTGAAGCCATGACTGTACCGACACCAGATCGCCCGGCAGCGCGGTGCAGGTCGTTGATGATACCTGCATAGAGGCAGCCTGCTTCGGCCGGGCGGCCGACACAGGCTATGCGGAGTTGCGGATCCTGATGTTTTTTATGCAGCATCTCGTCAGCTTCCCAGACCGTTTTACCCCACAGGTCATCAGCAGGCAGTAATTCCGCCTTATCGTTTTCAATATAAAGATAAACCGGCGAGGGTGATTTGCCTTCAAAAATAATCATATCCCAGCCGGCCATTTTCATTTCCGCGCCGATAAAGCCGCCGGAATTTGAGCAGGCGATCGCGCCGGTCAAAGGTCCTTTGGTGATGACGGAATAGCGCCCGCCGGTTGAAGCCATGGTGCCGGTTAACGGCCCGGTCGCCATGATCATTTTATTCTCCGGGCTGAGCGGGTCGACTTTGGGATCGACCTCCTCGATAAAATAACGGGTCGCGAGTCCGCGCTGACCGAGATACTGGTCGGCCCATTCCATGTTTAAAGGTTCAACTTTGATGCTGCCGTCAGAGAGGTTTACCCGCAGGATTTTTTGTGTCCAGGCCATATCAGTATCCTCCTATTGCACACGTGGCTGGTTATCGCTTTTACCGGCCCAGGCGCGCATGCGGTCGAATCCGGTTTCATCAGCGTTGATATAAGTGATGGCTTGAGTGGGGCAGGCTTCCGCACATTTGGGGTCGCCCCCACAGAGGTCGCATTTGATGACCTTGCCCGTGTCGGAATTGTAATTTACCGTGCCGAAAGGGCAGGCGATGGTACAGACCTTGCAGCCGACACAGACATCCTCGAGTATATCTTTGGATCCGGTTGCGGCATTGAGCACGATGGCATCCACAGGGCAGGCCTGCATACACCAGGCCTCATCGCACTGGGTGCAGGTGTAAGGGACAAAGCGCCCCTCCTGGTGGAAGGTAAATACTTTGATGCGTGATCGTGCGGGATTGAAGACGCCCTCATTTTCATACGAGCAGGCCATTTCGCATTGTAGACAGCCTGTGCACTTGCCGGGGTCGATTTGTAATGATCTTTGCATTACGGATTCCTCGATGGTTTGGGAAAGCGCTGAAACAACCCGCTTCCAGCGAACTTTCAATTATTATTTTTCAAGCGGGTACGATGACTTTAGTATAGATGCAAATCGGGGAGATTCCAGACCAAATATGAATATTTATGGTATGAACTTCTCCTGACTGACATAAGACTATAATTATAGATGCCTGGGTTATTTTGCAAACTTCAGCGGAGGCCAGCCAATGAACGAAGAAACCTTCAACATGAGTATCCGAAAATTCCTGAAAAAAGTCGGCATCAACTCGCAGCGGGAAATTGAGCAGTCCGTCAGAGGATTGCTAGCTGAGGGTAAATTGCAGGGAAACGAGACATTAACAGTGAAAGCTGTTCTTTCACTGGAGGGCCGTGAAGATGTCTGGACGATAGAGGATAAAATAAAGCTGGAGTAATCCTGACCGTATCCACAATTATAATCAGCAAGTAAAATCAAACCGAGGATTTTTTTAATCGCTATTAAGTCAACAGGAATGTCAATATGAAAGTCCTGGAATTACCTTTTGTCGTCAGGTGGGCCGATGTTGACGCTAACAGACACATGCGCCATTCAGCGTATTACGATTATGCGGCTCACCTACGGGTACAACTTTTAAAGAGTATCGGTATGGACTTAGTGACGCTTTCTAAAGTTGGAATTGGCCCTGTTTTGTTTCGCGAAGAAGCTGTTTTTATGCGCGAAATCAGCATGGACGAAACCATACGGGTAAATGTAAAAATTAAACGTATCAGAGAAGATGCGTCCCACTGGACATTTTATCATGAATTTCTCAAAGAAGATGATAAAGTTGCGACCACAGTAACGGTTGATGGCGCCTGGCTAGACCTTAGCAAACGAAAACTAACGGGCCTTCCAGATAATTTTATTCAGCTTGTTCTTGATATACCGAGAACAGGTGATTTTGAATTTGATATAAAAAATTAAAGTTTATTCCTTAATACTGATCTATTCTCCTGTCCCTGAAAAAAGGCCAGATGTGACGTAGCTGTTTTGTTTTTTCCATGTCGAATTCGGCTATTAAATAGCCTTCGGTTTTATCGTCTGTGTGAGCGAGCATTTCACCCTGTGCCCCACAGATAAAACTGTTTCCCCAGAAGTGTATACCGGATGTTTCATGTGAAGGGTCGGGTTCAAAACCGATGCGGTTTGCGACCATAACGGGCAGGTGATTGGCGATAGCGTGACTGCGTTGTATGGTTTGCCAGGCATTCAATTCCTTTTGCTGAGTTTTTTCTGTTTCACGCTTATCCCAGCCGATTGCGGTTGGATATAAAAGTATCTCTGCGCCACCCAGGGCCGTTAGTCTTGCTGCTTCCGGGAACCATTGATCCCAACAGATGAGCAGACCCAGTTTGCCGATGCTGGTTTGTATGGGTTGAAAGCCGAGGTCGCCGTGCGCGAAGTAATATTTTTCGTGATAGCCGGGGTCATCCGGAATATGCATTTTCCGATATTTTCCGGCAATGCTGCCATCTTTTTCCAGCACGACAGCGGTGTTGTAATAAAGGCCGTCCATTTGCTTTTCAAATAAAGAAATGACAAGTATAACGTGATGTTTTTTTGCGAGCCTGGAAAAATATTCGGTTGTGCGGCCGGGAATGGTTTCAGCCAGTTTGAAATTATCTGGATTTTTTGTCTGACAGAAATAGACGGTACTGTGCAATTCCTGAAGCAGGATTAATTCTGTGCCAGCACTTGCAACGTCACGGATAAATTCTGCACTTTTTCTGTGATTGGCATTTATGTCATGACTGCATTGCTGTTGAATCACAGCCGTCTTGAGACTTCTCATGAGCTTATCACTCCTTTAGGTATTTGCATGCTCAAACAATGTACGCTGCCAGATTCGTGAATAAAAGGCTGAGCATCGACGGCTATGATTTCCCGGTCTGGAAATATTTTTTCGAACTGTTTCAAAGCAATTTTATCTTCAGGTTGCTGATAAACAGGCACGAGAACCGCGTTATTGATAATTAGAAAATTGACGTAGCTGGCGGGCAATCTTTCTGCTTTTTGATTGCAGCAGGCAGATGGCAACGGGAGTGGCAGAAGGTGATAAGGCATGCCATTGGCTCGGCTAATTTTTTTCAGCTCATGTTCCATCTGATGCAGCGGCTCATAATGCGGGTCATTTTTATCTTTACATTGTACATAGGCAATTGTATCGGGATTGCAAAATCTTGCCAGCATGTCGATGTGACCATCTGTATCGTCGCCTTCGAGCCAGCCATACTCAAGCCAGTGGACTGTATGAATACCCAAAGTTTCATGAAGAAGTTTTTCAGTTTGTTCTTTTGTGACACCAGGATTTCGACTATCCGATAACAGACAACGTGATGTGGTGAGCAAGATACCTTGTCCATCGCTGTCAATACTGCCACCCTCCAAAATCCAGTCGTGGTTCTCGAGTGGTGTATTTTTGAATACGCCTTGTTTGCTGAGTGATAGGGTTAATTGATTATCGAGTTCAGCGAGAAATTTTCCACCCCAGCCATTAAATTTAAAATTGATGAGCCGCGGCCGATCATTTTCATAAACAGTGATGGGGGCAAAATCTCTCGCCCAGCAGTCATTGCTTGCCGCGACATAGGTGGTCAGTAAAAACGGGCTGGGGTCTGTTTGTTGCTTTACTTGTTCGGCCGTTTGTAGATCAGGCGCGATAAGGATGACCGGCTCAAAACGACGAATCGTTTTGATTAAATTGAGATAGGCCGTGACGACTTCAGGGAAAACAGCATCCCAGCCTGGATGCGGTTGTGGCCAGACAAGCAGTATGGCGTCCTGTGCCTCCCATTCGGCCGGGAGGCGACGGGCGGTGTTCAAGATTTAGCCGTTATGGACAACCGTGTGCAACACGATGTGGTGCTCAAAAAATACGGAGTAGCCCGGATAGTCCCAGCGTGAAATTGGTGGCTTGCCGACTGGGGCTTTTTTGCTGATGGGTTCACCATACCGTTTACGCACAGTGCTTTTTGTCATGCCTCGAACTGGCGCGTTAGCAAGTTGTTTGACCTCTGCACCATGGTCATTGATTTTGAGTACATCTGCCTGTAGCCCAAACGGAAATAATAATACAAGGGCAATAATTATGTTTCGCATATTGTTTAACCTCGATAGTGTTCCGAAAATTATAGCATTGTCTTACAGAATGAAACATTGACACAGTTCATCCCATCGGGATAATCCCCACGCATGTATAAACCTTTGCCCTTATTTATAGGCCTGCGCTATACCCGGGCTAAGCGCCGCAACCATTTCATTTCCTTCATTTCAATGATTTCCATGCTGGGTATTGCGCTGGGCGTGACGGCATTGATCACGGTTATTTCCGTCATGAATGGTTTTGAGAAGGAACTGCGTGAGCGGATTCTTGGGATGACATCTCATGCGACGGTGACGGGTCTGGAGAATAAGCTCGAAGACTGGAAAGGCTTGCAGCAGCAGCTTGCTACTACAGAGGATGTGCTGGGTAGCGCGCCCTATATCCAGTTTGAAGCCATGCTGAATCGCGAAAGCCTGGTCAGTGGCGCCTTGATTACCGGCATTCTGCCGGAGGAAGAGAAGGCGGTTTCTGACCTGCATGGGATGATGAAAGAGGGCGGTTCACTCAATGACCTGCACGGTGGAGAATATAATATTGTTTTAGGCAAAGATCTGGCCTTCAGCCTGGGCGTGGGCATTGGGCAGAAAGTGACTGTGATTACACCACAGGCTGCTGTAACCCCCGCAGGTATTTTGCCCAGACTCAGACGATTCACCGTGGTCGGTGTTTTTGATTCCGGCATGTATGAATATGATCGGGGCACGGCTTATGTCCACATTCAGGATGCAGCACGTTTATTCAAACTGGGCGACAGTGTCAGTGGCTTGCGGCTCAAGCTGACCGATTTATTCGATGCGCCTTTTATTTCTCACCAGCTTCAGCAAAAACTGGGGTTTGATTACTGGATCAGCGACTGGACAAAAAAACACGCCAACTTTTTTCGCGCCGTGAATACAGAGAAAAAAGTGATGTTTATTATCCTGATGCTGATTGTGCTGGTCGCTGCTTTTAATATTGTCTCGACGCTGGTGATGCTGGTGACAGACAAGCAGAGCGACATCGCGATTCTCAGAACGCTCGGTTTGACGCCGGGGCAGGTGATGTGGGTTTTTATTGTGCAGGGCGCGTTAATCGGTTTGATCGGTATGCTGTTGGGTGTGGTGGGTGGTGTACTGTTGGCGACCAATGTTGAAACCATCGTGCCGGCCATTGAGCGCCTGTTTAACACCAAATTTCTCTCACCGGATGTTTACCCGATCAGCGAACTACCCTCAGATTTGCGCATCCCGCAGGTGATAACCGTTGCTGTTATCTCATTCCTGATTGCCCTGCTGGCCACGTTATATCCCGCCTGGAAAGCATCAAAAACACAACCGGCCGAGGCGCTGCGGTATGAATAATCAACAGGCAGTATTACAGGCGCAGGGTCTTAGCAAAACCTATCACGACGGTAAGCTAAATGTGCAGGTGCTAGAAGGTGTTGATTTAACCATCCAGCCCGGTGAAAAAATAGCCATTGTTGGAACATCGGGGAGTGGCAAAAGTACCTTGCTGCATTTGCTGGGAGGTCTGGACACACCCACATCAGGTGAAGTGCAAATTCAGGGCGAACACATGTCCAGGCTCAGCGACAAAGCCAGAGGCATTTTGCGTAATCGTGCCGTCGGCATGGTTTACCAGTTCCATCACTTATTGCCTGAATTTACTGCGCTGGAGAATGTTGCCCTGCCACGACTGATACAGGGTGCTGATGTTGACAAGGCGAAACAACGGGCCGAAGACTTGTTGGGAAAAGTCGGTCTGGCTCAACGGATATTGCACAAACCTGGCGAGCTTTCAGGTGGTGAGCGACAGCGAACAGCAATAGCCCGCGCCCTGGTAAATCATCCTGCTATTGTTCTTGCTGACGAGCCAACGGGCAACCTGGATACGCATACTGCAAACCATGTCTGGCAG
>DTYI01000027.1 GCA_012961935.1 Thiotrichales bacterium | reverse complement strand
TAGCCGCACCACGATTAGTTTTCATCTTGGGCATTTTACTTACTCACTACTAAATTAATGCTTTTTCGGTGCCAGCACCATTACCATCTGCCGGCCTTCCATTTTTGGCCGCTGCTCAACATTCGCAATTTCGGCCAACTCACTTTCAATTCGGTCTAGCAATTGTGCACCAAGCTCTCGATGCGCCATTTCACGTCCTCTGAATCGTATGGTGACTTTTGCCTTGTCACCACCTTCAAGAAAACGGTTCAGATTGCGCATTTTTACCTGGTAATCTGCTATCTCAGTGCCAGGCCGGAACTTCACTTCCTTGACCTGAATCTGCTTCTGTTTTTTCTTCGACTGTTGCGACTTCTTGTTTTCTTCAAACCTGAATTTGCCATAGTCCATCACTCGGCAAACGGGCGGCTCGGCATTCGGCACAATTTCCACCAGATCCAGACCTGCTGCTCTGGCAACCTCTTTGGCTTCATCCAGGGATACCACACCCCGGTTCTCACCCGTCGCATCTATCAATCTGATTTCAGATGACAGAATATCGTCATTCAGACGATTCTTCTTTTTGGCGCTGATTTTGCCAGTCCTCCTAAATTAAAACTAAATATGGCCATACTTAACGACTTCGTCAGTGAGGCGCTCAACCAGTTCGGAAACTGACATGGTGCCCAGATCCTCACCGGCGCGCGTTCGCACAGCCACTGTCTCGGATTCTACTTCTTTATCCCCAACCACGAGGAGATAAGGAACACGCTGTAAAGTGTGCTCGCGGATTATAAAGCCAATCTTCTCATTTCTCAAGTCGGATTGTGCTCTGAAGCCCTGTTTTTTCAGTGTGTTAACCACTTTTTCGGCATAATCAGACTGACGGTCGGTAATATTCATCACGACGGCCTGCTCCGGCGCCAGCCAGAGTGGCATCTTTCCTTCATAATGCTCAATCAAAATACCGATAAATCGTTCAAACGAACCCAGAATTGCACGATGCAACATAACCGGCACCTGCCGCGAGCCATCTTCTGCCACATAGTGGGCATCCAGTCGTCCGGGCATGGAGAAGTCCACCTGAATCGTGCCACATTGCCATTCGCGGCCGAGACAATCCTTTAGGGTAAATTCAACTTTCGGGCCGTAGAATGCGCCCTCGCCGGGCAACTCATCCCACTGCAACTGCGCGGCATCCAGCGCTTTAGCAAGTGCTTTTTCAGCTTTATCCCAGACTTCATCGCTACCGACACGCTTCTCCGGCCGGGTGGAAAGCCGATAAATTATATCGGTAAAGCCAAAGTCTTCATAAACTTCGTGCAAAAATTTAATAAAGTCTGAAACTTCAGACTGAATCTGCTCTTCAGTACAAAAGATGTGCGCATCATCCTGTACAAAAGCACGCACCCGCATCAGGCCATGCAAGGCACCTGACATTTCATTGCGGTGACAGGAACCAAACTCAGCCAGTCGTAGAGGTAAATCCCGATAACTTTTCAGGCCCTGATTAAAAACCTGTATGTGGCAGGGGCAGTTCATGGGCTTGATCGCAAATTGTCGGCCTTCAGCTTCCAGCGTGAACATGTCCTCTCCAAACTTGGCAGCATGGCCTGATTTTTCCCAAAGCGAAAAATCAACAATCTGCGGCGTATTGATTTCCTGATAACCATATTCACGCTGCTTCGTGCGCATGTATTGCTGGATCGTTTGATAAATTGTCCAGCCCTTGTCATGCCAGAAAATTTCGCCCGGCGCTTCTTCCTGGATATGGAATAAATTCATCTGCTTGCCGATACGGCGATGATCGCGTTTTTCTGCTTCTTCCAGGCGGTGCAGGTAGGCGTTAAGCTGTTTCTTATCCGGCCAGGCTGTACCATAAATGCGTTGCAGCATTTCGTTATTTGAATCACCGCGCCAGTAAGCACCCGCCACTTTCATTAACTTAAAACCTTTTCCGAGCTTGCTGGTTGAAGGCAGATGCGGACCGCGGCAAACATCGAACCAGTCGCCCTGGCGGTAAATCGACACTTCCTCGCCATCAGGAATGATGTCATCGATGATCTCGACTTTGTAAATTTCACCTTTCTCGGCAAATACTTTCTTTGCTTCATCGCGATCCAGCACCTCACGTTCAATCGGCAGATCACGTTTGACAATTTCATGCATACGCTGTTCGATTTTTACCAGGTCGTCTGGCGTAAACGGTTCTTCACGTGAAAAGTCATAATAGAATCCGTCTTCGATCGCAGGGCCGATCGTTACTTGTGTACCGGGATACAATTCCTGCACGGCCTGCGCCATCACATGCGCGGCATCGTGGCGCATCAGTTCAAGCGCTTCTTCATCACGGCTGGTGACAATCGAGACTTCCGCGTCATCCTGAATCACATAAGCCGCGTCGACCAGTTCACCATTAACCTTGCCGGCCAAAGTCGCCTTGGCGAGACCGGGACCGATGTCGGCCGCTATGTCCATTACTGCAACGGGATGGTCAAAATGACGGCTGGAACCATCGGGAAGGGTAATGTCCGGCATGTTGCGTTCTCCAGTGGTGACCACTACCACAGGCCACTTGTGCAAATAATAAAAAGGATGCTGTTGTCAGCATCCCGTTTTAAATCTGGCAGGCATCCGGTCGTATCCGAGTCCGCTACCAATAAGTTGGTAGGCGCGATTGGATTCGAACC
>DTYI01000026.1 GCA_012961935.1 Thiotrichales bacterium | reverse complement strand
CGAAAAGGTGCTGCACTTAACAGTATTCAGATCGCAGAGGCTTTGATAAAAAACTATTTATAATCTATAGTTAGCGCGACAATCTACAGCATTAATACATGGAGCATGTGAATTTGTGGCTGGCGCTTTGAATCAACCGCAGACTCCATGTAAATAACTATTTAAAACGAGGATCAGCAAGTGCGGAAACTTGGTGTTGGCTTGGCGGTAATCGGGTTATCAATCCCTGCATTCCTGCATGCAATGGGGCTGGGAGAAATCTCGGTTAATTCATATTTAAATCAGCCTTTGGCTGCAGAGATTCAGCTTGTATCCACCTCGCCCAGCGAAGTTGATACGCTGCAGGTGAATATAGCGCCCGATAAAATCTTTCAGCAAATTGGCATTGAAAGAGTGGGATTGCTAAACCAGCTGAATTTTGAGCCGGTGATTAAAAATGGCGTCCCGGTTATTCAAATTACATCAAACCGGCCCATTACTGAGCCGTTTCTTAATTTTGTCATAGAAGTCGCATGGCCCAAAGGACGTTTACTGCGTGAATATACCGTATTACTAGACCCGCCTGTTTTCCGCCAACAACAAGCTCCGGCAGTAACGGCGCCAGCCGCAGTTGCTCCACAACCAGAAGCTGTTGAAAGCGTAGCTGAACCGGCCGAGCCTGTAGCACCCATGTCCACTGAGCCTGTTGAAGTTGCAGAGCCTGTGCAGCCAAGTGCTCCGGTCCAGACAGCGCCGATTGATGAAATGGCCGATATTCCTTTGGCTGAAACCTTCCCAATATCTGAATCTGTACCTGTCGAGAAAAAGTCAGCGCCTGCTGCAGCGGCAGAGACCGTGCCGGTTGATTCGCCTGATTCAACAGTAGCTGAAAATATCTACACCACGGGCGGCGATTATGAAGTTCAGCGTGGGGATACATTATGGGAGATTGCAGACAGCCATCGACCCGCTGATGTGGGTATCCAGCAGATGATGATTGCGCTGTTGCGCGAAAACCCAAAAGCTTTCATGGGCGCTAATATTAATCGCCTCAAGCGTGGTTATATTTTACGCATGCCTGATTCGACAGTTATCGATGATATCAGCAGACGCCAGGCCCGGGCTGAAGTTCAAAAACAACACACTCTCTGGGAGCAGTATCGTAAACAGCTTGCTGCTGCGGCTGTACCACAACAGGCAGCTATGGATAGTCCGGCAGAGCAAACGCCTGAAGCGAAAGCTGAAGAAGCAGCCGCAAAAGAAGAAGTTGCAAAGGAAGAAGCGGCTACTGATGAAGCGCAAGTTGCGGAACAAAAATCTGATACCAAAGAATCAGAACTGGAAATTGTGGTCCCCAAAGAGGGTGGGGAGGAAGACGCAACCGCTGGTGAAGGTACAGTCCTTGCCGATGCAACTGCAGTGGCTGATCTGGAAAAAGAGGTTACTCTGGCCAAGGAGCAGGTTGAATCTCAGTCGCGTGAGAATGAAGAACTTCGTTCTCGCGTCAGTGAGCTCGAGGCGCTGCTGACAGATAAAGACAGGATGATCCAGTTAAAGGATGAGCAACTGTTAGATATTCAGCAGAAGTTAGGTGATATTGAAAAAGCCGTTCAGATACCCGAACCAGCTGAAGTCGAGCCGGAAGTTGTAAAGCCTGCTGAAGAGGCTACACCGACTGATGAACCCCCCGCTGAAGAAGCCCAGACAGAAGACAAAAGCCCTGAAATGGTAGCATCTGAATCAGATGAATTAATGCCAAGAATTCCTCTGGATGCGCCTGAAGTTACCGTGGCAGAAACGGAAACACCAGCCGCAGAAACTGATGAAGGGATTAAGGAGGAAGTAGGCGAAGCTAAAGAGGAAATAATAGCAGCGATCTCGGACACGACAACCGAGCCAGTCCCAGAAACAGCGCTTGAAGAACCGGTTGCTGAAGAAAAAGCAACAGAAGCCATGCAAACCGCATCACTTGATTCAACAGTTGAGGAAGAGGAAAACCCCAGTTTTTTTAGTGACTTGCTCCGTAACCCAAATTTGATAATGGGCGCTGGCTTTGGTGCTTTACTGTTATTAGGTCTCGGCTGGCTGGCCAAACGTAGAAAGTCTTCCGCTGAATTGGAAATCCCAGCAATGGCAGAGGTGCCTGAAGTACCTGATTATTCCGCCCAGGTTGAAGTTGTTGAAGATGAAATATCAGATGCAGAGCAGGCAGCAGGTGGGATGCTCGATTTTACTGACAGTGATGACGAGACTGAGTTTCTCACTGAGGACGAGGCAAAAGACGATCTTGACGATCTGATCGAAACCGCTTTTGAATCGAACGAGGTAGCGGTGGAAGCTGACGTAGCAGATGACAATTTAGTAGATGAGATTGAATCACTAACTGACCTTGAACCTCGTGATGAAGTGAAAGGTTCTGAAATTATTGGCTCTGCCTTTGGTAGAACAGAGGATCTGGTAGAAGATGAGCTGGAACCTTTGAGTTTCGATGAAGAGACTAGAGATGAAGTTGATATTTCAGTCGCTTCAGGGGCTGGCGATTTCAAAGATATCATCGCAGAAGAATTCCCTGAGTCTGATGAAGTGCTGGCGGAAGCCGACGTTTATCTCGCTTATGGTTTGAACGAGCAGGCAATTGATTTGCTCAAGCCAGCACTGCTGGAGCAGCCTGCGCGTGCCGACTACCGTGGCAAACTGCTCGAAGCCTTGTATGCCATGGAAGACAAACAAGCTTTCCTGGATGAGGCGACTGAGTTGAAAGACCAGCTTGGTGATTCCATAGGCAGCTCATCTGTATGGGAAAGGGTGGCAGCCATGGGTAAAGATGTCGCGCCTGAAAGTGATTTATTCGATATTGCTGAATCAAGCGGTATCTCTTTGGAGGATATTGCCCACAAGAAACCTGAGCCAATTGACATTGATCTGGGATCCGATGATTTCAATGAGTCGGATTTGCTTGATGATGAAATGAAGGAAACTGTCGTTCGGGGAGAGGGTACTGCGCACTTTGATGCGCCTGGTGCCGATGTTTCAGAGATCGCTTTTCAGGATACGCAAGCAATTGACCCGGCAGATATGGGCCTGGCGTTAGAAGGCCTGGATATAATTGATGATGATCCTGATTCTGCTGAGACTGTGATGCTGGATGACAGGACAGTGCATGGCCTGGAATTAGGTTCGTTAGGTGGTGATGGTAATGCAGCCCCCAGTGATGCAACAAATGAGTTCAAATTTGATGCGTCAGATCTCGATAATCTGGATGCAGACCTGGAACTGGATACAGACGCCAGCCAGGAAATCGAGACAGCATCAGATGAGTCGAATATCGAAGTAGATGATGGATTTGCTAAAACTGAGGTTTTATCAAGGCAGGAAAATATCGAAACCGAGCCTGATGAAGAAAAAACCGAAATGGACGAAGACGTGTTAAGCGCCAGCATGGAAATGACTCAGGTCATTGATGTAGATGCCGATCCAACGAGTGAGACAGATATGACGGATCTGGATCTGACCAAGGATACGCTTGCCATGGATATGCTGGATGAAGGGGAAGGAGAAATTCCTCTGCTCTCTGGCGAAGATGAGATTGATACCAAACTGGATCTTGCCAAGGCTTATCTGGATATGGGTGATGAAGAAGGTGCGAAAGATGCACTGGATGAAGTGATGAGCACTGGTTCTGAACAGCAGAAAACAGAAGCCCAGAGATTGCTTAATCAGCTCGGCTAATATTTTATTAACACAAGATCAAAGCCAGGCTTCCAGGCCTGGCTTTTTATTTTTTCAAATAAATGAGAATTGCAGCCGGTATTGAATATGATGGCGACGGGTTTTGTGGTTGGCAGCGTTCACCGAATGTTCGCTCCGTGCAGGCTGAACTGGAAAAAGCGTTAAGTAAAGTTGCTGATCATGCAGTGTGCTGCGTTTGCGCTGGACGCACTGATAGCGGCGTTCACGCCCAGCAGCAGATTATTCATTTTGATTCAGAAGCAAAGCGTCCAGACCACGCCTGGCTACTAGGCGGTAATAGCGCACTGCCGAAAGATATTTCAATACGCTGGGTGACAGCCGTAAATGAGGGATTCCATGCACGCTTCAAGGCTGAAGCAAGAAGTTATCGCTATGTCATTATAAACCAGCTTGTCCGACCTGCGATTCTTGCTGGCAAGGTAACCTGGGTCAGAAAACCGCTTCAGGTTGATGCCATGCAGCAGGCGGCCCAATATCTGGTTGGTGAACATGATTTTTCCAGTTTTCGCGCCGCTGCCTGTGAAGCCAACACACCGGTTCGTCATGTGATGCTAGCGGAAGTCACCCGCGCGGAAAATTTTATTTATCTGGATATTAAGGCCAATGCATTTCTGCATCACATGGTCAGGAATATTGCAGGCGTGCTGATCAGTATTGGACAGGGAGATCACTCGCCGGAGTGGACACAGCAACTTCTACAGAAAAGAGACCGCACTCAAGGTGGTGTGACAGCACCCCCGGACGGTCTGTATCTGGTTTCAGCGCATTACCCAGAAAAATGGGGAATCCCCCGGTCACCTAGACCAATAGTGTTTGGTTGAAAATTAGACTACTGATAAAATGATTCAACAATTCTTAGCGAGGTAGTCTTGCGCACTCGAGTAAAAATTTGTGGAATCACCCGAACTGAAGATGCGCTGGTTGCCGCTGGATTGGGCGTTGATGCCATTGGTTTAGTGTTTTACAAAAAAAGTCCACGCCATATTGATGCCGAGCAGGCAAAAGCAATCGTCACAGCATTACCACCATTCGTTACAACGGTTGGGCTTTTTATGGATGCCCGGCCTGATGATATTGCCGCTGTGGTCAAATTGGTGAAGCTAGATTGTTTACAATTTCATGGTGATGAATGCCCGGCGGATTGTGGTCAGTATGGTCTGCCCTATATCAAGGCTGTAGCCATGCAAGATGGTATCGATTATGCTCTCTACACGGCGAGTTACCCGGATGCCGCAGGGTTCCTGCTTGATAGTCACCGCAGGGGTCAGGCAGGTGGAACTGGCAAAACTTTTGACTGGGCGCAGATACCGAAAAAACAGGACAGGCCACTGATTCTTGCAGGTGGTTTGACGCCTGAAAATGTTGCAGAAGCAATCAGTCAGGTTCAGCCTTATGGTATTGATCTCAGTAGTGGTGTGGAATCATCGCCGGGTGTCAAGGATGCAGCCAAAATACAAAATCTGATGAAAGAGGTTAGACGAGTTGACTGTCGCTAAAAAGAAAACCCAGCCCAGCTTTAATGAACTGCCGGATGAAAACGGGCATTTCGGTCGATATGGGGGTCGCTTTGTCGCAGAGACGTTGATGCAAGCGTTGGATGAATTGGAAGAAGCCTACGAGAATTCCAAACAGGATGCCAATTTTCAGGCCGAATTTGACCGTGACCTGGCAGACTATGTCGGTCGGCCAAGCCCGCTATACTTTGCCGAACGCTGGAGCAGGGAGCTAGGCGGTGCGCAGATTTATCTAAAGCGCGAAGACCTCAACCATACCGGTGCACACAAGGTCAACAACACCATCGGTCAGGCCTTGCTGGCCAAACGCATGGGCAAAACCCGTATTATTGCTGAAACCGGAGCCGGCCAACATGGCGTGGCCAGCGCCACCGTCGCGGCCAGGCTTGGCCTTGAATGCGTGGTTTACATGGGTGCGGAAGATATCGAACGCCAGGCGCCGAATGTTTATCGCATGAAACTGCTGGGTGCGAAAGTGGTGCCTGTCACCTCCGGCTCGGCCACGCTCAAGGATGCGCTGAATGAGGCGATGCGTGACTGGGTCACCAACATCGACAATACTTTTTATATTATCGGCACAGTCGCTGGGCCACACCCCTACCCAGAAATGGTGCGTAACTTTCAAACCGTTATTGGCCGCGAAGCGCGAGAGCAGATTCAGCGGCACACAGGTCGTTTGCCCGATGCGCTGATCGCCTGTGTGGGTGGTGGTTCAAATGCGATCGGACTGTTTTACCCCTTTCTTAATGACGATTCAGTTGCCATGTATGGCGTGGAGGCGGCTGGTGAAGGGCTGAACACAGGCCATCACGCTGCGCCGTTGTGTGCAGGTAGCCCTGGTGTATTGCATGGCAATCGAACCTACCTGATGGAAGATAAAGACGGCCAGATTATCCCGACCCATTCCATTTCTGCAGGACTTGATTACCCCGGCGTCGGCCCGGAACATGCCTGGCTTAAAGATATTGGACGCGCAAAATATGTTGCCATTTCTGACGATGAGGCCATGACTGCTTTTCATTCACTGACGCGCATTGAAGGCATCATCCCGGCGCTGGAAAGTAGTCACGCGCTGTCCTATGCCATGAAGCTAGCGCCGCAAATGAAGCAGGATGAAACCATTGTCGTTAACCTCTCAGGCCGAGGTGACAAAGACATCAACACCGTTGCAAAACTCGAAGGAATCCAGTTATGAGCCGGATAGCAAGCTGCTTTGCCGAATTAAAAACGCAGGGCAGAAAAGCATTAATTCCCTATATCACAGCTGGTGACCCGCAGCCGCAGGCCACGGTTGAACTGATGCACTCGCTGGTTGAAGCGGGTGCGGATTTGCTCGAACTGGGCGTGCCGTTTTCTGACCCCATGGCAGATGGCCCGGCTATTCAGGCCGCCTGCGAGCGCGCACTGGTGCACCATGTCAGTCTCCATGACGTGCTAGAAATGGTCGCTGAGTTTCGTAAAATAAATAACCATACACCGGTCATTCTGATGGGCTATCTCAACCCGGTGGAAATAATGGGCTACAAAACTTTTGCACAACAGGCTGACAAGGTGGGCGTGGACGGACTGCTAACAGTTGATCTGCCACCAGAAGAGAGCCACGATCTGGTGGAGGAACTTAATCAAAACGGGATCGACCCCATTTTTCTGGCTGCACCGACCTCGACTGCAGAACGCCTGGAAAAAATTGCCCATGCAGGCAGCGGGTTTCTTTATTATGTATCGTTCAAGGGCGTGACAGGCGCAAACGCACTGGATGTCGACTCTGTCGCTAAAAAACTTAACCAGATCCGTCAGATTACGCCATTACCGGTCGGTGTGGGTTTTGGTATCCGGGATGCAGAGTCGGCTGCACAGATTGCGCGTGTGGCCGATGCAGTCGTTGTTGGCAGCGCTATCGTTAAGCAAATTGCCGCGCACGCAAATGACATGCAGAAGATCAAGATAGAAGTAACGAAGCTGGTTGGTTCGATGCGTGCGGCAATGGATGCGATGACAAGGCAGGCCGCGTAGACTATTAATATAATAACCTGGGACAGGCTATGAGCTGGTTTGAAAAATTAATGCCTTCAAGAATTCGTACTGAGGCAACGTCAGAAAAACGAAAAGTGCCAGAAGGGTTATGGCATAAATGCGACAAATGCGATTCCGTATTATATCGGGCCGAGTTGGAACGCAACCTGGAAGTGTGCCCAAAATGTACCCACCATATGAGAATTGGTGGCAGAAAGCGTCTGGAAATCTTTCTGGATGCCGAGCCGCGTGAAGAAATTGGTGTGGACATCGAACCGGTCGATATCCTCAAGTTCAAGGACAGCAAAAAATATAAAGACCGGATCAGTGCCGCACAAAAAGCGACTGGAGAAAAAGACGCCTTAATCACAATGAAAGGCCGTGTGTTGAAAGTGCCGCTGGTTGCTGGCGCTTTCGATTTTGCCTTTATGGGTGGTTCTATGGGGGCCGTCGTCGGCGAGCGTTTTGTGACGGCGGCAAATGTGTGCCTGAACGAGAATTTACCGCTGGTGATTTTTTCGGCCAGTGGTGGTGCGCGTATGCAAGAAGCACTATTCTCACTCATGCAGATGGCCAAGACCAGTGCGGCACTGGCTAAAATGCGTGAAAAGGGCCTGCCATTTATTTCCGTGTTGACTGACCCGACTATGGGTGGTGTGTCGGCCAGTTTTGCCACGCTTGGTGATGTTATTTTCGCAGAGCCAAATGCCCTGATAGGTTTTGCCGGTCCACGTGTGATTGAACAAACGGTACGGGAAACGCTACCTGATGGTTTTCAGCGCTCAGAGTTTTTACTGGAACACGGTGCGATCGACAGAATTGTCGACCGACGTAGTATGCGTGAAGAAGTTGCTATTTTACTGTCTATGTTAATGCGTCTGGCGCCACCGGAAAAAGAAGAAAAAAAATCACCAATACCCGAAACTGAAGTAGAGCAGGAAGCAGAAACTTAGGGCCTGTCAGGTTAGTGTTAACAGACCCCAGGTTTAAGGGATGCGTTTTAATCAACTGAAAGACTGGCTGGAATGGCAGGTTTCTCTGCATCCCAGAGAAATCGACCTGGGGCTGGAGCGGGTGGGGAAGGTCGCTGATCAACTTGGTCTACTAAACCCAGATTTCCATATCATCACAGTTTCTGGCACCAATGGGAAAGGTTCCTGCGTGGCCATGTTGCGATCCATCATGCAGGCAGCCGGCGTTAAAACGGGTTGCTACACGTCACCACATATTCACCTTTATAACGAGCGCATCAATATCAACGGTGAGGATGTAAGCGATGATGAAATAATGCAGGCTTTTGAGCGGATCGACCAGGCCCGTGACGCAATCAGCCTGAGTTATTTTGAGTTTGCGACGCTGGCCGGGCTGGATTTATTTTCTCGCGCTGAAATTGATGTCGCCATACTCGAGGTAGGTCTGGGTGGTCGACTGGATGCAGTCAATATTCTTGATGCGGACATTGCACTGGTTACGCATATTGCAGTGGATCATGTTGACTGGCTGGGTGACGATCTCGATCAAATTGCTGCTGAAAAAGCGGGCATTGCAAGACCAGGGAAACCGCTGATCTGCGCAGATCACGATCCCCCGTCTGGGCTTGTGAAAACTGCCAACGAAATGGCTGCGATATTTCTCAAGGCAGGACGGGATTTTAACTACCAGGTGACGGCTGATGGCTGGGATTGGGAAATGGGGGAAGTGCGATTTCAGCAACTTCCGCCACCCGCCTTGTCAGGCAAGCACCAATACCAGAATGCAGCGGCTGTGCTGGCTGTTTTGCAAAAGATGCCTGTCAAACTACGACCTGACCGCGAAGCGATCGAAACAGGCCTTCAACAAGTCAACCTACCCGGACGTTGGGAATGTGTTGGAAAAACACCCGATGTTATTTTTGATGTTGCGCATAATCCTGATAGCGCAAGCGTATTAGCTGAACAGATACAACAAAGCCCGGTTAGTGGTGACACGGTCTTGTTACTGGGCGTCATGCGCGATAAAGCGGTTAGCGAAATGATTCAGGCGCTACAGCCTGTTGTTGATAAATGGGTTGTATCTTCGCCCGCAATTGAGCGGGCATTACCAGCTAACGCTTTGCAAAAGAAAGTAAAAGAAATAATTCCAGAAGTTGTAGTGGAAACGTATTCAGACCTAAGCACAGCCTACCGGACAGAAATCGGCAAGTTGCAGAAAGACGACCGCCTGATCGTAACAGGTTCTTTTTATACAGTAGCCGAAGTGAGGGCTTTGGTTTTATAATACCGGCTCACATCCACTAACCCTACTTATGGACAAAACATTGAAACAACGATTGATAGGTGCTGCAGTCATTATCGCGCTTGCGGTAATTTTTATACCCATGCTGCTGGAAGGGCCGAAAGAAAGTGACCCCGTCAGCATGAAAATAGACATTCCCGAGAAACCCGTTTATGAAATTCCCAATCGACTCGGTACAGCGCCAGCTATACCTACACCGCCCACACCAGAACCAGCATTAAAAGCACCTGAAGTGGTTATCCCCGAAAAACCTGCCAACAGCAGTGAAACAGCTTCACCTTCAATGCCTGTTGAAAAGCCTGTTAAGAAAGAAGCAGTGACTGAAAAGCCTGTCGAGCCACCAGTTGCAGCAGTTGCGCCAGCGACAAAAACAAAACCTGTTCGCAAACGTGTTAGGATCAGTGACAGTGGTTTTGTCGTTCAGGTCGGCAGTTTCAGTCAGAGGCAAAATGCCATGGTGCTCAGTGACAAGCTCGAGGCTGCAGGATTTCCCGCTTTTGTCGAATCAGGTAAAAGTAAAGATAAAACAATCTTCCGGGTCAAGGTTGGGCCGCAACCAACGCGTGCTGATGCGGATAAATTGCGTCAGAAATTACTCGAGACTGAAAAGCTGAAAGGCATTATTGTCGCGCATCCCTGATCTTTTATCTGGAATTATTTATGCACTGGGCGGATATCGCGGTTTTCTCAATCATTGGCTTGTCAATCCTCATCAGCCTGTTTCGTGGCTTTATCAAAGAAGCAGTCTCGCTTGCAACATGGATTGCAGCTGTTGCGGTGGCGATCATATTTTCCTCGCGTGTTGCCGGGTATTTACCGATTTCAGTTGAAAGCCAGACAGCAAGGGTTATCATTGCTTTTGTAGCATTATTTATTGTAACGCTGATAGCAGGCGCGATTATTAATTATCTGATCAGCCAACTGGTAGACAAGAGTGGTCTGAGTGGCACCGACCGCATGCTGGGTATTATCTTTGGTGTGATTCGTGGCGGTCTGATCGTGGCTATTTTGGTCTTACTGGCCAGCATGACCAACATGCCAAAGGAAAAATGGTGGCAAAGTACAATGACCCTGCCGTTTTTTGAAAAGGTTGCGGAGCAAGTGAAAAGTGTCCTGCCTCCGGCCTGGCAACAGCGATTTGAATCGACCTGACTATGTGTGGAATCATCGGCATATTTGGTCAATCACCTGTAAATCAGTCACTCTATGATGGTCTGATTATGCTGCAGCATCGTGGCCAGGATGCCGCCGGCATTGTTACCTGTGAGGGAGACCGACTCTTTCTGCGCAAAGATAATGGTCTGGTGCGGGATGTTTTTCATACCCGCCATATGCAACGGCTGTCCGGCAACATGGGCATCGGGCATGTGCGTTACCCGACAGCGGGTTCGTCCTCCTCGGCAGAGGCACAACCCTTTTACGTCAATTCACCATTTGGAATAGCGCTGGGACACAACGGCAACCTCAACAATGCAGCCGATTTGGAAAACGAATTGTTTCTCCAGGATCGTCGCCATATCAACACCACGTCAGACTCTGAAATTCTGCTAAATATTTTCGCTCAGGAACTGCACAAACAGGATTGTTTACAACCCATGCCCGATGATATTTTTGCCGCTGTCGAAGGCGTGCATAAACGTTGCAAGGGCGCCTACGCCGTGATCGCCATGATTGTTGGACACGGCATTCTGGCATTTCGTGACCCCTATGGTATTCGTCCGGTTATTTATGGGCGCAGAGAAACCCCCGAGGGTGATGAATTTGCCATTGCCTCAGAATCCATCGTGCTCGACGCGCTCGGGTTTGAAGTCGTGCGCGATCTCATGCCCGGTGAAGCCATTTTTATTGACATGCAGGGTGTGGCGCATACGCGGCAATGTGCCGAACATCCCTGTTTAATTCCCTGTATTTTTGAGCATGTGTATTTTGCTCGCCCGGACTCTGTAATCGACGATGTGGTCGTACACAAAGCGCGTATGCGAATGGGTGTAAAACTGGCAAAACAGATACAGAAAACCTGGTCCGATCATGACATTGATGTAGTGATCCCCGTGCCGGACAGCAGCCGTAGTTCAGCACTGGAAATGGCACACCACCTGCGGTTGAAGTACCGCGAAGGTTTTATTAAAAACCGCTACATTGGACGCACCTTTATCATGCCGGGGCAAACACAGCGAAGAAAATCCGTCCGCCAGAAACTCAACGCGATTGACCTCGAATTCAAAGGCAAAAATGTCATGCTGGTGGACGACTCTATTGTGCGGGGTACGACATCTGGCGAGATTGTACAAATGGCACGCGATGCTGGCGCAAGAAAAGTTTATTTCGCATCGGCAGCTCCGCCGATTCGTTATCCAAATGTGTATGGAATCGACATGCCCACAGCGGAAGAACTCATTGCCCACAACCGCAGTGAAGAAGAAGTCTGCAAGGAAATTGGAGCGGATCGACTAATTTATCAGAACCTTGATGACCTGATTGCCGCCGTGCACAAAGGCAACCCGGATATTGATGCTTTTGAATGTTCGGTGTTTAACGGTAAATATATTACCGACGTCAGTGTCGATTATTTGATTGAGCTGGAAAAAAAGCGAAATGATGCCAGCAAAGAAATAACTGAGGCAGAAACCATACCGGGCATCGATCTTTACAACAGTGCCTGATGTTACGGCTCATTATCTTATCCATCTTTTTTCTGTCCATGCCTGTGCTAGCTGAAGAAGACCTGCAAAAAACAGCAGCCTCACTAGCGGCCAATTATCCTGAACATAAAACCAATGTTATTTTGCTGGTCGATATTTCCCGGCAACAGATTATTTTATTCAAGAATGGAAAGGAAACCAGTCGTTATCCCGTATCCACCTCAAGCTATGGAATCGGCAGTCAAAGTGGTAGCAACAAAACACCACTTGGGGCGCATTATGTGCGAAAAAAGATCGGCACAGATGCGGCGCCGGGCACCATTTTTAAAGCACGGAAAAATACAGGAAAGATTGCACAAACCGAACATAAACCGCATGCAACCGGAGACGACTTTGTAACTTCAAGAATTCTCTGGCTTTCCGGTCTTGAATCAGGAAAAAATAAAGGTGGCCAGGTTGATTCTTTCAAGCGTTATATTTACATCCACGGTACGCACGAAGAAGGACTCATCGGTCAGCCTGCATCACATGGTTGTGTGCGGATGAAAAATAAAGACGTTATTGATCTTTTCAATCACACACCCGAATCTTCACTTGTTTTGATTAGTCAGGATTTGACGGCAGGGGATTTATTAACTAAATAACAGTAAGGAGCGTTCCCCCCAGAAATAGTCAACAGATCAATGCAGAAGGAAGCTTAATAAACAACACTAACAGGAAGGTGAACAAATTATGGGAAAGTCATCTTTAAATCGCTGGAATTTTCTATTCCCGTTTATTTTCCTTTTCGTACTAAACGGTTGCGCACCACACAAAATTTATCGCACTGAACATACCTTGTGCACCAGCACTGATCCAGAAGTTGAGTGTAAAAATCATACGCTGCAAAAATACTTTGATCAAAAAAAACCCGACGAAGCGTATACGCTTGGCTTTATTGAATTTGATGACCAGGGGCAGTTACATCAACGTTCACAGATGAAGGCTGTCACCGATCACCTGAATACACAGATTGCGCACGATGATGTGCTGATTGTTGTTTTTGCTCACGGCTGGAAACACAGTGCCGCACCGGGTGACGATAATATTGCCACTTTGCGGGAAAGCCTCAGGCGTCTCAGTGCACTTGAGTCAGCCATTGCGGGTGACAACCCTGATGTTTCCGCGCGCCATGTGCATGGCATTTATCTCGGCTGGCGTGGAGCTTCTGTTACCTTGCCGCTAATCAAGGAACTCAGTTTCTGGGATCGAAAAAGTACAGCGCACAAAGTTGGATTCGGTGGCGTAACTGAAGTACTGGCGCGCCTGGAACAGGTAAAAGAAACGCGAGATGTACTGGTTGAAGGTGACAGCAGAACACGGCTCGCTGTCGTTGGACACAGCTTTGGCGGCGCCGTGATTTACTCTGCGTTGTCCCAGCTTTTAATGGAACGCTCAATCGATACATACGGCCCAACCGGACAGATTAGTGATGCGCGTGGTTTTGGAAATCTCGTGGTGTTGATCAATCCTGCATTCGAAGCGGAAAGATTTTCTGCGCTCAGCAATGCTGCCAACGAACGGCGCACTTATTTTAGTTCACAATTACCGGTACTTGCAGTACTGACTTCAGAAAGTGACAAGGCGACTAAATATGCTTTTCCCATCGGCCGCTGGTTTTCTACCCTGTTTGAAAAAACACGTGATGTTGAACGTCCCAATGCAGTCACGCAGGAAACCGAAATCATTAACCAACGTAAGGCAAACGTTTCAGCGGTGGGTCATTTCGAGCCATATCGAACCCATTACCTGGATGTTGCACCTGAAAGTACACGTGATGAAACGCTAACGCTTGAGGCGGATATCCAGCAATATTACAGAACAGCAGCAAGCTGGGAAAATGACAAACCAGGCAGCATAATTAAATTTGCCGGTTCCATACTCGAGCGAACTGAAAACTCAGTCGGGCGAAATCCCTACCTGGTCATTCGCGTCAATCAAGCGCTTATTCGGAATCATAATGATCTGGATGATCCACGAATTGCTAACTTCGTCAGACAACTAATTCTTATTTCTGGTCAGAGCAAAAATCCAGACGAACGTAAAATGCACCGTTCTCGCGCCAGTTACAATAAATAAACAAGTAGGTTGGGCTGAGAAACAAAGCCCAACCTACAACTTTTCAAAATGTCTAATCATTCGTAGACGCATCTCCGCATCTGGCAGTTCTCCAAAACCAGCACCCATATTTTCTTGCATATGCGCTACTTTTGAGGTGGCTGGTATCACACAGGTAACAGCGGGATGCGAGATAATAAACTTCAGAAAAAACTGCGCCCAGTTTTCACAGTCAAATTCACCTGCCCAGTCAGGTAGTGGCTTTCCCTTTACATACTTAAAAAGTGAGCCGCGCTGAAAAGGCCGATTGATAATGACAGCGATGCCATGTTCCTTTGCCAGTGGAAGTAAATATTGCTCAGCTTTCCGGTCAAGTATGTTGTAGCTGAATTGGAAAAAATCAAATGGTTCGCTTTTGATTACCTTGATTAATTTTTCATGCCTTCGACCATGTGAAGTCGTGATGCCGATATAACGAATATTCCCCTGGTCTTTCCAGTTTTTTAATGTTGAAAGATGCTTGCGCCAGTCCAGCATGTTATGAATTTGCATCAAGTCAAAACGGCCAACACCCCAAAGCTTTTCTGAACGCTGCATTTGCCGGATACCTCGGTTTTTTCCAAGCGTCCAGACTTTAGTAGCAGCGAACAGATTATTCTTGTTTCTTAGTTGAGAAAGGCAATAACCAATCACTTCTTCGGAAGACCCATACATGGGAGAAGAGTCGATCATTGCACCGCCGTGCGCAAAGAAAGTACGTAATATTTCAACCCGAATAGCACGCTCGACCATGTTGTTGCCAACATTAAAAGTACGTGATGATCCCATGCCGATAACAGGCAGCAACTCCCCGCTTGAAGGTATACGTTTAAGTATCCTGGTTCGTGGTTCCTCAGCATGTGCTGGTATG
Organism: Thiotrichales bacterium; assembly: GCA_012961935.1. GTDB lineage: Bacteria > Pseudomonadota > Gammaproteobacteria > CAZUMV01 > CAZUMV01 > UWMA-0217. The sequence continues at coordinate 5,389 of DTYI01000026.1, read as the reverse complement.
AACGGAATTATACCGAGGCCAATCAAGCACTGCAGAAATTCTCGTCTGCTGTACCCGTTCATCAGTTTTTATAATCCTGAAAAGAGCAGTTGGACGGGGTGGAGTATGCGGTTGTGGTGGTGCAGGGCAAGGCGCGATGACGCCTAATAGCCAACCTATTCAAGGAGGAGCAACGCCGCCATGTGCCGCCACAACCGTGCAATCCGCCCTGTAGCGACCTTAGCTTTTGGGTGAATGTTGAATAAGCACCATTTTTCATAATTCTCATTGCCTTAATAAATCCATGAAGCGGTCAACTGCTCTTTCCAGGATAATTATTCAGCCAGTCTGTCACAATTTTCACTAACTGGTTTTCCTGTTCATTGAAAAAATGATCAGCGTCAGATACTTTTTGTTGACTATAGCTTTTATTTTTTACAGCAGCTTTTGTACGCGCATTTGCCGAAGCAAGAATACCTTCCAGATCATTTTCACCGTATAAATCAAGAACAGGCAAGTCAATCGCTGAAAGATATCTGGAATTTCCAGCACTCATTCCAATACCAATATATCCTTTAATGAGAGAGGATGGCGTTTTCTGAGTGAGATAATAACTCGCCATTTCTGTGCCCAGACTGTGGGCAACAATAAAGATTTTTTTGACGCCATTCTTTTTTAGAAATTGAATGCCGGCATCAATACGGCCTGGCACTTCTTTCAGCAACGGTTGGTATTCTTTGGGCTCTGCTTCATTTGGAAGAATTGGTAACTGTAACGACAACGTACTCCAGCCTTTTTCAGGTAACGAAACGCGCAAAGGATTAATCACCTGCGGCCAGTCAGGATGCACGCCCATACCGTGTAGTAAAATAACAGCGGTTTCTTTATTTTTCTCGGATGGTGTAAAGATAGAAAGAAACTCCGAACCGCCCGTATTCAGCATAACAATCTCACCATCCAGTAAACCTTCCTCGATTTGCTCGGCCCAGCGCTTTTCCTTTTCCAGGTCAGAGGCAATCAGTAGTGGGATAAAGAATAAAAGTACAGCAGGTATCAGGAATCGCAGCATTTTTTTCTCCATAAACGGCAAGTTGGTATTGACTAGTATAGGAGATAGAAACGCAGGAATAAGAAAAATTTCCTGATGAATATCATGTTGATTTATTCAGCTGAGCTATCTATCCTGTTTTGTGATTATAAAATAGTGAGGAGAGGGGTATGACTGGACAAAAACAGAGCGGTAATGCAATTTTGATATTTATCATTGCGTTACTGATTGGTGTGGCTGGAACACTTTATGTATTAAGGCTTAAGGCGCCCGAGCTGTTGGTAAAAGAGGTTCAAAGTCCCTATGGGTTTGACGAAACGCTGGAAAAGCTTGAAGCCAATGCCAAAGAGCTGGGCTGGAAGGTGCCGAAAAAGTGGAAGGCAAATTTTCAGGCAAACTTTAACAAGGTAGTCGGCGTGGACATCGGGCCGATGAAGTTGCTGAAAATGTGTGAACCTAAAGTGGCTGCAGATTTATTAATAAAAGATGAAAATAAATATCTTTCGGTGATGATGCCCTGCACATTTGCGGTTTATGAAAAAGCAGATGGTAAAACGTATATTGCGATGATGAATTTAGCGGTTGTTGCCCAGATGATTGGTGGGGACGTGGTGACTGCGATGGAAGTTGCCATGCCGGATATGGAAAAAATGGTTAATTTGAAATAACCGGAAATTTTTATTTTTTCAGACCCTCCCTCAGGTTGGGATATCGAAGGGTGATGTTTAATTCCTTTAGCATCTTTTTGTTGCTGATGCGTCTGGATTCTTTCAGATAACTTGCCATACCCGGGCTGAGTGTTTCGATAGCCTGTTTTAACGTAATTTGTGGCGGGCGGGGCAGGCCTGCAAAGTCAGCAACCTGATTAAAATAATCGACCATTGTGCCGGGCTGGCCGTCGGTAACATTATAAATCGTATTCGATATTTTTGAATCCATTGCCGCCTTGCAGATCATTGCCAGGTCATCGGCATGAATTCTGTTTATCCAGGGCGCTTCAGATTCCCTGACAATGGGCAGTCTTTTTTTCAGGCGCTCCAGAGGTAGCCGGTCTGGTGCATAAATTCCGGGTACCCGTAAGATGATATATTCTTTCTGATATTTTTCTGCCCAGATTTTCAGTGTATTTTCAGCCGATAATCGACGTCCGGCGCGATCGGTTGCGGGTTTTGCCGGGGTCGCCTCATCAACCCAGGCGCCATTTTGGTCACCATAAACGCCGGTTGTGCTAATCAGTACGATGCGTCTGGCAGTGTTGCCTGAGAATTTCAAAAATCGTTCTATTCTTGTGTCGGTTGTTTTACCAGCGGGTGGTGCGAAATAATAGATTAATGCGTCTTCGAATTGTTTTGGATCAGGCAAGTTATCTGAATCGAGATCAATTACTTTTGCAGTTATCCCGGCTTGTTCGCAACGATGTGCTGAATCTTTGCTTCGGACTATTCCAGTAATTGAATCTGCACCCAGCCTGTAAAGTTGAGCGACACGCAAACCAATGTCACCACATCCGATAATCCAGATATTGTCAGGTATAGTCGTCATAGATGATCAATTGTACAGGATGCAAGGAGTTGACAGCCTGAGTTTAACGGCATAAATTAGGGTTATTCAAATAACTTGTCTGTGTGGGTAAGGTTTGAATGGCGCCGATTTGATCAACAGCTTGCGGGCGCAGAAAAAAATACAGCTAAAGCGGGGGAAGATAATATAAACCTGCTTTTAGTTTGACTGGAGCGGGTTTTTTTATGCCTGCTGGAAACAGGAGAATGAAAATGACTGATGATATTTTTGAAGATGCAGAATTTGAGACGCTTGCCGTGCGCGCAGGGCAGGTCCGGACGAATGAGGGTGAACAATCCGAACCAATATTTCCGACCTCAAGTTATGTTTTTAAAAACGCTGCGCAGGCCGCTGCACGTTTCAAGGGCGATGAGCCAGGCAATATTTATTCGCGTTTTACCAATCCAACAGTACGTACTTTTGAACAAAGACTGGCCGCACTGGAGGGAGGGGAGTCTTGCGTGGCGACTGCATCGGGTATGTCAGCCATTCTTGCGACCTGCATGGCTTTGCTGAAAGCGGGTGACCATGTGGTTTGTTCCCGCGCGGTTTTTGGAACCACGGTTGTTTTGTTCAACAATTATCTGATGAAGTTTGGTATTGAAGTTGATTTTGTTGATCTAACAGACCTCGACGGCTGGCAGCAGGCGATTAGAACAAACACAAAATTATTGTTCGTCGAGACACCATCCAATCCGTTAACGCAGCTGGTCGATATTCAGGCGTTGGCAGAAATCGCCCACAACAGAAATTGTTTACTGGTCGTTGATAATTGTTTTTGTACACCGGCTTTGCAACAACCGCTGAAACTGGGTGCAGATGTCGTAATCCATTCGGCGACAAAATATCTCGATGGCCAGGGGCGTTGCGTGGGTGGCGCTGTTGTGGGTGATGCTGAAAGGGTGGGTAAAGATGTCTATGGTTTTTTACGCACAGCCGGGCCGAGTATGAGTCCGTTTAACGCCTGGGTATTTTTAAAAGGGCTGGAAACTTTAAAGCTACGCATGCACGCGCATTCGGATAATGCGCAGGCGCTGGCAGAGTGGCTGGAGGAACAACCTCAGGTTGAAAAAGTTTACTATCCGGGACTGGCCTCTCATCCGCAACATGATCTGTCAAAGCGACAACAAAGCCGGGCAGGTGGGTTGTTATCATTTGTACTAAAAGGCGGGCAGGCGGCTGCATGGAAATTAATTGATGCAACGCAAATGGTTTCGATTACCGCCAATCTGGGCGATACGAAAACGACGGTTACACATCCTGCGACTACAACGCACGGTCGCCTGACGGATGAGCAACGAGCGGATGCTGGAATCAGCGATGGCCTGGTCAGAATTGCTGTGGGTCTTGAATCTATTACTGATCTTAAAGCCGACCTGACACGAGGACTCGAAACCCTTTAATGGATAACGCATCCATCAGGAACGATCTGCTGGAGATATTTCAGGCGGCCATTGCCTCGGTTAATGGCCGCACAGTTATGTTTAACGCATTATCCTCTGCGCGAATTTCAGAACCGGTTGCTGTTATTTCGGTTGGCAAAGCTGCTGTGGACATGGCGCTGGGTGTGCAGGATGTGTGTGGCGATCAAATTCAAAAAGGTCTTGTGATCACTAAACAGGGGCATATTAACGATGCTCCATATCTGAGTGAAAACTTTACCGTTCTGGAGTCAGAACACCCTGTTCCGGGGCAGAAGAGTCTGATTGCAGGTAACGCGCTTCTGGATTTTTGTTATGGGCTTGAGGACATTTCAAAAGTTATTGTTTGCATTTCTGGCGGCGCATCGAGCCTTGTTGAAGTGCTTCCTCCCGGGTTGATGTTACAAGATATTCAGGATTTAACAGAAAGTTTACTGGCATCCGGGCTGGACATTCAGCGCATCAATGCCGTTCGCCGCAAACTTTCTGAAATTAAGGGAGGGCGGCTTGCGACGCGACTTTTAGGTCGGGATGTGCTGGCGTTTTATATTTCAGATGTGCCCGAGGATGATGTTGCAGTGATCGGTTCGGGTCTGCTGGCCGCAAAACAGGAGCCAGCTTCTGCGTTGGGAAATGATTTGTTTCAACTGCCGCATATGCCGGCTCAATTATCACCTGATTTTCCAGTTTTCGAAAACATTATCCACCGCATTGTTGCGAATCTGGATCAGGCAAAACTGGCAGCCGCAAAAGCCGCAAAAAATCTTGGATATGAAGTAAACGTGCATGAAGAATTTCTTGATCAGTCTGTAGAAATCACGGCGAAAAATATTGTAGATTTTATGAAACATGCAACTTCAGGCATACACATCTGGGGCGGCGAGACCGTGGTGGAGTTACCGGAACATCCGGGTAGGGGTGGACGTAATCAGCATCTGGCTTTGCACATGGCAAAAGAAATTCAGGGCCGTTCGGATTTAATAATACTGACCGCAGGCACGGATGGCACGGACGGCGTTACTGATGATGCCGGAGCGCTGGTAGATGGTTCTACCGTTGAGCGTGGTGAACGAAATGGCAGGGATATCGATAACGATTTGCAGCAAGCCAACAGCAATGTTTTTCTTGAAGCCAGTGGCGATCTAATTACGACCGGTCCTACGGGCACCAATGTCATGGATCTACTAATTGCCTATAAAGACAGATAAAACAGTATGATACAGAAATAAATTAAGGATGGTCTGAATAAGTCCGATTGAATTTCTGTGGAGGAAAAATGTTCCGCACGTTCCACGAAGTGTGTCGGAAAGCTACCGCTCCTGCTCACGCTCCTTACCTACGTCCTGCAGGCAATAGCCCGGCTATTGTGGCGAACTTCGTG
>DTYI01000025.1 GCA_012961935.1 Thiotrichales bacterium | reverse complement strand
GCCAGATGGCGCTATTGAAAAAGCGGGTTGCCCAGCCAGCTTTATTGCTGTCGGCGATAATGCCGTTGCCGCCGTAGGTAATTCTGGCGTTGGCAATTTGGGTGGACTTGACGGTGTTTCCGGGGGTGATATCAACCTGGCGGACGATGCCCTGAATTCTGACCACTTCGCTGCCCTGGTTAAGGGTGAGTAATTTTTCGCCGCGCACAATCAGGTTGCCGTTAGGTAAAACCTGGGCGACAGTCACGGTGATGTTTCCGCTCAGGCTGTTGCTCTGGCTGCTGTCGCCTTCACCGCTGAATGTTGAACCTGCGTTCACAGAATTATTCAGAATAAGATTGCCGCCCATGGTGACCGGCAGGCCAAATACAGTTGGACTGGGCATATTGATGTCGCTGTCTTTTTTGGTGCTGGTGCTGGCCTTTTTAGCCGATTTGGTTTTTTCTTCCAGAATGACGGTAATCAGATCGCCGACGCGTCGCGCCTTGATATCTTCGAACAAAAAGCGGTTATTGCTGGCGTGGTATATCGAGCCGTTCGTTTCTGTTCTGGGCGGGACAGGCATGGGTTGAGCGGGCGCGTAATCCGGTTTGCTCAACGCAGTGGGTCCCGCACAGCCACTCATGGTAACTACGGTTAACAAAACCAGCCCGGTTTTCAAAACAATTCCTTGTTGCGCGCTTATCATCTGTCTAATTCCTAGAGGTTGTTGTTGACGTATTGCAGCATGCCATCGGTGGTTGAAATCGCCTTGGAATTAATTTCATAGGCGCGCTGGGTTTCGATCATATTGACCAGTTCTTCAACAACATTAACGTTAGAGGTTTCGACCGATCCCTGGATGAGCGTACCCAAACCGTTGAGTCCCGGTGTACCTGTCTGTGGTGAACCACTGGCCGCTGTTTCACCAAACAGGTTGCCGCCTTTCGCCTGTAGACCGACCGGGTTGATAAAATCCACCAGCTGTATCTGGCCAAGCTGGGTTGGGGTGGTGCTGCCGGATACAACTGCCGATACTGTACCATCCAGACCGATTGTGAGACTGGTTGTGTTCTCCGGGATTGTAATGCCGGGTTGCAAGGCAAAGCCGTTTGAATTCACCATTTGTCCCTGCGAGTCAATCTGGAATGAGCCGTCACGTGTGTAGGCGGTTGAGCCATCCGGCATCAGGATTTCAAAAAATCCTCGACCCTGAATCGCCATGTCCATAGGATTTTCAGTGGTGGTCACATTGCCCTGGGTGAACAATTTTTCCGTGGCAACAACACGCACACCCGTACCGACTGAAAGGCCGGAAGGTAGCTGGGTGTCCTGCGAGGATTGCGCGCCCGCCTGCCGGACATTTTGATACAGCAGGTCTTCAAAAACTGCGCGGTCACGTTTAAAACCAGTTGTGTTGGCGTTGGCCAGATTGTTGGAAATAACGGTCATACGCGTTTGCTGTGCGTCCAGTCCCGTTTTCGCGCTCCATAATGCTCCGTTCATTTTCTTGTCTCCTAAATTTTCAATTATCCAAGTTGCAGTAGCTTCGTTGCGGCTGCGTCATTGTCTTCGGCGGTTTTCATCATTTTGATCTGCATTTCAAACTGCCGTGAGAGTTCAATCATGTTGACCAGCGCTTCTACCGAGTTGACGTTGCTGGTTTCCAGCACACCCGTGCCGAGGCTGACCGAGGCGTCGGCTTCGGCCGTTTCACCTTCTTTCAGATGCAACACGCCGTTGCGGTTTTTTTGCAGGTCGGCATCAGCCGGGTTGACCAGCTTGATCCGGTCGACCACGGCCAGTGTGGTTGCAGTTTGTCCAAGCGGCTGGATGGTGATGGTGCCGTCCTGGCCGATTTGTAGTTTCTCAAAAGGCGGGATAGCGATGGATCCACCGTTACCCATGACGGGGTGACCGGCGCCCGTCTCCAGCAAGCCTGCTGAATTCACCCGCAGGTCACCCGCGCGGGTGTAGCCTTCGCTGCCGTCGTGATCCTGAATGGCGATATAGCCTTTGCCGTTGACTGCAACGTCCAGATCACGTCCGGTGCTGATCAGCGTGCCGCTGGAAAAATCCACGCCGGCACGTTGGTCTTCCACATACACCCGGCTGGCTGCGCCGGGGCCATAAACTGGCAGGCTTTTAAAAGCGTCCAGGTCGGCCTTAAAGCCGGTGGTGTTCAGGTTCGCCAGGTTGTGGTTGTTGGAGGCCTGCCGCAGCATGATCTCCTTGGCGCCACTCATGGCGAGAAAAACCATCTTATCCATGATTTAACCTATCGGCGGATGTTAATGACGGTTTGCGTCAGCGTGTCACCGGTGCTGATGACCTGTGCATTCGCCTGGAAGCTGCGCTGCGCGCTGATCATAGCAACCAGTTCTGCCGTAATATCGACGTTGGATTCCTCCAGCGAACCGGATTGAATTAATCCAAGACTCGCGCTGCCCGGCGAACCCGTTGCGGCTACCCCGGAGCCGAAAGTTTCAGCCCAGCTGGTGTTGCCGACCTGACGCAGGCCCTGCGGGTTCGGAAAGTTGGTCAGCGTGATCTGACCCAGCGCCTTGGACTGACCGTTGGAATAGCGGCCAAAAATGATGCCGCTGCTGTCGATGTCAACGTCGTTCAGGCGTCCGGTGGTGTAACCGTTCTGCACGATCTGGTTGACGCCAAAAGGATTGTTGAACTGGCTGGTCGCGCCGACATCAAGTGTGACGGTCATGGGCGATACGCCAACGGATGGACTGAATGCCGTCGTGGTAATGGTTGTACCTGCCCCGCCATTCACCTGATTCAGGCTGCCATCGGTGTTGAATGTCAATGTGTCACCACCGGGCTGGCTGACTTCATTGCCGCCCACGTACATGTAAGATGTCCAGGTGTTCGGCGCATCCTTATGGTAGTAAAGCGTGGCAACATGCGAGGTGCCCAGTGAGTCATAAATCGTGGTTGAGGTTGAAAAATTATAGGTGGTGGAATCAGCCACATTAAAAGCGGGTGGGACGGTGGCTGTATTGTCCAGGTTCATGCTCAATTCTATATTGGTAGTGGCCTGGGGTGACAGGTCTGCTGGGTCAATCCGTATATCTGAGATAAGCGGAGAGATAACCCCGGCATTATCTGCCGTGTAGCCGGTCAGTTTATGTCCGGAGCCGTTGATCACATAGCCTTCCCGATCCAGCCCGAAAGTGCCGGCGCGTGAATAAACAACGCTGCCGTTGTCGTTCATGCGGAAGAAACCCTGACCGGAAATGGAAAGATCCAGATTGTTGTCCGTGAAGGTCACATCACCCTGAGTGAACTCCTGGCTGATGTTGGAAACGCGGACGCCTGAACCGATTGCGTTACTGGCAACACCTAGCGTGCTGGCGGCATAAACGTCAGCGAATTCTGCGCGAGAACGCTTGAAGCCGTTGGTTGCGTTATTGGCGATATTGTTGGAAATGACTTCAAGGTCTGCGGTTGCAGCATTAAGTCCTGTTAGTGCGATTTCAAAAGTCATATGGTCTCTCCTTGTTGGAAAATAAAGTTACTGAATCTGGCGGATGTCTGAAAATTTCAAACTCTGTCCGTCAACTGTGGTTAAAGAAATTTGGCCACCGCTGGCGGCAAAATTTACGCTTGCGATTTTGTTTTGAATCAATACCTCGGCGGCTGCGGCATTTTCACCACTGCCATACTCGATTTTAATGGTGTATTTCCCGGCAGCTGCGCGTGAGTCTTCGTTCGTTTGTCCGTCCCACGAGAAGTTATGCTGTCCCGCAGGTTTCGTGCCGAGGTCAGCGGTTCGGATCAAATTCCCGCTTTCGTCGAAGACGCTCATTGTGATTTGTGATGCTGAGGCAGGTAATTCAAAAGCACCTTCAACTGTGCCTGTTTCATTCAGGGTTGCAGTATTGCTGGGCGCCAGAACATTTCTGCCGACCAGGTTGGATGCCTGAAGCGCCTGATTTGAAATCAATGAAGTACTCAGTGCTTCCATTGATTTTTGCATTTCGTCGATACCCGACACAGTACTGAACTGTGCCATCTGGGCAATGAACTCACCGTTTTCCATCGGCTTGAAAGGATCCTGGAATCTGAGCTGGGTCAGCATCAGTTTGAGAAATTCATCCTGGCCGAGTTCGTTCTTTTTCGTCGGCTTTTGGTCTGGTGTCAGTGCGAGTGATTCCAGAGCGGTGTTTGAGATAGTTGGCATTAGTTTGTCCCTTTAAATTATTCGCCGAGTTTGATGGTTTGCAGTAACAGCTTCTTCGAGGTGTTGAGCACTTCGATATTGGTTTGGTAGCTGCGTGAGGCCGAAATCATGTTGGCCATTTCCTCAATCGTATTCACGTTTGATTCGAAGACGTAACCTTCTTCATTGGCCAGCGGATGGTCCGGCTCGAAGCGCATATTGTGTTCAGCCTGACTTTCGACAATACCGAGTGTCTGTACGCCAACGCTGCCACTATTCTGGTCAAAACTGTTTTGCAGCATGGCCGAAAAAACAGCCTGCCGGGATTTGTAAGCCTCTTCCGGTTTGCTGGCGACGGAATCAGCATTCGCCATATTACTGGCGGTGGTATTCAGCCGGATGTTCTGTGCGCTCATACCGCTGCCGGCAATATCGAAAACTTTAAATAAAGACATGCTTATTCACTCCTTAATGTTCGGATCAGGCCGGTGATGCGTTTATTCAGAAATTGCAGGCTGGCTTGATAGCGAATGGCGTTGTCGGCAAATTTTGCCTGTTCGACTTGTGTGTCTACCGTGTTGCCGTCGAGTGATGGCTGTGTGGGAACCCGGTATTGCAGCGCCTGCGCATCGGGATTTCCAGTCAGAGCAATATGCGCTGCGTGGGTTTTGCCGTGGTGAGTGACTTTATTCTGGCTCACCTGCTGCAAGGTAGAACGAAAGTCGATATCGCGCGCCTTATAATTAGGTGTGTCTGCATTCGCCAGATTATTCGCCAGCAGCTTTGCCCTTTGAGAGCGAAGCTTGAGCGCCGTTGCATGCAGGCCCAGATAGTTATCAATGTTTGCAGTCATAATTCCATCACATTTTTTCCATATCAGGACTAAAGCAATCGTCATGCCAGCCGATAAGAAAGGGTTAAGAAAGTGTGAGCTACGTACTTTATGAGAAAATAACTTATTGAAATATATGGCCAGGCTATTTGTTTCAGTTATCTGATGCGGACGGCAGACAGATCCAGATTAGATAGAAAGACTGGAAATTAATTTCCAGGTGACAGGCTGTTGCCGCGCAAAAGGCAATTTATTGCCGCGCAGGAGATAGTTTTTGGTATAAAGGAGAAATGGCGCACGCTGATTTTTGTGGCACACAATTTGCTTTACCTCTGGGTATGGACATTTTCCACAAACCAGACGTCAAGTTTCTGTCGCTATCGTTTTTACTGATTGTGGCCTGCTTACTGCTGAGTGGAGAAAATGCCCTGGCAGCCAACGCTGAGCGACAGTCGCATGCGTCAATTCGTAAAGTGGCAAAACACTTTATATTAAAGGAGTTAAAAGGTTCGACCCAGTTAAAGGTCGACGTCAAGCAACTGGACAGACGCTTGAAATTGACACAATGCACAAAACCGCTCACCGCTTTTTGGCCGCCGGGGGCAAGGAAAGCAGGCCACTCCAGTATTGGAGTGCGATGTGAAGGGAACAAGCCCTGGAAGATTTTTGTTCAGGCGAATATCGCGATTCTGGAGAAGGTCGCCGTACTCAATAGGCCAGTTGTACGAGGAGATGTACTCAGCATGGACATGCTGCGTTTTGAAAATAAGGATATTTCCCGTTTGGGTAACAGGTATGTAAAGGATGCAGAGCCGCTTTTGGGATACCGTTTCAAAAGTCCGGCTGGACAGGAAAAGCTCCTGGCGCCAAGGATGTTGGAGACACCAAGGATGGTGCGCCGGGGTCAAACTGTTACACTGCTGGCGGAAGCAGGTGGTATACAGGTACGTATGAACGGCATGGCGATGAGCGATGGTGCAAAGGGCAAGCTGGTTCGGGTGCGGAATCTGGGCTCGAAACGGATTGTCGAAGGAGAAGTAATTGCTAAAGGGACTGTAAAGGTTCGTAATTAATGGAAAATTTTTATTAAAGGTTTTTATAAAATGGCCGATACAGTGGTTAAGCTAATAGATATTGCGGGAGAAACCCGATGAGCAACTCAATTGATGGCATCCGCGGGGTACATAACAACCCAACGGCAGAAAGCCAGAATCAAAGCAAAACTTTAGGCTCTAAAGTTGACAGCGAGGCGCAGGCACGCGTCAGCAGTGCACCCACTGATAGCGTAGTGCTGACTGATGTTGCAGCGCAGGTGCAGAAAGCCGAGAAAGTACTGGCTGAAACACCCGAAGTTGATGAAGCCAAAGTCAAACAGATTAAAGCTGCGATTGCAGAGGGTAGTTATCAGGTCAATGCAAAACAGGTAGCCGAAAAGCTGTTGAATCTGGAAGCCGGCCTGAGCGAAAAGACTTAATCATCATGACGGCAATTATCATGGATGACGCGATTTCACTACTGGAAAGACTGGCCGGTATTCTGGATTCTGAGCAACAGGTATTGATGTCAACAGACCTGAATGGTTTAGCTGAACTGGTAGCCGACAAGCAGCGTCTACTTGAAAAACTTGCCATTCTTGAACCACATATTTTGACAGCCTTGCATAACGACAGCGCAGGTCATTTTTCAAAGGTCGTTGATCTGCTGGAGTCTTGTCGCCAGGTTAACCTGGAAAACAATGCACTGGCATTGCAGGGCAAAAAAAATATTGATCACTCAATCAGCTTTATAAAATCTGTGATGCAGGTTAGCGCTGTTAATCTCTATGACCCCTCCGGAAAAGCTGGGAACGAAACCGCAAAAAGAGATATCGGGCAAGCCTGATCGTTTATTTCTAATTGCCTGGCATTCCGTTCATAATAAACGGATGCAAAAAATCATTTTATTGTTAGTGCTACTGTCTTTTTCTGAGATAGTGTTTTCTGAACGGCTGTGTGTAACAGATGACAGTCAGTCGGAAGTTTGCCTGCAAGAACCCGCAAAAAAGATTATTACACTTTCTCCTCATGCAACCGAATTAATTTTCTATGTTGGCGCGGGTGAGCAGGTGGCTGGTGCCATTGATGGCCGTAATTATCCCGGAGCTGCAAGAAATATTCAGAGCGTAGGTGACTACCGTAGCGTTTCAGTTGAGAAAATTATTTCACTCAAACCTGATTTAATTGTTTCGTATTATACGATTCAGTTT
>DTYI01000024.1 GCA_012961935.1 Thiotrichales bacterium | reverse complement strand
ATCGCACATAATAGCAGGCTATTGCGAAGATTCGCAAAGCTTCTGCATCCTTGCTCACGCCCCTCCCCTGCATCCATGCAGGCGACGCAGAACCCGGATATTTTGGACGCAAAATGCTCATTCACGAATTGATCAGAGGTTCCTTTACTTTAGATATCTATTGAATAACCGTTCTGGCACAGTATGTGCTGAAGATGTGGATAATAACGAATCACTAATTCAACAATCAACATGACATTTAAAAATATTACCTGTCCATTCTGCGGGCTGGCTTGCGATGACCTGACGGTTTCTGCCAAACAAAATAAGCTGGATATTCTGGCGGGTCAATGCACACTTAATCGTGCAGGTTTTAATCAGGCACTGTGGGAAAAAACCTCTACCGCAATGATGCAAGGAAAAGAAATTGCTCATGCAACAGCCATCGATAAAGCTGCAAGTTTGTTAAAGAAATCAGAGGCTCCGCTGATTGGAGGGCTTATTACAGATGTCAACGGTGTGCGCACTGCAATGGCATTAGCGGATGCCTGTGGTGCAGTGATTGATCACCAGGATAGTCAGGCCATCTTCCGCAATACGCGTGTACTACAGGACACAGGCTGGATGACAACCACACTGACCGAAGTGCGTAACCGCGCTGACCTGGTCATCATGATTGGTTCCCAGGTACTAGATGACTATCCACGTTTTTTTGAACGTATCATTCAACCTAAACCTCAATTCCGAAAAAAACCACGTCAAATTATTCTGTTGGGTTCCTGGGATGGTCGTAAAATACCAGCCGAGCTCAAAGGCGATAACACCACTGTTATCAAAACACCGATGGAATCAGTTGCTGAAGTCATCGCAGCCCTGCGTGCAACTCTGGCCGAACGAGTCCTCGACAATAACCAGTTTGGAGGAATGAACAGCTCCGCAATTCAAGAGCTGGCTTTCCAGCTAAAAGAAAGCCAATACAGTGTATTCACCTGGTCAGCCAAAGAGTTCGACATGCCCCATTCCGAACTGGTGATCGAACAGCTGGTCGAGCTAATTAAGGATTTGAATACGACAACCCGCTCTTCTGGTTTGCCGCTGGGTGGCAGCAACGGCAGTATTTCAGCAAATCAGGTTTGTACCTGGCAAAGCGGTATTCCCTTACGTTCCTCTTTTGCACAAGGCCAACCACAACATGATGCACTACTTTTTGACAGCCAGCGCTTACTTAAAAACGCGGAAGCTGATTTATTGTTGTGGGTTTCCAGTCTGCGTTCAGACCAGCCACCACCCGACACCGATATCCCAACAATTGCCATTGGGCACCCTGCCACGCAGTTCAAACGGTTACCCGAAATTTTTATTCCTGTCGGGATTCCTGGCATCGACCACACAGGCCATACATTTCGTATGGACGGTGTCGTTACACTGCCATTGCACAAATTGCGCGAGACAAGCTTGTTGTCCGCGGCTGATGTTCTCAGCCAGTTAACTGCGAGGATTTCCTGATGCTGATTAAACTCACTGGGGGGAAAATCTATGACCCTGCTCATGGCATCAATGGCAAGGTTAAAAATATTTACATTCGTGATGGGAAAATTATTCAGCCACCCAAAGGTCGGATGAAAGTCGATAAAGAATATATACTCAACGGCAAGATCGTCATGGCCGGCGCCATTGATCTGCATACACATATTGGCGGAGGAAAAGTAAACCTCGCTCGCACCTTGATGACCCATGAGCACCGTACCGACCCGCACCCACAGACCACACTGAAACGATCAGGCTCTGGACATGCAACACCGGATACACTGAGCGCTGGTTACCGCTATGCTGAGATGGGTTACACCACCTGCTTTGAACCTGCCCTCCTACCCTCCAATGCACGTCAGTCGCATATGGAGATGGCCGACACGCCGATGCTGGATACTGGCGGTTACGCCCTGCTCGGCAGCGATGACTTTCTGCTGAAAATGCTCGCCGATAACGCTGACCAGTCGGCCATCAACGACTACGTTGCCTGGACGCTACACGCCAGCCAGTGCATCGGCATCAAGGTCGTCAATCCGGGCGGTATTAACGCTTTCAAATTTAATCAGCGCTCGCTAGATGTGGATGAAGATAACCAGTATTACAATATCAGCCCTCGCGACATCATTCGCAGCCTGAGTCGCGCAATTCATGAGTTGGGCGTACCACATCCGCTACATGTGCATTGCAGCAATCTCGGTGTGCCCGGCAATTTTGAATCAACACTGGCCACCATGGACGCAGCCGAAGGTCATCCGATACACCTGACCCATATCCAGTTTCACAGTTATGGCACAGAAGGTGAGCGAAAATTTTCTTCCGCTGCAGCGCAGATTGCCGAAGCCGTGAACCGGCAAAAACACATCAGCATGGATGTCGGCCAGATCCTGTTTGGACAGACTGCGACCATTTCAGGCGATAGCATGAAACAGTACACAAACCACCAACACGCTCACCCCAAAAAATGGATCTGTATGGATATCGAATGTGACGCTGGTTGTGGGATCGTACCATTCCGTTATCGCGATAAAGATTTCGTCAACGCCCTGCAATGGGCAATCGGCCTGGAACTATTTTTACTCGCGGACGATCCCTGGCGGATTTTCCTCACCACAGACCATCCCAATGGCGCACCGTTCACCAGCTACCCGCACCTGATTCGTTTATTGATGGACCGGAGTTTCCGCAACGACATGCTTGCCCATATCAATCCGCTTGCAAAACAACACACTATTCTGGATACACTGGATCGTGAATATTCTTTGTATGAAATTGCAATCATGACGCGCGCCGCACCGGCAAAAATTCTGGGACTGAAAGACCGTGGTCATCTTGCAAAAAATGCACTGGCTGACATTACTGTTTACGACCCGCAAGATAATATTGAGGCGATGTTTGAAAAACCACTTTATGTTTTCAAAAGCGGAGAACTGATTGTTGAAAAAGGACAGCTTAAAAAAATTGTCCGGGGCAAAACCCAGGTTGTGAGACCGGATTACGACATCAGTATCGAGAAAAAATTAAACCGATATTTTAATCGTTACCACACCATGAAACTCTCCAACTTTAAAATCTCTGATGACGAAATGGCCGAAGGTATTGGCAGCCCGGTCAAGGTTCATGCCTGCAAGGATCGAATCGCATGAAAATAAATGGCGTCGAAATAGAAGACACTTTTGCAGAAGCTTTCGGCATGACGGCAACCCGTATTCTGATCACGGCCATCAATGAAAAATGGGCAATGCAGGCAGCCACCACCATGACGGGTTTTGCCACTTCCGTAATTGGCTGTGGCGTGGAAGCTGGAATCGGCCGTGCGCTGACTGCAAAAGAAACACCCGATGGCCGACCTGGTGTCACCGTCCTGTTATTTGGCATGTCCGAAAAAGATTTAAAAAAACAACTGGAAAACAGACTGGGACAGTGCGTATTGACCTGCCCGACAACCGCCGTTTTTTCCGACATTGAAAGTGAAAAAAAAATACCTTTAGGAAAAAATCTGCGATTCTTCGGCGACGGATTTCAGATCTCAAAAAAATTCGGCGACAAACGTTACTGGCGTATACCCGTAATGGATGGAGAATTTATCTGCGAGGAAAACACATCCAGAGTCAGCGCAGTGGGTGGCGGCAATTTTCTGGTACTGGCAGAAACACAACAACAGGCGCTTGCCGCCTGTGAAACGGCTATCGAAGCAATGCATATTCTGCCCAATATTATTTTACCGTTCCCGGGTGGCATCGTCCGTTCCGGTTCCAAGGTTGGCTCTAAATATAAAACGTTGATGGCATCATCCAATGAGGCTTATTGCCCAACCTTGCGCGGGCTAACAAAGTCTCAATTAACACCTGACATTGGCGCCGTGATGGAAATTGTAATCGATGGCCTGACAGAAGATGAAGTTGCAGAATCGATGCGCGTCGGAATTAATGCTGCCTGTTCACTGGGCCCCGAAAATGGTATTAAAAAAATTACCGCTGGCAACTATGGCGGCAAACTCGGGCAATATCATTTCCACTTGCGGGAGATCATGGCATGAGTGCTTTGACACTGGAATTAAAAAATCCACCACGCTGGCGAATTGATATGCGCAGTTTGACACCACATCAACTGGCAACAAAAACCAATAAGGAAATTGCCGCCCTGCCTTTATACTACGGCAACCGAAAAATTCAGGTGGGTGATCTTTTCAAGATAAGCGGCCGCGATAAAAATAATCTCCAAATACTCTCGGACAGCCCTAAACTCGACTACATCGGTGCAGAAAATACTCTGGGAAATATCACTGTCGAAGGCATGGCTGGTGCTTATGCCGGCACAGAAATGAAAGCAGGCACCCTCGTAATTATTGGAGATGCGGGAGATTACACGGCTGCGGGACTGGTACACGGCAACATTACAATCCATGGAAATACAGGTAATTTTCTGGGTGCTGCACTAGTGGGCGAACGCCAGGGTATGAGAGGCGGAAACATTATTGTTAAAGGCAACGCAGGTGATCGTGTGGCCGACCGGCAACGGCGTGGCACCATCATTATCCACGGAAACTGTGGCGACTACTGCGCCGCCAGAATGATTGCTGGCAGTGTCGCTGTATTGGGCAAAGCTGGAAACAATGCGGGCTACAATATGAAACGCGGCAGCCTGCTATTCAAGCAGAAACCGGCCTCCATCCCGGTCACCTTTAATCATAACGGCGAAATTGATCTTCCATTTATACGTTTATTTTTTCAACACTTACAAACGATTGACAAAGACCTGCCTTTACTCAGTAAGAAAATAAACCTTCATCGTTATCTCGGTGATCTTGCCTGCGGAGGTCTGGGTGAAATACTGGTTATGAGCAAGTAAGGAACTGTCCGTTTTTCTGGCAGGCTTCACCATGTCTCACTGAATGTTTTTCAGCATCTATCAGATCAACTTATAATAAGTGGAAATAGCATTACCGTAACAACTAACGGCTGGCTTTGGCATAATGCATTTATTCCTACCGCCATCATTTATTGTGTGTTGAACAAATTCAGAAAAAAAGCGCGTCACCATCTTGAGCATCTGCGGGTTCGATTATCTGGCGCTGACGCAAAACTGATCCCAGCCATCCTGGGGCTACTCGTTGGCTTGCTAAGTGCAGGGGTGATTCTTTTATTCAGAGGATTGATTGATTTAATTCAATCTGGTTTCCTGCCTGATGGCAACGTCGAACATTACGAAGGACTGGAACCCATTTTCCGCCTGCTGCTGCCTTTGGGTTCTGCGCTGGTTATTGGCCTGCTGTTTCTGGCCTTCTCACGGGGCCGGTTTGTGGTCGGCATTGTTAACGTGATTGAGCGCCTCGCCTATTTCCAGGGCCATCTTGGCTGGCGCATGTTGCTGGTACAATTTTTCGGCGGCATTCTGGCCATTGTCGGCGGACATTCTGTCGGCCGCGAAGGCCCCAGTGTGCATCTCGGTGCTGCGACCAGTTCACTACTTGGGCAATACTTTCAGGTACCGAATAACATCCTGCGAATTCTGGTTGCCTGTGGCAGCGCTGCCGCTATTTCCGCTTCTTTCAATACGCCACTGGCGGGCGTTATTTTTGCCATGGAAGTCATTATGCTGGAATATTCTCTGGGCAGTTTTATTCCTGTCATCCTGGCTGCTTTCAGCGCCAGCGGGTTAACCATTCTGGCCTACGGCAATCAAACTGTGTTTCAAATTCCCGCGCTGGAAATGACCAGTCTGAAGGAGATTCCAATCATTCTTTTGCTGGGCGTCCTGGCCGGCATTGTTTCCAGCCTGATGATTATCGGGCTGAAACACACGGCCAGTTTTTCACGCAACTGGCATTTTATTTCGAGGCTGCTATTGGCTGGAGGCGTTGTTGGCATCATTGCGCTCCCTTTTCCAGAGGTGATGAGTATCGGCTATGACACGGTCAGTCGCGCCATGCTGGGTGAAATCGGCCTGGGGTTATTGGTGGGCATTCTCATCTTTAAATTACTCGCGACCATCACTTCAATTGGTCTTGGCATTCCGGCGGGCGTCATCGGGCCAGCACTTTTTATCGGGGCCATGCTCGGTGGTGCGACTGGCCTCATCGCACATCATTATTTTCCAGGCATCACTTCCGCGCCCGGTTTTTATGCACTACTTGGACTCGGCGCAATGATGGCGGGATTATTGCAGGCGCCACTTGCCGCACTCATGGCTATGCTGGAAATGACTCACAACCCGGAAGTTATTTTCCCCGGCATGCTGGCTGTAGTAATTGCCGAACTCACTCGCAGTGAGTTGTTTAACCAGCCATCTGTTTTCCGCATGCTACTGCAGGCGCGCGGGCTGGATTATCGCGCTAACCCAGTTGCCCAGCATTTACACCGTATGGGCGTCGCTAGCGTGATGGAGAAAAATTTTGTTCGCTTACCTGTTTCCTGTGATTTAGAAAAACTGGAAGCCGCCATGAAAAAAGAACCAAAATGGTTATTACTGGATAAAGAGGGAGAACCAGAATCTCTGATGCCCGGAGTGGATCTGGCCCGTTATCTGACAGAACAAAAAGAAAACCCAGAGGAGGCTGTAAGTGAAATTGCGCTCGATGAAATCCCCGCCGAACGTCTCAGCATACAACCCTTGCATCAATGGGCTACGCTGCACGAGGCAGCTGTCAAACTGGACGAACATAAAGTGGACGCGCTGTACATTTATGACACCCCCGCACCTAACCTGAAACGTGTGACCGGTATTTTATTAAAAGAACAGGTAGAATCGGCGTATCAGTTTTAAGGATGCTCTAAATTTCTTTAATAATTTTCTTAATAAGATTTGGCCCCAGGTAAATCAGGCCGGAATATATCTGCACCAGATCGGCGCCAGCTGAAAATTTTTCTCTGGCGTCTTCAGCCGATGAAATACCACCTACGCCAATAACCGGGATTTTTGGATCAAGCTGTTGCCGAAAAGCGTGCATTATTTCGGTTGAGCTTTTAAAAATCGGCCTGCCGCTTAAACCACCCTGCTCCTGGGAATGCGACAATCTTTCAACGCCATCACGAGAAGAAGTGGTATTGGTTGCAATCAACGCATCGATTTTTAATTCATTAAAAATTGCGGCCATTTCCTGAATTTCCTGCGCATCCAGATCAGGTGCAATTTTTAACGCGACCGGTACATAACGGTCATACTGTTCCCTGAGTACAAATTGTTCAGACTTCAAACGATTAATTAATGACTTCAATAATTCACCGTGTTGTAATGCTCGCAAACCCGGCGTATTGGGCGAGGAAATATTAACGGTGATGTAGTCCGCTTCCGGATAAACTTTTTGCAGGCAATAAAGATAATCATCAACCGCTTTTTCAATCGGCGTATCAAAATTTTTGCCGATATTAATTCCCAGCACACCTTGATAACGACGTTTTTTCACCTGCTCAATTAAATAATCCACGCCCTTATTGTTAAAACCCATGCGGTTAATAATCGCTTCAGCTTCAGGTAATCGAAAAAGTCTTGGTTTGGGGTTGCCTGGCTGCGGACGAGGTGTAACAGTGCCGATTTCAATAAACCCAAAACCCAGGCTACCGAGTGCATCAATGTAATCACCGTTTTTATCCAGACCCGCCGCAAGCCCAACCGGGTTCTGAAACT
>DTYI01000023.1 GCA_012961935.1 Thiotrichales bacterium | reverse complement strand
TACTAAGACAAACGATAACAAAGCCTCATTCAGCGGGTGACTGTACGGTCAGCCGCGAGGCGCTCTGAATGAGGCTTTGTTATCGTTTGTCTTAGTATTCATATAGCCGCTGCCAACGCTACTCACATAAGCTTATATGTGATGGGCACAGTAAACTGCCACGAGCGACGCTTAATCGCTTCAGGAATAGGCAAAAGCCCGGAGACAGACTGGACAGCATCCATCGCAGCTTTATCCAGTACTGAACTTCCCGAGCCATTTTTAATATCAAGTTGCTTGATAGTGCCGTCCGCAAGGACCAGAAATGAAACCAGTACTTCGCCTTCCCGGCCCATTCTTATCGCTCTGCGCGGATAGCGCTTGTTAGACTCAATCAGCATTTTCAACTGGGCCTTGTATTGCGCCTTGATACTATTCAGCAAGGCGGGATCAGCCGCCTGGGCTGACCTGTCGGCTATAGCCACCTGCGTGTTGACACGGGGTAGATTTGCTGATGGCACTGATGCAACAACGGACTCCTGAATCTCTTCTGGCACCGCATCCTGGACTGGTTGAATGAGTGGCTTGGGCATGGGTTTCGGTTCAGGCCTGGGTTTTTTTTTGAGTTTTGGCTTCGGCTTTGGTTTTTTTACTGGTTTTGGTTTCTGTACAGGTTTGGGTTTAGGCTTTTCAACCACCTGGGGCTGGGGGGGTGGTGGCTCTTCAACTACCAGGATCGGCATGGCTTCAAACATTGCCAGGGTGACAGGTACTGCCTTTTCACTTTTTATAGTATCTGTCGAGGTGAAATTTCCGTTCAACCACAAAACAAGCAAACCCGCATGCACTGCAAGCGAAATGACAAAGCCTGTAACGATGGCTGACCTCATTTCTTTTCCCGAGTCAACACGGAAAGCTGCTCAAACTGATTGTGTTTTAAACGATCCATTACGGTCACAAATTTTTCAAACAAGGCTGCTTTATCGACGATCAAAACAAGCGCGGTATCCTTTTCTATTTTATCAATCTGCTCGAACAATGCCTGCACTGAAACTGCTTTTCCATCAAGATAGTAACCAGTCTGAGCGTCTATCGAAACTTCAATCACCTTTTTATCATGCGGTCGTGTTGCAGTATTCTCGGCTTCAGGCAGCTCAATATCCATGAGACTCTGGCTGATAAACGTGGCGGTGGTCAGCACGATCGTCAGCAACACCAGCATTATGTCAATAAAAGGAATGACATTGATCTGGTCAAAGCGCTTCACGCCCGGTTTACCTGCTTCCAGCGCGCAGTCAGCACATCCACCTTTCTCAGTAATCCGTTGTAAAACAGGATTGCTGGTATAGCGACCACCAAACCAGCCGCTGTTGCTTTTAAGGCAAGCGCAAGTCCAAGCATGATTGTGCCTGGTTCAATCCTGCCTTCCTGCCCTATTTCATAGAAGGTAATCAGAATGCCAAACACCGTACCCAGCAAGCCAACATAAGGCGCATTGGCACCGATGCTGGAAATAACGGTCAACCGGTTGGTTAGCGCAATGGTCAGTTCTTCAGGATGCGTGAATGATTCCAGCCTGACCCGCCTATAGTAAATCAACCTTTCAATCGCAAACCAGACCACGAAAAAACTCATCACCCCCAGCACCCCAAACACCATATAGTCCAGGTTCTCTTTTAAAAACAACATGTTCAGCCTCCTCAAAAGCCCATAATTCGAAATTCCAAGATTATATTGTAAATGATATTGATTTTTATTTGTAGTTGCATTAGCATAGAAGCCTGAAATCAATGATGGAGTCAGAGACTGGATAGTCATGAGTCAGATACTTAAAACGGAACAGTCGACCAGAATCGAAAAGAGCAGGCAGTTCAGGCCGGCGCTCGACGTTAATATCCTTATGCGAGGGCAGCAGGAATTGCTCCTGCGGCATGATGGCAGACATTATCAGTTACAGGTTACCCGGAAAGGAGGGCTCATCCTTACCGGATATGAACAGGATCTGAATTCAAAGGAAAATAAGGAAATAACGAAAGGAAGGTAGATAGCAAGTAAGCTCAGGAACCACCAGGTAGATAGAAGGATCACCTAAAAAAATAAACGTCAAGGTAGACCAAGCCTCCAGATTAGCTGTCAAGCCAGTCAGAAAAAAGGTTCTCATTTTCCGGCAAGCCAGACAGTCTTTTTAAACCAATGAAAAGACAGTTATGGTGAGCATGTTTTTTTTAACAGACAATTTATTGATTGCGGTGAACAGGCAATGTCTTGCGCACTGCTTAATCGTGTCGACTCTCTTTTCACCCTACATAGTTTTTGCAGCAGACCAGCTGGACAACATCACCGTTATTTCATCCACTCGCACCGAAAAGCAGCAAGAAGACGCGCCCGTCCGGGTTGAAGTCGTCAGCGAAGAAACGATCGAACGCATTCATGCCCGCGACCTTAAAGAAGCGCTGGAAGACATTCCCGGCTTGGTGCTTAAACCCATCCACGGCAAAAGCGGCTATGGTGTCTGGCTGCAGGGTTTTGACTCCAACCGGGTGCTGGTTTTAATCGATGGTCAACCGGTCAGCGCCAGCACGGGATCTACGGTTGATCTGACCCAAATTGCACTGGCAGATATTGAACGAATCGAAATTGTCAAAGGTGCCGCCTCGGCGCTTTATGGCAGCGCAGCAATGGGTGGCGTCATTAATGTCATCACACGCAAGCCAGAAGGTAATGCCTGGTCGCTAACGCTGGATGGCGGTAGCTGGGACGAAAAAGATCTTGATGATTCGTCGGCCGTTCCTTTCCGCCATGGCAAAGGGCATTTATCCATAGAAGGAAACAAGTGGACGTTACTGATGGCTGGCGATGTACGTGACAGTGATGGTTACGACCTGGATAAACGCACTTTTTCAACCCAGGGAGATGAAGGCACAAAATCCAGCATCAATGCACGACTGGGTTTTCAGCCCAACAAAAATTCAGAAATATATATTTATCCTAGTTACTACAAAGAAGATATTCGACGGCGTTTTGCCACACCAGCTCCTGGCACACAGTTTGGAGAAATTCGAAAAAATAAAAATGAAATTGCAGAACGCCAGCATATAACGCTCGGTGGTCACATCAAGACAAAAAATAAAGCAAAGTTTAGTGGTTATGCGCTTTACGAAACCTTTGAAGACGACACTCAGCAGGATGTGATTGCAACACCACAAATTGATCAGGAACGCCATACAAAAATTGACAGCCACAAACTGGAACTACAGTGGGACCAGCCGCTAGGAGAGCGCCAGTTAATCACAGCAGGGCTGGTTTATTTTGATGAAGCGCTGGAGCAGAACCAGAATCGCTTTCAAGGTTCAAACCAGATTGTTATTGTAGAAATCGGCGAAGGTTCGGAGCGCGATAATCAGGAATTTTTTTTACAGGATGACATTTTCCTGAGCGACACACTGGAACTGGTTGTCGGCGGCCGCTATCAGGATGACTCTGATTTTGGTGTTCACTTCGCTCCGAAAATAAATCTTTTGTATTCTCCAGATTGGTCAAAGCAATTTGAAACGCGAATTCGGGCGGCTGTGGGTACCGGTTATCGCGTCCCTAATTTAAAAGAAAGATATTTCGTTTTTGATCATTCTGCGCTGGGCTACATGGTCCTTGGAAACCCGGATCTCCAGCCTGAAAAGAGCCTTAGCCTGCAGCTAGGTGCAGGGTTGTCAGCAGATAAATTCAGTCTTGACGCCAATCTTTTTTATAACGACATCGATGACCTGATCGAAACAGACATTGCAGAAGAACAAAACATTCCTGGCGTACGGGTTTTTGAATATACCAATATAGCCGAAGCGAAAACACAGGGGATTGAATTGCAATGGGTTCAGAGCCTGGCTAATCAATTTCGTTTGAATACAGCATATACCTGGCTTAAGTCGGAAAATAAAAAAACAGGCAACATCTTGCCGGAGCGACCTGAACACCAGATTAAAGCCTCACTACTGTATGAATATCAACCCTGGGGTATGGACGTAACTCTCATCGGAATTTATCAAAGCGAAGAATTTGTCGATGCTGATAATAATATTGAATCACCAGACTGGATGACCTGGGATTTAAAAATCAATAAGAAACTCAACGACCATTTCAAACTTTTCGCGGGCATCGACAATTTTCTTGACGAACATAGAGAGCATTTTGACGGAACAGATTTTCGACCCAGGGAAGGCAGGCTTTATTACGCTGGCATTCGCATCGATGGATAACTTCAACTGTCAACATTAATCGGAGACCTCCAATGAACATACAATTAAAACCGAATTACTTAAAATTATTGTTTTTAAGCTTGATCATTACCGGCTGCGGTAGCGGAGGCGGTAGTGACCCTGCGCCTGACCCCGATCCAGATCCAGATCCAGATAGCATTAAATCACTCACCATTGACGCCACAGCAGGCGGTTTTGGCGCGGCACCTGATGACCCAAAGAATAAATACACCTATATCAACCTGGATACCGGCCAGGTTGTCGAGCTGACCGATGCAGAAGCGGAAACCAGTCTGGACTGGCATCTGGCCTTCAAACGCACCAAACCAAAGTTGAACGGTGGCGGTTCCGGGCCGGGCACTGTAAAAGCCGCGTTGGCGGATGCGCAGGATGAGTATTACGAAGCCAGTGGTGATCCGAATGCTTCAGTATTTTTAAACGCTAATGCCGATCAGGAGTTACAAAGTCTGAAAGATGTCGCCGACGATACCGGTCTCGATTATGTTGAAGACCGCAAGGATCCGGAAATTATCGGTGATGGCGGAACTGATAGCTGGTGGAGTTACGACCCGGCAACGCACACCATCTCCGCCAATCCCGACGCCTGGAATATTGTTCGCGGCAGCAAGGGGAAAAGCTTTGCAAAACTGCATGTCACTAATATCGTTCAGGCCAGCCGCGATATCACTATTGAAATGAATATTCAGGGCGATGGTGAAACGGCTTTTGATATGAACCCAACCATTTACACAGCCAATATCGGCGCAACCGGTGGCGAAAAATGTTACGACTTCGACACCAAAGCGGAAGTAGACTGTGCCGCCAACGCAGCCGACTGGGATATTCAGGTTGAAGTGACAGCCGATGGACGTAGCTGGAATATCTGGACCAACGGCGGCATACGTGGAGATGGTTCTATGGGTGGCCGTTTCGGTACAGTGAGTTCAGCCACAATCGGCAATTATCCTGATGCGACGGCTGTGCCCAAATTTTTCAAGGATGCACCTTCCGGCTTGCTGCTGGACTCAAAAACGCGCTGGTATGCCTATAACTTGCAGGGTGGTCATAAAATATGGCCTAACTACCGCGTTTATGTCATCGATACCGGCGCTAAAAAATATAAGGCGCAAGTCACCAGTTATTACCATCCGACTGATGGAACCAGTGGCGTAATTAGTCTGCGGTACAAGGAGTTATAAGCTATTTTAACACGCCACCCAAACAACCAGGGTGGCGTCTTCTGAAACAGAAAAAACTGAATGAGGTTTTACAATGAAAACACTTGTAACTAAAAAAGCCCCGGATTTTACAGCGCCTGCTGTCCTGGGAAATGGCGAAATTGTCGATCATTATAATCTTGAAGAAGCCTGCCGGGAAAAATATGCTCTGCTATTTTTTTACCCGCTGGATTTTACCTTTGTCTGTCCTTCTGAGTTGATCGCTCTCGATAAAAGACTGGACCAGTTCAAGGAACGTAATGTTGAAGTGATTACAGTTTCCGTTGACTCACAATACACCCATTATGCGTGGCGCAACACACCCACTGTTGAGGGCGGCATAGGCCAGGTCGGTTATACGATGGTTGCCGATGTATCACACAAAGTTTGTCAGCGATACGGCGTCGAAATCAAAAAAGATGGCGTTGCGCTACGCGCCAGCTTCTTGATCGACCAGGCTGGCATTGTCCGCCATCAAACAGTCAATGATCTGCCGTTGGGTCGTGATATTGATGAACATTTGCGAATAATCGACGCACTGCAATTCCATGAAACGCACGGCGATGTCTGTCCTGCTGGCTGGAAAAACGGCGAAATCAGTATGAAAGACACGCCTGAAGGTGTCGCCGAATATTTACAACAACATGCTGCCACGCTTTAGGAGGACAATCCTGTGCCATTAGAAAAAACCTTATCAGAATCATGTACAGATCTGGATGATCCGCATGTGCTGAAAAATGCCTGCCTGTATTTGATGTCGCATTATGCGCATCACCCCAGTATCACGATTGCGCATGGTGTCATGCAGCATCTTGAACTATTGCTGCTCCACCCAGACACCAGGCTTGACCCGGAAAACAGAAATATATGCATGTCGACACTTGAGAAATGGCGTGAGATTGCAAAACGGCATTTACGTGAGAAAAAAACAGCACCGGTCTCACCTCGACCTAACGACACACGCCACTGATTAACAACGATGATTTTTGATGCTTTTACAATTTCCGGAATATTAATAATTACCGTGTTAGTCATTGTGGTCACGTTTCTTTTAACAAAAAAAGACAACGAATGAGGACAGTCTAATGAATGAGTCTGGGAATGAAGATGAAATGAAACCAATGGTTAAAGTGCTGCTGGCTTCAGTGATTGCAATCGGTATTGCTGCCTGGTTCCTTCTATTTGCTTTACCTGTATTTTTTTATGCCATACCAGACGGGCTCGCCAAATTACATATCCAGCAGCCCCAACATGCAACCACTCACTTTCCATATTCCTCAACAGGAGAAAGTCAATGAAACTTAACATCATTATATTTTCAATATTTGCGCTTTTTCTGAATGGTTGCGCAGAACAACCTGACGACTACGCCCGTGCTGGCGAACAAACAAAAAAATCGGTGTATTACTTGTGAACCACGGATCGGTATCAAAAAAGTGGCACGATATGCTTGAGGATGTTAAAAAAGACGTCAGTGAAAAGATTCTTTCCAACTCTAAAGTTTCGGAAATTAAGACTGCTTTCATGGAATATACCGAACCTTCGATTGCAACGCAGATGAAAGCTTTTGACAAGGCCGGCTTTGATGAAGTGATTATTGTCCCACTTTTTCTGACCGTCAGTTCACATTCGCTGGACGACATACCCACCATCGTCGGCATGAAATCTGACCATCGAATTGCAGAACAATTAGAAAAAGAAAAAATAGAGGTTTACCGCAGCAAAGCGCGGGTCACGATCACGCCGACGCTGGATTTCACGACGCTATTAAAGAAGAACACTTTACGCCGAATCCAGGCACTTGTTGATAACACTGACAACACTGGTGCAGTACTGGTTGCTTATGGCGATAAGAACTACAACCAACAGTGGGAAGAAATGATGGATGAAATCGGCCGTTATTTAAAAGTCAAAGCCAACCTGGAAACGGTTGCTTATGCATGGTGTGGTCATTTGGTTGAATATTTTACTGAGCCTACCATCAAGGCAGTCGAAAAGGTTCTGGAGCTGGAAGACAAAGTCGTCGTCGTTCCACTGCTGGTTGCCTATGACCCTTATTTTCAGGATGACATCATTGGCAAAGCTACACAAACAGTCGGAGATTCCGAAAACGTAATCTACAAACCAGACGCTATTTTACCGGACAATAATCTAAACAAATGGGTGGTTGACATTGTCGGTAAAACACTTGAACAGATTTCTTGACAAAAATAAATGGCGGCTGCTCGCAACCCTCCTGTTGGTCACTCTGTTTATCTGGTTCTGGCAGCATGGTCCACTTCAGGAACGCGATCCAGTTGTTAGCCTGGACATGGGTGATCATCAACGCTGACGGCAAAATAAAGGCGTTGCATCATGTCAGCTCCAGAGAAACCACCAGCTATCTTGAGCGCATTCAAAAAAGTGGTTTTTACCAGCAGTTTGCAGGCCTGTCACTCTCGGAAAGTGAACAAAAAATTGACGCGGTTTCCGGCGCGACGCTTAGCACAGTTGCAATTGCCCGCTCCGTGACCGCTCTTGTTGATAAAGCATCTGACTCGCCATTAGGAATCTATCTTGATGAAGACACGCACGATTTCAGTATCGACGCGGTTCTTTCAAAAGCATGGATCATACATGCGTTTGCGTTATCCCTGTTTTTTATATTTGCCTGGCAACGTCGAGTCAAAAGGTCACGTAAACTCATTTTGATCACGGCTGTTTTATCCGTCGGCTACATCGGTTTTTATCTGAATAACTCTTTTACCTATGTCACTTTTATGCATCCGTTTCTGGGGGTTTCTCTATCCGGGCTGGTGACAGCTTATGCGGCACTAGTTTTATGGAGCAGCGTCTGGAACCAGAATGGTTATTGCCGCTATGTTTGTCCCTATGGCAATTTTCAACGTCTGCTGACCCGCTTTATTCCACAGTGGCGCCAACAACCTTTTATCCCGGCAAAATATTTCAGGAAAATTCGCTTGATACTGACCTTGATACTCGCTGGCGGAATTATTCTTGGGTTACGCCATTGGAGTAGTTTTGAACTTTACCCGGATCTTTTCGGCCTGGATGTATTTTCTGCCTGGTTCTGGGTTTCATTCGCGCTGGTGTTAACGAGCATGGTCTACCCCATGCTCTGGTGCCGCTTATTATGCCCAACGGGCGCCGTGCTCGATCTGCTGACGAAATGGACAAGCCCAAAGCGTGCAAGCAAGTCAGCAGGCGCGATCGAATCCGTTATTAATTTTGTGCCTAAAAAATCTGTAGAGATCCAGCCTTGTGAAAAATAAAACCCTGACCAAAATTATTCTGGCGCTGTTATTGCTGCTGGTACTGCTAACGCTTTTACTACTACCGGAACTGTCGCATCAAAGAAGCCGGGCGGCGACTGAAAAAATCGGGGTGCTACTGGTCAGCCATGGTTCAAAATCAAAAAGCTGGCGTGAATTACTAAGGGAATTCAGGGATGAAATTAGCAATGAGTTATTGCCCGGCGACCACATTGCTGATGTAAAAACGGCCTTTATGGAGTCATCCAGCCCCACGATCGCCGCACAGTTACGCAGTTTTGACCAGCAGGGTTTCACAGAGGTTATTGCAGTACCCCTGTTTTTGACGGTGGGCGGCCATGCCGCTCATGATATACCCAACATCTTGGGTCTTGCCGCCGATCCAGCAATACGCGCCTCCCTAAAAAAGGAAAACACTGAGTTTTATCAGCCAAAAGCGCGCGTCACGTTGACGCCGACACTCGATTATCAAACGTTTCTGCAACAAAATGTTATTAGACGTGTAAAAAATTTAAGTCGGAATTCTGACGAAGAAGCGGTGGTTCTGGTGGCCTACGGCAGCAGCCAGTATAACACGCAATGGGAAGCCATGATGAAAGATATCGGCAGGGCAGTATTCAAACAAACCGGCATAGATGCCGCAGCCTATGCCTGGTGCGGACATGTGGTGGATTATTCACCGCAGGATACGCAGGTTGCCATCAATAAAATGCTCAAACAGAAACAACGGGTCAACGTGATACCTCTACTGGTTTCCAACAACCTTTTTTTCAGCACGACATTATCCAGAAAGCCGTTAATACCAGCACAAATCCCAAACAGATTATGTACAAGCAAGACGCCATTTTGCCTGATAAGTTACTCAATAACTGGGTGTTACAAAATGTTCGCTCCACTCTTGAATCACTGTCGTTATAGCCATTACAAATTTAATGGTTGCAAATATTAATGAGAATGATTATTATTTGTTTATGTGTGAAAAACACCTTCAAAATACGATTGCAGCATCTTTGGGTATTGACACGACGCCCCCATTCCTGCCGGATAATCTTGACAAGTTGCCCAAAAAAATAACCCGCAAAAAGCTCTGGGAACTGGATCATCATCTTCACTGCGGCGTCATCGGCACCTGTCTGACCCTGAAGGAGCTGCGCAGTATTGCGCACAAATGCAAATTGAGTGAAATTTACTCGGCAAGCGACTATGACCTGCATCACTGGTTTGTCATTGCCAGCACACAGGCTTCCGCTGTCAGCAAAATGCTGAATAAAAAACTGGAAAGCAAATTTGCTCGCGACATTCGTCTAATAAACAAAAAAAACACGGCCGCTGAACTTATAAGCTTCTGGAAAAAAGCAAAGACCAGCGGAGATGTTGCAGGTCCTTACTGGGCACTGATCACGCATCCCGCCACCAGTGAAGAATTGCTCAATCTCATCTATGGCGATATTCATATGCTTTCGCACCTGGCAGG
Source organism: Thiotrichales bacterium (assembly GCA_012961935.1). Taxonomy (GTDB): domain Bacteria; phylum Pseudomonadota; class Gammaproteobacteria; order CAZUMV01; family CAZUMV01; genus UWMA-0217. The sequence continues at coordinate 7,890 of DTYI01000023.1, read as the reverse complement.
CGCCTCATGCCGGATTGAACAACAAACACTAAAGCAAACTCAGGCGCAAAATATCGAACTGCATCAAGCGCTAAACCAGTCGCGTAAAAAAACGATGGGGCTGCAATCTGAAAAAGAAACCGCACTAAGAAAACTGGAAGACGAAAGAAAAGCACATGCGCATACTCAAAAGCGATTAACTGCCAGCCAGAGCCAGCTACAGGAACTGGTACAAAAAACTGAAACCACCTCGCTGCAAAACCTGATAGACACACTGTCAGCTCAACTTTCCAGAGCCAACCTTGAAAACAAACAGGCACAAAAAACGGCCACGGACAACAAAAAAACCATCCGGCAGCTAGAAAGACAGGTTCAAAGACTTAATTCACGTCTGGAAAAACAGATGGAAAACTGGTGGCCGCAACCCTCAGACACATCAGAAAAAACCTGCCCTATCTCAGGTGAAAACAACGAAGCTGGATGCCCACATCCCGATCTTTGTGGCCGCAAGATTCTTTATGTCGGCGGGCGCGTCACTTCCTGTCCGCACCTCAAATCAGCCGCTGAGACAGTGAACGGCTGTTTTCTCTACCACGATGGTGGGCTCGAAGAAAACCCACACAAGCTGACCGCAGCACTACAACAGGCAGATGCCGTATTTTTTCCTACCGACTGCATCAGCCATGAGGCAACCATTCGAGTCAAGGACTTCTGCAGTCGGGCAAAAAAACCATTGGTGCAGCTCAAAAGTTCTGGCATTTCTTCGTTCAAAGAAAGCCTGCATCAATTTGCCCAGCAGCAATTTCCTGGGGAGGCTTCATGAGTTATGTCATTGATGCCTGGCTGGATGACGGCAAGCCCTGCCTTGAGATACGTTGCGCTGAGTCAAAAGAAACAAAACTTCGCTGGTCGCTAGAGGAACAAAACCATCAAAAAGGCCTGCACAACCTGTTTCGTGATCTGCTGTTACTTTCTTGCGCCTGCCGTTTGAATCTTGCAGAAAAAAAAGGCCAGCCCTCTTTTGGGCAGGAATGCGCTGACTGCGAAGCCTGCACAGGAGAGATATACGAACCACAGCAAACACAGATCAGACAATTAAAAACCATCCATAAACAACCAACGGTGTGCAATGAAATAATGGCGCACCACCACCGAACCCCTCCTCAGGGGCATACCTGAAAGCACACCCCCAGCTCACATTCTCGCTTCAGGTAGATTTTCCAGCCGGTTTGTCCGGCTGGTTTTTTTCATACAACATATGTTATTGATAACGATTCGCGTTTCCGATATTATTATTGCCTCTTATAACTATTATTTTTTGGAGACATCCACCGTGAGCACAAAAGCAACTGGCTTTTGGGGGCCAGCTATATTTCTGCTTGGCATCAGCCAAAGCGTAATTGCAGATGAGGCGGCTATGCTAAAAACGCTGCAGGAACAAATACAACAGCAGCAGAAACAGCTTGAGCAACAGCAGCAACAGATAGAGACACTGGCTGACCAACTGGAAAAACAACCTGCCGAAAAAACCGAAACCGGTGAGAAAGCAGGCGGTCTTTCATGGGAAGGCTATGGTGTTGTCAATTACCAGCGTTTCGACTTCTTCGAAAACGCGCAGGACACCACCCCTGAAACACGCGCCTCTACCGATCTTGAGCGCATCATTCTCGCACCCCATTTCGACATGGGCAACGGCTATCACTTTGTGGCAGAGATTGAGATCGAACATGGTGGTACCGGCTCTACCGTAGAATTTGAACCGGAAGAAGCAGGAGAGTTTGAGGCTGAAATAGAGAAGGGTGGCGAAGTTGTGCTTGAGCAGGCTCAGTTGATTATTGAACACTCCCCTGCCCTGAACCTCCGCTTTGGTGAATTCCTGGTGCCTTTCGGCATGATCAACACCCACCACGAACCAACAGAATATTTCACTCTGCAACGCTCTCTTGCCGAAGACAGCTTGTTGCCGTCTGTCTGGCATGAAGCCGGCATCGGTTTGTTTGGTGAAATTGGCCAGCTCCGCTACGAAGGTCAGATCATTACTGCGCTGGATTCATCCGGCTTTAGCGGATTTAACTTCATCAAAGGCGGCATGCAAAGCAAGCTGGAAATAGACAATGCCGATGACCTCGCCTTTGTCGGCAGCGTGAATTACAGCCCCTTACTGGGCGTTACTCTGGGAGGCGCTTTTTACACGGGTGATAGCTCCGGCAACCGGCCGCGTAAAAACCTGGAGCAAAGCGCCAATGTCACATTATTTGAGGTCCATGGCCGCTATGAAAAAGGACCGCTCGCGATCCGCGCAGAATATCTCGAAGGCACCATCGAAAACTCCGATGCTGTCACACAGGCCAACCTGACAACCTTTAATGGCGGCATACTGGGCGTTTCAAAAACACCCGTTGGCCACAAGGCTGAAGCCTGGTTTATTGAAGCGGGTTACGACATCTTTTCCTTGTTTAACAAAGATCTGGGCAAGCTGTTCGGCTTTGCCCGCTATGAGGCCTTCGACACCCACGCTGAAACCGAAGGCGTCATTGCAAAGGTGGCCCGCTACGACCGTGAGGCAACTACCTTTGGCGTGAATTACCACCCCCGCCCCGGTGTGGTTTTTAAAGCCGAATATTCCTATCGCGAAAACGCCAGCTCACAAGCCAATGAACAGGATGTCTACGGTCTTGGCGTTGGCTTTGAATTTTAATTTTAATTTTTTAACTCAACAACCTAAATAGCAGGAGTCACTTTTATGAAAAAACATAGCAAACTACTTATCGCTAGTACACTGGCAGCCAGCACCCTGTTCATCTCCGCCTGCGGTGGTGGCGGCGGTGGCGGAACCCCACCCTCCACAAACGTCAGCTACGATGCCAAAGCCACCATTGACAATGTCGCCGACAATATCATTACAAAAACCTATACTGACCTGGATACAGCTGCTGCGGCGCTGCTCGCAGCCGTTCAGGCATTACAGGCAGGCGGTGCAACCGAGCCAGAAATGGATACAGCACAGGCGGCATGGATCGCAGCGCGCGTACCCTGGGAATCCAGCGAAGGCTTCCTGTTCGGGCCGGTTGATTCTCTGGGTATCGACCCTGCCATTGACAGTTGGCCTTTGAACACGGCTGACCTTGTGGCATTTATGGCAAGCAATCCTGATCAGACTGCCATAGAGGCCGCCAGTGACGATGTCCGAGGCTTTCATGCGATTGAGTGGCTTTTATTCGGTGACGGCGTAGCCGACAATGAAAAAACAGCAGCCGAGTTAACGCCGGGGGAAATGGGTTACCTGATTGCGCTGGCTCAGGCGTTTAAAGCGCAAACGGGATTATTGGCAAGCTCATGGACAACTGATTTTAACGGCGCTGGTCCTTACGCCACAATCCTGAAAACACCTGGCGCTGGCCAGACCTTTGCTTCACAGGGCGCGGTCATGGAAGAACTCATCGCGGCAATGTCCGGCATAGCCGATGAAGTTGCCAACGCCAAAATTGCAGAACCCCTTGGCACAGCCGCGCCTGGTGATACCTCGAAGGTTGAATCTCAATACAGCTGGAATTCCCTGACTGACTTCCATAACAACATTCAAAGCATCATGAATGTTTACACGGGTAAACAGGGATATGACTGGCAAACCGATACAATCTCAAGCGGCTTGAATGGTGTTTATGCGTTTGTGGAAAAACATGACCCCGCCCTTGCGTTGCGCGTATTGACCGAGATAACGGACGCCCAAAAAGCGATCGCATTAGTCAAAGGCGATGGCATCGACACAACCACGGATATCACTGGTACGGCAAAACCCTTCCGCGAGCAAATAAAGGATGCCGCAGGTCGCGCACTGATTCAGACCGCAATCGATGCTGTCAATACAATCATGACGACGCTGAATGACGACGTTATACCATTGATCGGCAAGACAGACTTCGCGGGTTAGCTTCGCAGTTATTCTGAAACACATAAGCCCGGCCAGTTTTTGTCGGGCTTTTTTATTTAAAACCTGAATGTGACGAGAACATGAACAATCCAATTAATTTAATTTCTACAATTATACTGGGCAGCATAACATTGGCCTGCACAGGGTGTGGTGGCGGAAGCAACCCTCCTGACAATGGTATTAAAGTCAGCGACTATATCGATGCGGTAAACCTGGGTGGTGAAACCACAGAGTTCAGCGGTTTGACCAACCGAATCAGCTTTGATCTGCCCGCAACAAATCTAACAGGCGCTGCTCTGGATATGCATATCAGAGGCGATGGTGAGTTTGAACGTCAGTTCACCAAAGCACCCAGTGTCCAACACCCCGATATAGATGGTGTTGGCCCGGTTTTTAACAACAATGCCTGCCTTGAATGCCACAACCGCGACGGTCGTGGTAACTACAGCTTTCAGGCACTGACCGCACCGCAAGACGAATGGACTAAACTCGGTGCAAATGAGGCCGTATTTTTACGCATCAGCGTAGGCCCGGACGAAACCTGCGTACCAGATGCCGGTAATTGTTACTGTGCTCCCAAAGATGTCCCTGGTTTTTCCAGCCAGTTATTTCATCGTGGCGTGCTAGGTGTTCGGCCAGACTCACCTTTTACAGGACAGGCCGATGTCTATGTAAAATTCGAGGAAGAAGAAATCAGCTATGCCGATGGTGAGAAGGTCACCCTGCGCAAGCCGGTTTTTGAAATCCGCAATCCTTATGATCACCCCAGCGAAAAACCCGGCGATAACACGCCGCCCATCAGCAGGCTGTTGCAACAAGACGTCATGACCAGCACTCGCATGGGCATGCCGGTATTCGGCCTGGGCCTGCTCGAAGCGATCAAGGAAGAAGACATCCTGGCATTGGCCGATCCAGACGACAGCGACGGTGACGGTATTTCCGGCAAGCCTAACTGGGTCTGTGATCCCGTCAAGAAAAACATACTCAGCGACCCGGATCCGAAGTCACTTGGCCGCTTTGGCTGGAAAGCCAATACGCCTACGGTTGCCGTGCAGGGTGCCGGCGCATACCGCGGTGACATGGGCGTCACCAATTACTTCTTTCCGGATGAGAGTATCGTGGGCACCGTCCTGCACGATACTTATCTAGCCACTAACCCTGAAGATAATGGCCAAAATGGAGCCGAAGTCAGCGCAACTGTAGTGCAGGATGTCATGTTCTATACCAACACACTGGCTGTTCCGGCACGCCGGAATATCAACGACCCCGCTGTGCGCAAGGGTGCTGAGCTGTTTCACTCTGCCGGTTGCACCAGTTGCCACACACCCAGCTTCACCACCGGCTCCCACCCTGGCATTCCCGCCCCGGATGGCACAGTTGCCGTGACCATTCCCGAGGTGGAAAACCAGAAAATTTTTCCGTTCACCGATATGTTGCTACACGACATGGGTGACGGCCTGGCCGATAATCGTCCTGATTTTTCAGCCAACGGCAAGGAATGGAAAACACGTCCGCTTTGGGGTATCGGTCTGACCCAGACCGTCAATCCACTGGCCGGGTTTTTGCATGACAGCCGGGCCGGAACACTGGAAGAAGCTATTCTCTGGCATGGAGGTGAAGCGGAAGTTGCGAAGGAAGCGTTCCGCACCATGGTCAAGGCTGACCGGGAAGCATTGGTTGCTTTTCTTAAATCACTGTAGAATCAGCAATATGCAGGTTGGGTGAAACATGAAGCCCAACCTGCGTTCCCGAAGGAGGCGACATGAAACTACACATGCTAACTCTACTGTCCATCTCACTAATTGTCGGCCGCTCCAGTAGCGACAATCACTCCAGTAATAACGATAAAAGTGACGACACCGCACTGGTCTACATTGATAACGGTGCGATTCAATGCGAATCAAAAGGTAAAACACCTGCACAGACTGCGCAGATCCTGATAAATTATGGTATAGATGTCATTTCATCAAAATGCGCTGTTTCAGGCGCCGTGGCAACTGTCTGTGGCGGTAAAACAGCAGGGATTAACCTTCATGAAATCTGGCCTCAAAATATATCTGACGCGATTGAGCAGGGTTTCAGCAAAGCTGAAGATCTGGAGGAATATCAGGTGGTTGAATGCCAGCAAAATCCTGCGTGAGAATAAAGCAACCTCTGTCAAACCCTGGTAGACAAATACCCCCTTCTCTCTTTGTTAGATAATTTACAAGTTGTTAGAAAATGTATTCTTTTTAATACAGTCCAGATTCACCATTCTCTTTTTTGCATGAATTGTTGTTATCCCGAAACATTTAAAAACCTCCCAGCACTGTAGCTGCCCAGATCAAAGTGCAGACACTCCAACGCTTTAAGCCACATCGGGCCCATCATTATTAGTTTCTTTTATGTCCGACAAAAATTTGATGTATTGATCTGTGGTTGCTTTTCATTCAGAATCCCGCACGGTAAACGAACATCAACCTGTGGAGCTTGATTCAATGAGTATAGAAAACCCCTTTTCCGAACTTTCGGCATTTATACCAGCTTTTGCAATGCAGGTGTATGTGATCGCCATGGTCATCCTGGTCATTGGCGGCACTATTATAGATACCCTTCATAAAAAAAGCGCTCGGTACTTTTTTGAAAATGCTGAAAAAGCTAAAAAAGTAGCCACGCGTGAAGTTAGCGGTGGCGAAAAAGTGTCATTTGCGATCAAAACCGTTACCAACGAAGTGTTGACTTCTTCTGAATTCTCCAACCCGAGACGCAGAATTTCTCATCTTTTCACCATGTACGGTTTCATTATATTTGTCGTGACCACAGCCATTATGATTTTTGGCTATGCAAGCACTGATGCTGCCACCCCTGCTATCCTGCCAATACTCTGGCATCTTGGCGCGCTGATGCTTTGCTTCGGCGGATACTGGTTCTGGTTCTTCATTCGTGTCGACGTGGCTGCAGAGGGCAAGAAGTGGTACCAATTGGCGCGCGCGGATCTGTTTATTGTCTCGCTTCTGGCGATGGCAACTTTTGCATTGATCTGGTCTTTCTTACAATCAGCGGGCGTTGCAGGCTGGTCGGGACTGTTCTTCATCTTGTTCCTCATCGCTAGCACCGTTTTATTTAGCACCGTGTTATGGTCTAAATTCGCACATATGTTCTTCAAGCCTGCGGCTGCTTATCAGAAGAAAGTCGCCTGGGCAGACGGTAGTCGTGAAAATCTTCCAGATGTGCCAGACCTGTCTGATCCAGCTGTTCACGAAAAATTTCCTGATATTCCTCAATACATGGGGAAAAATCCTCCCGAGATGGGACCAGGCATCAGACGCGAGCCAGCTCGTCATTATTAATCGTATTTTCAAGAATTTTTAAAGAGGATTTATTATGCCTACTTATGTACATATGACCCGTTGTGACGGTTGTGGCGAGTGCGTAGATATCTGTCCATCTGACATCATGCATATCGACAAAGAGATTCGCCGTGCTTATAACATCGAACCTGACATGTGCTGGGAGTGCTACTCCTGTGTTAAAGCTTGCCCACATCACGCTATTGATGTTCGTGGTTATGCTGACTTCACTCCACTGGGAAGCTCTGTTCGTGTACGCCGTGATGAAGAGAAAGGTGTTATCGCCTGGCGCATCATTTTCCGTAATGGCAAGAAAGACTGGGATTTGTTAGCGCCCATTACAACCAAGCCCTGGGGTACTGCTATCCCGAATCTTAACGAAGTTGCTGCACCCGCTGACGACATGCGTAATAGCCAGCTACTTTACAACGAGCCAAAGTACATTCGTCTTGATGAAGGTGGTCTGCATACTCTGGAGTCGAATGGTCTGAAAATGAAAGAAGGAGTGTACTACTAATGTCTTACAAAACTATTGTTGAAGACAATATCGATGTTCTCGTCGTAGGTGCTGGCTTAGGTGGTACAGGTGCGGCCTGGGAAGCAAGATATTGGGGCAAGAACAAGAAAATTGATATTGCTGAAAAAGCGAAC
>DTYI01000022.1 GCA_012961935.1 Thiotrichales bacterium | reverse complement strand
GGCGTCCAGCCGGGTTCGAGATGGGCCGCTCACCGCGACGATTACCACCTAACAAAATACGCTTAAGTAAAGATTATTATTGGGTTAAAATCTGCAGATTGTCAGGAAAAATGGCGATTACAGCACTCAATACCACTCAATTTCACAATTCAGGGGACCAGCTATTGACAGATCACACCATTTCAATAGGATGCAGCGTATACTTGATAAATCATCCGTACTATTTTCATTTTCAACAATAAATACTGAATAGCAATCCTGGATACTGACTTAATGGCAACAGCTGCAACCACCATAAAATTACACGGCCTGGCTCGAAGCCTGGTGGCAGATGGTGTGCTTTCAGAGGAAGATGCGCTGACAGCACAAACAGCTGTGAACGAAAAAGGCGGGTCCTTATTTTCCTATTTACTGGAAAATGATCTGGCCGATGCAGGCAGCATGGCGCTGGCTGCCTCACACGAATACGGCATACCGGTCTTTGATCTGGCAGCATTTGATCTGGAACTGATCCCACAAAAGTTCCTGAATGAAACGCTGGCCATGAAACATCATGCCCTGCCTCTGTTCAAGCGCGGCAACAGACTGTTTGTTGCGATTTCCGACCCAATGAATCTGGCAGCGCTGGATGAGATCAAGTTCAACACAGGCATTCCCACTGAGCCGATTATTGTTGAACATAACAAACTTGAAAAAACCATCACTGCGGCACTGGAAGCAGCTGATACGTCCCTCAGTGACATGAATCTGGATGAGGATCTGGACAATCTCGATGTCATGAGCGACGCAGCTGATGACCAGGACGCCGATTCTTCTGATGTCGATGACACACCTGTCGTCCGCTTTGTCAACAAGCTATTACTGGACTCAATCAATAAAGGCGCATCAGACATACACATGGAACCCTATGAAAAAAGCTTCCGTGTGCGCATCCGTGCTGACGGTGTCTTGCATGAAGTTGCCTCACCTCCAGTTGCACTGGCACACCGGCTGATTGCCCGGGTCAAAGTCATGTCGAAAATGGATATTTCCGAGCGTCGCATACCACAGGACGGGCGTATCAAATTGCAGATATCCAAAAACAGGGCGATTGATTTTCGTGTTAACACCTGCCCAACCCTGTACGGCGAAAAAATCGTCCTGCGGATTCTCGATCCCTCCAGCGCAAAAATGGGTATCGATCACTTGGGTTATGAAGAGGATCAGAAACAGCTCTACCTAGAAGCACTTAAAAAACCTTACGGCATGATTCTGGTCACCGGGCCAACAGGTAGTGGTAAAACCGTCTCGCTTTATACCGGCCTGAATATTCTCAACACAATAGATAAAAATATATCAACGGCGGAAGATCCGGTGGAAATTAATGTCCCGGGTATTAACCAGGTTAATGTCAACAACAAGGTCGGCTTAACCTTCGCAGAAGCGTTACGTGCCTTTCTGCGTCAGGACCCTGACATCATTATGGTTGGCGAGATTCGTGACCTGGAAACCGCTGAAATCGCAATCAAGGCCGCACAAACCGGCCATCTGGTGCTTTCAACCTTACATACCAATGACGCCCCACAAACCCTGAGCCGTCTCGCTAATATGGGTGTACCGCCCTATAACATTGCTGGGTCGGTCACACTGATTATCGCCCAACGGCTGGCGCGACGATTGTGTGAACATTGCAAAACGCTTGATGATGTTCCCGCTGAAGCTTTGACGAAAGAGGGTTTCGACAAAGATGAACTAGATGACGTGAAGATCTATAAACCTGTTGGCTGTGATCAGTGTAATGATGGTTATAGGGGACGGGTCGGTATTTACCAGGTTATGCCTGTTTCTGAGGAAATGGGCCGACAAATAATGGCGGGCGGGAATGCCATCCAGCTAGCCGACCAGGCCGCAAAAGAAGGTATTGACGACCTGCGAAAATCAGGTCTTAGAAAAGTGCGGG
>DTYI01000021.1 GCA_012961935.1 Thiotrichales bacterium | reverse complement strand
TGTGGAACTTGCGGGACATTTTAACCCGCAGAAAGCAATTGGGACTTGTTCAGACCATCCCTAACTCGGACGCACCTGAATTTCTTTACTGACATTCCCTGAACAGTAATACATTACAGGTCGAGCAGATTTCCCTGTCGAGCCGTTTGTAGATTTCGTGAATCGCCACTCGCTTGGAATCGAAAAAGTGGTCGGAGCCAATCTGCTTTATGAAACAGGACCTTGCGGCGAATTCATAGACGGACGGCTTCAGGCCAACAAAATAAAGCCCGCCACCTAGCTTGTGCAAGCGCTTGTTTTCTGCAACCAGCGCTTCTGCGCCAGAAAGATCAATAAAATTAATGCCGGACGCAACAATCAGAATATGGTGGATTCTTTCATTGTCCACGATGCGCGTGATGCGTTGCTGGATATAATCGATCGACCCGAAATAGATAGACATGTCGATTCTGATTGTCTTTAGTTGCGGACACTGCTTGAGCGGCTTTTTCTGAATATCAATGAATTTGCTTCTGCGATCTTCCGGTGATTTGTCCAGCGACAGGGTGACAATTTCCGGTGTCGATGTTTTTGCCAGAAACAACACCAGCGACAGCAACACACCCAGATAAATAGCGAACTCCAGTTCCAGAAATAATGTTGCAAAAAAGGTTGTCAACAGAATGGCCGATTCAGATTTGCTGAACGTCAGTATCTGGCGGATATGATGAAAATCAATCAGGTTCCAGGCCACCAGCAGAATCACGCCACCCATCGCCGCGATAGGAAGATAGGCAGTCAATGGCGCGATCAACAACACAATCACCATCAGGATAATGGCGGCAAAAATCGCTGAGAGTGGTGTCTTCGCTCCAGCCTCGTAGTTGATGCCGGAACGCGTAAAAGATCCCGATCCTGCATAACTGGAAAAAAAGCTACCCGCAATATTGGAAAGGCCCTGACCAATGAATTCCTGACTGGCATCAATTCTCTGGCTGGATCTGGTAGCGATGGCGCGACTGATCGATACCGCCTCGATCAGCCCCAGCAAGGCAACGGCAAATGCCTCGGGCGCCAGCATCTTGATCGTCTGAAATGAAAACGCCGGGCTGGACAAGGGTGGTAGCTGCGCGGGTATTTCCCCAAGAAAACTGATACCGTCCGTATGGTCTTTCAGAAACAGCGCCAGCACACCGCCTGTGATCATGCCGAACAACAGGTTCGGAATTCTGGCTGAAATTCTTTTTGTCAGGACCGCGACCAGCAGGGTTGCAATGGCGATAACCAATATATACGGGTTGAGATCACCGATGCGCTGATACAGATCCATCCAGGTATGCAGAAAGGATTCCCCCCTGGGTATCTGGATGCCGGTAATGTTTTTCATCTGGCTGGTTGCGATCAGGATAGCCGCGCCTGCAGTAAAACCGATGACCACCGTGTGCGAAACAAAATTGACCAGCACACCCAGCCGAGCAATACCAAAAGCAAGCTGGTAGACACCCGCAAGAAAGGTCAAGGTCAGCGCCAGGGTAACGAATTCCTGCGTCCCCGGATCCGCATGGTGGCTGATCGCAGAAAAGACAACGATCGAAATCGCCGTTGTCGGTCCGGATACCAGATGGAAAGACGAACCGAACAATGCCGCAACGATGGGTGTGACCATCGCCGTGTATAAACCATACTCAGGCGGTAAACCAGCAATCGTGGCGAACGCCACGCCCTGGGGCAGAACAATCACCGCCCCCGTCAGTCCGGCCATTACATCAGCCTTGAGCGACTGCGGTGTCACCAGCCTGAACCAGGTCAGGAAAGGAAAAATAAATTTCAGTGCAAGCTTGTAAGTCATACCGTGACAGAATTCTGTAAAACTCGGTTGCCACCCCGAACTACAGACCATGCAGTTACACCGGGGACAAGGCACCAGGCAATTTTTGCCCATCAATCTGGGCGGCTAACGAATCAACATCGTAGGACGGCAAACAGTCCCTGCGTTTTTCGCTTCCACTGGTATCAACGGATATTCAATCCGGGAGCTGAAATGAACTTCTGTACACCCGGTCCAGCGCAGAGAGGACGCGGGCGAGATTCTACATAAATTTCAGTCCGAACGATAGGCTGATCACGCAACTAATGTCAGCGTTTTTAAACCAAAATCGGGACACAATGTCCCACCGGACGCAGGCCGGTGCTCAAACAGAATATCTTCCCGATTTGTAAATTCTTTCCTGCTGTATGCTATGCAGCCTGTTATCAGGTCAAAATATAAAAAAATCGGGTGGCATACCACTTGCTTGATTTATGTGATACCTCAATAACCTAAGGTTGATTGTGACTACAGCCATTCATACAAACAAAAAAGAATTACGAAAAAAACACCGTCGGATCAGGGGCCGTCAGGTCGAGCAACAAGCACTGGATGATATCCTGGCCCTGCTAGGCGAAGAACCATTACAGCGCGATCTACTGATCGAGTACCTGCACGCCATCCAGGATCATTATCACCATCTCTCAGCGGCGCATCTTGCCGCGCTGGCAGAGACGATGAAATTGAGTCAGACGGAAGTGTTCGAGGTCGCCACGTTTTATCATCATTTCGATATAGTCCGGGAAGGCGAGGTTCCACCACCGGCTCTGACCGTACGGATTTGCGATTCGGTGAGTTGCGAACTGGCTGGCGCCAACAAGCTTGTGAAAAACCTGGAGCAAATGCTCGGTCCTGATGTGCGCATCCAGCGTGTACCCTGTGTTGGGCGCTGCGAATCTGCACCTGTTGCGGTAGTGGGTACAAATCCAGTTCTCGTGGCCAGCCCCGAAGCTGTTGCCGAAGCGGTCAACAATAGACATACCGAAGCGAAACCTGATGACTATATCAACTACCAGCGCTATGTTGATCAGTCAGGTTATCAGCAATATGGAAAATGTCTCTCTGGTGAACTGGATACCGAGTCAATTTTGACTTCACTGGAGGATTCCCAACTACGCGGACTGGGTGGCGCCGGGTTTCCTGTCGGACGCAAATGGCGCATTGTCCGCGATCAGCCTGCCCCCCGACTGATGGCTGTCAATATTGATGAAGGCGAACCGGGCACCTTTAAAGATCGCTATTATCTGGAACGCGATCCGCATCGTTTTCTGGAAGGCATGCTGATTGCCGCAGAGGTCGTGGGCATCGATGAAATCTACATTTACCTGCGCGATGAATATGCAGGCTGCCGCAAAATTCTGACAGACGAACTGGCAACACTGAAAAGCAAATCACCCCACCCCTTGCCATCGATTCATCTTCGCCGCGGCGCAGGTGCGTATATTTGTGGTGAGGAATCAGCCATGATCGAGTCTATCGAAGGCAAGCGCGGCATGCCCAGATTGCGCCCGCCTTTTGTGGCAGAGGTCGGACTGTTCGGTCGGCCTACACTTGAGCACAACATGGAATCACTCTACTGGGTGCGCGACATTATTGAAAAAGGTGGCGAATGGTTTGCCTCGGAAGGTCGTCACGGACGCCATGGCCTGCGCTCATTTTCGGTCAGCGGACGCGTACAAAAACCCGGCGTGCATCTGGCGCCTGCGGGCATCACGATCCGTGAACTGATCGATGAATACTGTGACGGCATGCTGCCCGGTCATGAATTTTACGGCTATTTTCCCGGCGGCGCCTCAGGCGGCATTTTCCCTGCCTCACTTGGTGATATCCCCCTGGATTTTGACACCCTGAACGAGCACGGTGGCTTCATCGGCTCTGCGGCGGTGATCGTACTCTCCGATAAAGACTCGGCTAAAAATGCGGCCATCAATGCCATGCGTTTTTTCGAGCATGAATCCTGCGGTCAATGCACACCCTGCCGGGTCGGCACCGCAAAGGCTGTCAAACTGATGGAGAAAACAAGCTGGGATGTGCCACTGATGGAGGAACTTTCCGACGTCATGATGGACGCCTCAATCTGCGGTCTCGGGCAGGCCGCACCCAACCCTATGCAATGTGTCATCAAGTATTTTTCAGAGGAACTCAAATAATGGCTGCCACTCCTGAAGCCCTCCCCAAAACCGTAGAGTTCACTTTCAATGGCAAGCTGATGGTTGCTTTTGCCGATGAAACCATTCTGCAGGCAGCCCAGCGTCACGGCAGTGAAATCCCCCACCTTTGCTATAAAGATGGCCTGCGCGCCGACGGCAACTGCCGTGCCTGCATGGTGGAAATCGAAGGGGAACGCGTGCTTGCACCCGCATGTTGCCGCAAGCCGACAGAAGGCATGATGGTCAACTCAAATAATGATCGCGTACTCAAATCACAGAAAATGGTATTGGAGCTGCTCAAGGCAGACATGCCGGAAAAAGATTACACACTGCATAATGAGCTAGACGACTGGGCAGACAAACTCGGTATCGGCAAACCCCGTTTCGAATCTCGTGATGATGTCACTGACGACCTGTCCCATCCCGGTATCGCCGTCAACCTCGACGCCTGCATTCAGTGCACCCGTTGTCTGCGCGCCTGCCGTGAAGAGCAGGTTAATGATGTCATCGGCTACGCCTGGCGTGGTTCACATTCAAAAATCGTTTTCGATTTCGACGATCCAATGGGCAACAGCAGCTGTGTTGGCTGCGGTGAATGTGTACAGGCCTGCCCGACTGGCGCGCTCATGCCCGCGAATGAAGTAGGCCTGGTCGAACCGGATAAACGCGTGGGTTCTATCTGTCCCTACTGTGGCGTTGGCTGCCAGTTTACCTACAACATTAAGGACAACAGGATTCTTTATGTCGAAGGTCGGGACGGCCCAGCCAATCATAGTCGACTCTGTGTCAAGGGACGCTATGGTTTCGATTATGTGCACAGCAAACAGCGCCTGACAAAACCTTTAATCAGGCGCAAGGATGTACCAAAATCTGCTGAGCTAGAGATCGACCCAGATCACCCCGAAACTGTTTTTCGTGAAGCAAGCTGGGAAGAAGCACTGGAAGTTGCGGCAGACGGCCTGAAAAAGATTCTTGAACACGATGGCCCAGGCGCACTGGCCGGGCTGGGATCGGCCAAAGGCAGCAACGAGGAAGCCTATCTGTTCCAGAAGCTGATACGCACAGGTTTTCGCAGCAACAACGTCGATCACTGCACCCGCCTCTGCCATGCCTCATCCGTCGTGGCGCTGCTGGAAGGACTCGGTTCTGGCGCAGTCTCCAACCCGATGGGGGATGTGGCTCATGCCGATGTCCTCATCATCACGGGCGCCAATCCGACCGTGAATCACCCGGTTGGCGCAACCTGGATGAAGAACGCGATTAAAAATGGAACGCAACTGATTTTACTCGATCCACGCGGCAATGATCTTGGCCGCTTCGCAACCCATCACCTGAAATTCAAACCAGCCTCCGATGTCGCGCTACTGAACGCCATGATGCACACGATTGTGGAAGAAGGTCTGACGGATGAAAGATTTATTTCTGAGCGTACCGAGAATTACGAAGCGCTCAAATCACATCTCAAGGCTTATAGTCCTGAGGCGATGGAACCCATCTGCGGAATTAAAGCCGAAAATATTCGCGAGGTTGCACGTCTCTATGCCACGGCGAAGACTGCCATGATCCTCTGGGGCATGGGTATTTCACAACACGTGCATGGTACCGATAACGCCCGTTGTCTGATTTCGCTGTGCATGATCACCGGCCAGATTGGTCGCCCCGGTACCGGCCTGCACCCACTGCGCGGACAGAACAACGTACAGGGTGCATCCGACGTTGGATTAATCCCGATGGTCTTTCCAGATTATCAACGTGTCGACAACCCGGAAGCGCATCAACGGTTTGAAAAATTGTGGGGTACCAAACTTGACGACCAGCCTGGGCTGACCACCGTCGAAATTGTCAATGCAGCCTACGATGGCGACCTGAAAGGCCTCTATGTCGAGGGCGAAAACCCGGCTATGTCTGACCCTGATAGTAATCATGCACGTGCCGGGCTCACCCGGCTTGAGCATCTCGTCGTGCAGGATATCTTTCTGACTGAAACCGCGTATTTTGCCGACGTCGTCCTGCCCGCTTCTGCCTTCCCCGAA
Organism: Thiotrichales bacterium; assembly: GCA_012961935.1. Lineage (GTDB taxonomy): Bacteria > Pseudomonadota > Gammaproteobacteria > CAZUMV01 > CAZUMV01 > UWMA-0217. The sequence goes on along the minus strand of DTYI01000021.1, from coordinate 16,872 downwards.
AAAACCGGCACCTTCATCAATTCAGATCGCATGGTTCAACTTGGTCGGCAGGCCATCGACCCACCTGGTGAGGCCCGTCAGGATTTATGGATTATTCAGGAAATGGCGCGTCGCCTGGGACTGGACTGGAACTATGATGGCCCGGAAGCAGTGTTCAATGAAATGCGCCTGGGTATGGACTCCATCGCTGGTATTACCTGGGAAAGATTGCAACAGGAAACGGTGACCTATCCGTGTGAGCAGGAAGATGATCCGGGCGAACCCATTATTTTCGTCAATGATTTCCCGACTGAGAGTGGGCGCGCCAAACTGGTACCCGCAGATATCATCCCACCAGATGAGCAACCGGATCAGGACTACCCTTTTATACTGATTACCGGCCGCCAACTGGAACACTGGCATACCGGCAGTATGACACGCCGCGCCAGCGTACTGGATGCGCTGGAACCGGAGCCTTTTGTCGCCGTCAACCCACGTGATCTGATCAAGCTTGGCGTGCAAGCCGGTGCCCCGTTAACGCTCGAAACACGACGTGGAAAAATTACCGTAAATAGCAAGGCCGACAATGACACCCCGCCGGGCACAGTTTTCATGCCTTTCTGCTACTACGAAGCAGCGGTTAACAAACTCTCGAATGCGGCTCTGGATCCCTACGCCAAAATTGCTGAAGTGAAATACTGCGCCGTAAAGCTTTCAGCTGGCGGTGAAATTGCCGACCCTTCAAGCTATGGTGCAGGTCAGGCACTCGACGCAATAAATTAAGAAAACTCTGAATAATTCATCCCTGAATCATTTGCCAGGAGCAAATGATCGTGCAACCCCGAAGGGGTGAGCCTCATGGAAGAGGCGAACAATTCTCAGAGTGCAAAAAACGAAAAGTGCGATTTTCGTTTTTTGCACAAAATCAATCGCTCATCGCGATTGATTTTGGCGGCACGTCCTTGTGCCGCAGGAAGGTCTGAATAAATCAGACCTTCCTTAACGTTGCAAATGAATAGCCCAGGCGGTATCTGCAGCCTGCCGGTTTGCGTCGACATCGTGTACACGAAATATTTTTACACCTGCCTGCACGCCCAGCGCTGTGGTGGCACAGGTTGCTGCAACCAGATTTTTTGGCTCCGGTTCTTCTAGCAAACTGCCCATAAACCGCTTGCGACTTGCGCCCAGTAAAACAGGGTATCCCAGTGCAACGAGCTGATTCAGATGGGCCAGCAATTTCAAATTATGTTCGCTGCTTTTACCGAAGCCAATTCCAGGATCCACAATTAATTTATCTCTTTGCACGCCTGCTTCCATTGCGGCCATGACTCGTGTATCAAGAAATGCTAAAACTTCTGCGACCACATCTGCATAACCAGGATTTTCCTGCATGTTTAGCGGCTTACCTTGCATATGCATCAATGACAGATAAACATTTCGTTCCGCACACAATAATAATATTTCAGGGTCATCCCTCCCTGCAGAAATATCGTTTACAAATGTTGCGCCTCGATCCAGCGCCATTTCAGCAACGCTGGCCAACGTTGTATCAATACTGATGACGATATGTTCGGGCAGGCGTTCTTTTAATGCATCAAACACGTCAACCAGTCTTTGAATTTGTGCCTGTGCTTTGACTCGTTCCGATCCGGGTCGAGTTGACTCGCCACCCACATCAATCATATCTGCGCCCTCTTCCACCATTTTCAGTGCATGGGCCACGGCCTTTTCTGGTTCAATAAAATCACGCCCATCAGAAAAACTATCGGGTGTTACATTCAGAATACCCATAATCAGTGGTCTGTCTTGAAACATTCAGTACCCTCGACTGTGTGTTTTTGTTTTACTTCTGGTTTAATAAAGCAATGACTGAGCTTCTGCAACTTTTTCCAGCACCACATGAAACACGCCCTTTGCAGGGGCTTTATCTGTCACGGCATCATCACCGTGCAGGCACACCGGAAAAACCGTTTGTTTATGCCAATTTTGTCACCAGTCTGGACGGCCGAATTGCGCTGCACGATGACCAGCTTGATGAAGCTTATGTGCCTGATGCATTGACCAACCCGAATGATTTCCGCCTTTTCCTGGAGCTACAGGCTCAGGCCGATTGCCTGATTACCCACGGCGGTTATTGCCGTGATCTTGCTGCTGGCAAACTGGGCAATATTCTTCAGGTTGGCGTACAACCCGGTGCAGAGGATCTTCCCGACTGGCGTAAACAACAGGGTTTGTCTGCGCAACCGGATATCGTCATCGCAAGCGCATCGCTGGATTTTCCGATTCCTGATTTTATCAACCCTGCTCAACAACGATTAATAATTGCCACCGGAGCACAGGCTGATGAACAACAGATTCAAAAATGGCAAGACCGTGGATATGAGGTTTTGCAAGCAGGCGAGAAACAAAATGTAGAAGCTGCACCACTCATCGACGCACTGAGCAAGGCGGGTTATCAAAGTCTTTATCTGGTCGCCGGGCCGCACATGCTGGAAACCATGTTGCATCAATGTCAGCTTTCCTGTCTATATTTAACGCAGACACATCAATTTCTGGGGGGCGATTGTTTTCATACGCCCATACCAGGCATGACAGCTGGGCCCTTTGGGAAACTACAGTTACAAAGTCTGTATTATGATATCCCAACAGAGCAAACAGCCGGACAATTGTTCTCACAGTTTGAGATAAGTTATGAATAACACTAACCCGAGCTGATTTTATGCATCTCGCTTTACGTTTAAATTTATTGATTTTTATTCTCTTCTTGCTGGCGTTGGTTGCGGGTTTTTATTTTACGATTTCCAACGCGCGTCATGCAGTTTCCCAGGAAACAAGCGCAAGCGCAGAGTTAACGATGCAATTATTATCTACGGCTACAATCAGCCTGCAAATGAGTGGCAACACTGAAGCACACAAAACTTTCTTGCGCAATTTGCAGGCGCTCGATGATATTCGCCATATGAATATCGCTCTATTTCATTCGGATGGTTCAATCACACAACCTTTCATTAAAACCACAAGCGACGCAGCACCCCGCGCGCCCGAATGGTTTAGCAAACTGGTCGCGCCGGCACCTAAAGAATACCGACGGCGCCTCTTTAACCCGAGCTATGGTAAAACAGATATAACAATTATCCCAAACCCGGCTGATGAAATTTCTGAAGCATGGACAGATGCACGGCTGACACTAATATTGCTGGCTGCTTTCACAGTACTCTCTATGGGATTAATTTATTTTATTATCCATCGCGCGCTCAAACCTGTGGGTAACATACTTGCGGCTTTGAATATTGTTGAACGTGGTGATCTGAAAACCCGCTTGCCTGAGTTGCACTTACCTGAATTAAACAGGATTGCCGCGCAGTTCAACACCATGGCCGAAACATTGGAACGGCAACAGAATGAAAACCGTCGCCTCAGCAAGCACTCACTAAAAATTCAGGAAAACGAACGTCGTCACATGGCGCGAGAACTTCATGATGAACTGGGACAGTCCATCAGCGCGATCAAGGCATTGGCTGTTTCGATGGAGCAACAAGGCTCCAGAGAAAAATGTCAATCCACAGAAACCGCAACATCCATTATTAACGTCTGCAACCATATCTACGATGTCGTGCGCAATATGATGAATCGCTTGCGCCCGGCCGTACTTGATGAGTTAGGACTTGTAACCGCACTGGAACGTCTGATTGATGACTGGAATACGCATCACCCGGACAGCTTTTGCAAGCTGATCATTGCGGGCACATTTGAAGGTCAGGAAGAACAGTTGAATATCACCATTTACCGTATTATTCAGGAGGCATTAACCAATGTATCCAAACACGCGAATGCGAATACGGTGACAGTCACCCTTAAAAAACCAGCACCGTCAGAAGGCGCCAATACTGATATGATCACTTTAAAAATCGAAGATGACGGCCAGGGTTTTAAGCCTGAAGACAAGCAGTCAGGTATGGGTTTAATGGGTATGCGTGAGCGCGTGCTTTCAATTGATGGGAAAATGTCCCTTGAAAGTTCAACAGGTAAAGGCGTATGTATAGTAATCGAGCTACCTGTCCTGAAAATGCAAACGGTCTCTGAATGATCAAACATAAACCTCAAGCTATTCGCGTATTACTGGTTGATGACCATGTCGTTGTCCGCACCGGCTACCGCGCACTATTAACGAATTCAGAAGATATTGAAGTCGTTGCTGAAGCGGAAACCGGTGAACAGGCCTGTGAGAAATATGCACAACACGAACCTGATGTCGTCGTCATGGATTTATCTTTACCCGGCATCAGCGGCTTTGAAGCAACCCGCCGAATCATTTCACGAAACCATGCTGCACAAGTACTGGTTTTCAGTATGCACGATGACACGGCTTTTGTGGAAAAGTCTATGCAGGCGGGCGCAAAAGGTTATATCACCAAGGACAATGCACCTGAAACATTGATCGAAGCGGTGATACAGGTTGCCAGTGGCAAAGAATATCTCGATCCGCGCCTGGAAAAAAATATGGCTTTTCAAAAAGCCTGCAACCGTACTAATTTATTCTCTGGCCTGACCACACGTGAGTTTGAAATCTTTTGTTTGCTGGCGCAGGGGGAAGGCGCCGCAAGCATCGCTGATCGCATTTGTTTAAGTTATAAAACGGTCGCTAATTATGTCACACAGATCAAATCCAAACTGGATGTCAGAACCCAGGCAGAGCTAGTTCACCTGGCGATGCGTGAAGGCATGATCAAACCTTCTGCAAATCAACTCGACGAATAAATCAAATCTATCTGCTGGGAGAAATTCCTGTCCTGATGCCTCAGGGAAATACTCCTATTTCTGCAAGCTGCTTCATCAAGTATAAATCCTTACACAGATTCTCAATAATTGGTGAGGAATAAAAAACAATGAGTTCAAAATATTTCAGTATGACAGTACATTTATTTTTATTATGTATTTCCTGTTTCCTTCTAGCCGGAAAGGTAGTTGCAGAAACGACAGAATCACTGGAAATAATTAACGTTATCAGCACAACACCTTTGCATGGCGCCGAAATAGAAATAAATCGTGTGCCCTCTAACGTGCAAACATCGACCGATAAAGATATTGAAAAAAAACACAGCCTGGATTTATCAGAATATCTGAATACAAGCCTCGGAAGTGTATTCGTTAATGAGGCAACAACCAATCCATTACAGCCGGATTTGCAATACCGTGGATTTGTTGCTTCACCTTTGATAGGTCTGCCGCAGGGTCTGGCTGTTTATCAGGACGGCGTTCGAATCAATGAACCTTTTGGCGACACGGTGAATTGGGTTTTGATGCCTCAATCAGCCATTTCCAGCATCAACCTGATGCCGGGTTCAAACCCGCTATTTGGATTAAATGCATTAGGTGGCGCGTTATCGATTCAGACCAAAAATGGCTTTACGCATCCTGGCACACGCGGCCAGGTTTCAGGTGGATCCTTTGGACGATTGACAGCCCAGGCCGAAACCGGTGGCGTCAGTAAAAAAAATAATCTCAGTTATTTTTTTACAGCTGAATATTTCGATGAAGATGGCTGGCGTGATTTCTCGCCTTCTGAAGCCAAGCAATTATTTGGAGACATTGGTTGGCAGGGAGAAAATAGCGGCCTACACGTATCACTTAACCTTGCAGACACCGAACTAATCGGCAACGGCCCTGCACCAGTTGATCTTCAGGCAATTAACAGAGAAGCAGTTTTTACACTACCGGATATAACAGAAAATGAATTAGCAGCTATTAATCTGCGTGGCAATCATAGTATTGGCGAAAATGTTTTTCTTAATAGCGTTATTTATTATCGCAGCAGTGATGTTAAAACATTCAATGGAGACGACTCGGATTTTGAAGAATGTGAAGAACCTGCGAATGCGGGTTTTATCTGTGAAGAGGAAGGAGACGAAGAAGAACTTGCACTGGATCAAAACGGCAACCCTATTCCCGAAGATGACGCTGTCGAAGGCGGCACAATTAATCGCACGGCAACGGATCAGGACAGCTATGGCGCCAGCTTACAGGCTTCATTTCTGAATAATCTGGCAGGCCATGAAAACCAGTTTATCATCGGCGCATCGATTGATCAGAACCGCGTCAAATTTAATGCCAGCACTGAGTTAGGCAGCCTGAATGAAGATCGTGGTGTTGAAGCTTCCGGTGTATTTGTAGGAGAGGCCTTTACACGCGTTAATTCGGATACAGACAATTACAGTATTTATTTGACGGACACTTACGGACTGACTGAAAAACTTGATCTGACAATCTCTGGTCGATATAACAATACCGAAATCAAGTTGCGTGACCAGTTGGGCACTGAACTGAACGGCGAACACAAATTCTCCCGTTTTAATCCGGCTGCCGGTATCACATACCGTCATTCTCCTGCTATAAATCTTTACGCCAGCTACAGCGAATCCAGCCGCGCCCCTACTCCAATGGAATTAACGTGCGCGGATGAAGATGCACCCTGTCGGTTACCCAATGCGTTTTTATCTGATCCACCTCTGGAACAAGTCGTTGCTAAAACAATTGAAACAGGCATCCGTGGTAACAAAGATAAACTAAGCTGGAACCTGGGACTTTTCCGGACCATCAACGAAGATGATATTCTTTTCATCAGTGCTGGAGAATTAACTGGCCAGGGTTTCTTTGATAACATTGGTGAAACCCAACGTCAGGGTGTTGAAATTGGTCTGCGTGGAAACGTACTCGATAACCGTCTGGACTGGAGCGTTAATTACAGTTATCTGGACGCCACTTTTGAAGAAAACTTTACCGTCTCAAGCCCAAATAACCCTGCTGCTGTGAACAGTGAAATACCGGTAGAAAAAGGTGATCGGCTACCGGGCCTGCCGGAGCATCTGCTGAAGATTTCTGCCAACTATCATTTCACGCCAAAAATTTCAGCCGGTACTGATCTGCATTACAGTTCAGATCTTGTGTATCGCGGTGATGAAGGAAACTTTGATGAAACCATTGATGGCTACACGGTCGTTAATTTACGCGGCGACTATCAGTTTAGTAAACACCTGTCCGCATTCATAAAAATCAATAACATTTTTGATAAAGAATATGATACTTTTGGCCTTTATGGCGAAGCGGATGAGGTGCTGGGTGATGAGTTTGAAAACCCGCGTTTTCGTTCGCCTGGCGCACCTCGCGCCGGATGGGTTGGCCTCAGAGGTAAGTGGTAAATAATGATGAGCACAGCATGGAACTATTAAAGCAATATCTAGATTTTTTTATTTTCGGCACACTTGGCTTCATGAGTTTCCTGATGCTGTGGATGGTAATCGAGCGATATCTATTTTATGCGCGCATCAAGCTTGAAAACTATACTCACCCTGATCAATTAAACATCGCATTGACCAATCATCTGACTGTGCTCTCCTCGATTGGTGCCAACGCGCCTTATGTCGGTTTGCTCGGGACTGTGTTCGGAATTTTAATTACCTTTTACGATCTCGGTCAGGGTGGTGGCAAACTGGAGCCAGCCGCGATCATGACCGGCCTGGCGCTGGCTTTAAAAGCAACCGCCGCAGGATTATTGGTCGCCATCCCCGCGATTCTTTTCTATAACGCCCTGCTACGCAAGGTCGATGTCCTCACTGCACGCTGGAAACAAGCACGCGAATCGTGAAACCCTTTAACCAAATTAATGTGATTCCATTTATCGACATCATGCTGGTGTTGCTGGCGATTGTGTTATTGACCGCGACGTTTATTTCCAGGCAGCAGATTGACCTGGAATTGCCGGCGGCCGAAAGCGCTACACCGGCAGATAATGAAAACATAGTGACCATCGCCATTGATGCCCAACAGCAATTTTATTTTGATGAAGAGATAATTTCCCAGGATCTGCTGGGCGAGAAACTGACGTTGCTTGAACCGAAAACGCACATCGTCGTTTCGGTGGACAAACTGGTCCCCTTTGAAAAGTTTATTCATATTGTCGATCTGCTAAAGGCCAGACAACTTGAGAACCTGTCTATCATGGTTCGCGATGCCTTATGAAAAACCACCTGCCCGGGTTCACCATTTCTGCGTTGGTGCATGCCGGGTTGTTTACGCTTGCCTATACGACACTCATAAATAAACCCGTCGCGCTGCCGGTGGATAAACCCGAACCGATTGCATTAAAGCTGTCCATGTTCGTACCACCACCTCCTCCACCAGAACCTGTTATCGTCCCACCCGAACCAGTTGTGATTCCTGAGCCTGAGCCAGTCGTTGAGGTGGTAGAAAAACCCAAACCACCTCCACCGAAACAGATCAAAAAACCACGACCTAAGCCCAAACCAAAAAAACGGCCCAGGCCTGAACCGGTTGTCAAAACTAAACCAGAACCGGTGGTAGAACCAGAAATTATTAAACCCCAGCCACCACCTGTTGTCACCGCACCACCAGTGGATAGCCGACTTATTGACGAATACAAAGTTTCTGTCAGAAAGGCGATTGAAGCTAACAAACGCTATCCCAGAAAGGCGCGCCGTTTACGGCAACAGGGAACGGTGATGCTGGCATTCACTATTTTGCGTGATGGCACAATTGAAAATCTCAGGATTATTCAAAGTGCAGGTAATAGCAGTCTGGACCAGGCTGCGCTGAAGACGATTAAAAAAATAAACGGGAAGTTTCCAATACCCGCTGAACTGAGCAGGACAAGCTGGGACTTTAATGTGCCGATGAAATATAGTTTGCTTTAACAGGCTGTTAATCAGTCTTGCCTGGGGACCAGGCAATTTTAGTAGCGGCAACTGGTGTGTGGTGACTGAGAAATTCTTGCCATAACTCTGAGAACGTTTTATCACTACCCGGATATTTAGTATCAGGTGCCAGCTCTGATAATGGTTCCAGCACAAAAGAAAATACCAGCACATCTTCACGTGGAAGCTGGTAGTCAGGTTCATCACAAACCAGGTCGCCATAAATGAGGAAATCCAGATCAATCGTTCGTGGTTTGAATTTCTGCGCATTGACCGGGCGATCTTGTTGTAGTTCAATACTGCGCAAAAATGATTTCACTTCTGCAGGTTGTTCACGGGTTTCAAACCGGGCGACCAAATTATAGAACGGATCACCTTCAAATCCATAGCTCTTAGTTTCATAAACCGATGAACACTGGATATTTCCGTAGTGGTCCCTCAAGCTGGATAGTGCCTGTTGGATATTTTTTTTTCGCTCGATATTACTACCGATACCCAGATAAACAACAGACATAAATGTCTTATTCCAAACCTGGCTTTGTTAACGTCTGGTCAGAAAACCTCAACCACCTAATAATTTTTTTAGCCATCCAAATAGTCCCCCGCCAGAAGATGATGCGGTAGCCGCAGGCTGAGGAGAATGAGTTGATCTTGCTTGAGCAGCCCCGGAACCAGTTGCAGAAGCTCCAGGCGTATACATGGCAGATTGAAAGTGGCGTCGCAAAACCGAGTCTTCAGGAATGTTTGTCATCAGGTGTGCCTCTTGTGTAGTGATGTCCTGATAAGTGTAGTCAATCTATTCAAGGTCGTCTAACAGGAATTAATCCTGACCAATATCATGATGAAGCAAAATTATAGCGCAGCGTAAATCCACCATACGCATTTTGGTCCGGTGCAGGTTCGAAATAGCGCGCACCGAAAGCATTGATGCGCACATTACCGTTATAGTCCTCATCAAACAGGTTATTCACACCCAGAAATGGCGAGAATTCCCAGTTACCAAAATAACCTGTGTAACCTAAACGTAGATTTGCAACCGTGTAAGCATCGCTGGTTGCCGTATTGGCATTATTTGCAAATATTTCATCGGCATACAGCACATCAAAACTGCCATATAAGCCTGACTGATGCTGGTAGCTAATATCAAAATGAAGCAGGTTTTCGGGCACGCCAGGAATTGTCTTGCCGCTAAAATCATTGCCATTGTCATCCATAAATTCTTTAAACTCGAAATCTGAATAAGTATAGGCAAGCGAAGCAGTCAAACCATCGATGGGCCGTGTTTCAAAAAGTATCTCAATCCCCTGGCGCTTAGATTCACCCGCATTCTCAAAAAAGGTTTCGCCATCGGCGTCAAAGGGGATCAGTTCATCTTTTACGTCGATACGATACAGCGCGATTTCATATCTGTTGCGCTGACCGATTTGTCCCTTCACGCCAACTTCATAATTATTGGCTGTTTGCGGATCAAGTTGCTGATTAAAACCGCCGCCTGTTGGATTGCCTAATTCTCTGGCTGTCGGTGTTTCAAATGAACGCGAAAGACTGGTATAAAAACTCAGCGTTTCTTTCGGGCTAAAACGTAACCCTATCGATGGGCTGAATTGATCAAATGTGCGATCACCTGAATCGTCACCATCGCTGAGGAATTTATCGCTGACATCAAATTCAAGTCGATCGTAGCGGCCGCCTAAAGTCAGTTCAAACTTGTCCGTTAATGCAAGTTCATCCTGCACATAAACGCCGACACTGGTGACTTCTTCATTTTGATCCTGGGTCTGGTTGCCGAGGACTGCTCCTGCTGCCAGATCAAAACGCGTTCGGTCGTCATCCTGTTTATCCAGATCAATCCCAACTGTTAAGCGATTATTACGACCAGAAAAACTCGATTCATGCGTGTACTGTGCACCGCCACCCACGACAAAACGATCCAGACCAACGCTTTCTCCATTCGGTCCTGCCGGTATGCGATTTGCAAAATCACGCCAGACATAATAGTTACGCAAAACCAGTTTATCCGATTCACCAAAATCCTTTTCATATACAAAACCCAGACGGGTTTGATCCAGTTCTTCACCTGCATTTACACGCACATTTTTATCCCGCGCCTGGGTGGGGTCATCTTCAACCTGCGCTGCCGTCAGGCCACCCGGGTCTTCTGCGAGCGGTGAGTCGGCATAATTTAAAATCGTGGTTAATTTGGAATGATCATTTATTTGATAGCCAAATTTGCTGTTGACCTGTGTCATTTCAGTACGGTTATGGTCACGGTAGCCGTCATAATCCAGATCAGAAATATTCACCAGGTAATCAAATTTATTTTTCTGTCCACCGAATTTAAGCTGATGTTTCTGAAAACCATCTTCACCAAAACTGGGACGGATTGAAATGAAAGGGGTTTCCGGAGCAGATTCACTCTGGATAATCACTGCGCCACCGGAGGCATTGCCATAAAGCGATGAAACCGGCCCGCGAATCACTTCAATCCGCTCACTGGAGCCAATATCAATACTGTCGACATTTGCCTGACCATCGGGTAATGATTCTGGGATGCCATCGACCAGTACTTTAATTCCACGAATACCAAAACTGGAACGCGCACCGAAGCCGCGAATAGACAGGCGTAAATCCTGCGAAAAATTGTAACGATTCTGCATGAAGATACCTGGCATTTTAACCAGCGATTCATCCAGCCCAATTTGTTGAGTTGTAAACTGGATGTCATCCTGATCAACCACACCAACACTGGCCGGTACATTTTGTAATTGTTTTTCTACACGTGTCGCGGTGACATTAATTTCTCCCAAACTGGTTTCGGCCATCGCCTGACCACCTTGAATGCCGATGCTCGCTACTATAAAAAAGATGCGTGTTATTTTTTCTGTTCGCCCCATTTTGTGATCGCCCCTTTGGTATTGTGTTGAAATAGAATCCCCGAAGAAAATCCCCTAATAAAAACTGCAACTATTATGCCAGACAAGATAACGGAACTTATCTTGTTGAATACATAGCGAAACGCCTGTCAGTCAGAAAACTGTGGTGCGTAAGTGATGGTTGTCTACAACCATGACTGGTTGATAATAACCGATTAAAGCATAGAAAAACTTTACTGGCGTATTTATTTCAGGATCGCTTCATCTCTGTTTTTAGTGGTATCAAGACCGATCATTTCTGCAACATTTTTCAACTTAAGCAGACGCGTTGTGGCCACATCTGCACCATCAATATTTAAACCTTTTACATTTGCACCGGTGAAATCAGCGCCAGCTAATTCGGTACCGTTAAAGTCAGCATTTTCCAGATTGGCGCCCTGGAGCGAGGCAAATTCAAAATCAGCGCGCCCCGCTTTGCTACCCGTCATGTTTGCATTATCCAGCGTTGCCGAGCGTGCAACCAGGCGCATCAGGCCCATCGACTGATTTTTCATATCTGCAGCCATATTCGCTTCAGTCATATCAGCGCCTTCAAGATTGGCATGACTGAGATTGGCCACAATCCTTGCTTTACTAAGGTTGGCGTTTTTTAAATTTGCGCGCATCATCTGGGTTGAAAACAGACTGGCTCCAGAGAGATTGGCGCCTTCGAGATTAGCGCCCAGCATCCAGGCAATATCCAGATTAACCTGGCTCAGATTAGCACCACGAAGATCCGTCTTGTTCATCCTGGCCGATCGTAAATTAGCGCCTTTGAAATCTACATTGCGTAAGTCCAGACTTGATAATCGTATGCTCGAGAGGTCGACCGGGTTTTGCGGTGAAGATTTTTCAAGCAATTGGATAAGTTCCTCGCGCGTCATCTCGGCTTCATTCATATCCGGTGTATCCATTTCCACATGATCCATCATATCTGCCAACGCATGGCCTCCAAAAAACAGAATAAGCGCCATTGTCAGCAATACTTGCCGTAGCTTTTTATTCGGCATGTTGTTCTCCCATGTAACATAATAAAGTAGAGTCTTAACTTATGTTATACACGCAATTTAGCCCGATAGATGCTTTTCTCCACAATATACTCATAAGATGCAAGAGAATGCACCACAACTCATTCGACAAAAATAGAGCCTGACAAACCTGCCGATAATTACTTATAGTAAACACTCAATGCACCTGCGTTCACTAAAATCTCTGATTGTGCTGCAAAGCGTGGTCTTCCTGATTCTAATCATAATGATGGCTGGATTAGAGGGGCTGGGGGTCTATTTCTGGCGACATAATTCTCAGGAATCACTAGAATTGAGCGCGCTGCTTTTTCAGACACAGCAATTACGGGGCGATATTTACCGTGAGATTAAGGAAATTTCCACTGCCAGCCTGACTTATGACCAAAGCGCATTAAACAGATACTGGCAGCATCTCTACCAGATTGACCGGCGCTTCTACGAAGTGGACAACCTCACAAAAACGGTTGAGGAAAAACAGGCAGTCGTCAAAATGCGTCACGCTTATGAACTCATGCAGTCTGCCATGAATCGTTTATTTGCTGATACCAGGGGCGGTTATGCATCGCAAAAAGAAATGATTGATGCGGTCTACGAAACACATATCCGCAGAGATTTTGAAGCCGCTCTCAATGAACTGACCCGGTCAGCCGCGCAGAGACGTCAGCAAATGGAAAACAGTCTGGCGCAATGGAGCAAGCTGGCCCCTTTTATCGTCAGTTTGCCGATCATTATTGCGATGGGTTTATTACTTTATATCAGTCAGACTGTGCGCAGGAAATTCATCCGGCCCATGCGCCAACTGGTCAGAGGCGCAGAGCGCATCAGCACCGGCGAACTTACGCACCGTATTCCTCAGCAAGGTGTCACAGAGGCCTCATCGCTTGCGGAAGCCATGAATCACATGGCAGAAGAACTCACAGCCAGCCGCGATGCACTGCTAGATGCCGAACGTCAGGCAGCGCTAGGCAGCCTGGTGCCTGTGGTAGCACATAACATCCGTAACCCGCTGGCCAGTATCCGTGCTGCCTCGCAAATGCTTGAGGCGAGTGATGACGACGCCGAACTCAAAGAAACCCGCGATGGCATCATCGACACAGTTGACCGGCTAGAACGTTGGGTGAATGCCCTGCTGACTTATTTGCGGCCACTGGGTGTCATGAAAAAATCCCATCAATCTGTCGCTCAAATTGTAGATAATGCCTTGCAAGCACTTGATCACCGATTGCAGGAGAAAAGCATACAAATAAATCGTCACAACTGGAATCGTTCCCAGAAAATTCCACTGGATGCCGATCTGCTGGAACAGGCTATTTACGGGTTACTCAATAATGCCGTGGAAGCCTCACCGACTGAATCTGAATTACAACTTGATCTGGCATCAGACGATACGCAGGTTACTTTAATCATCGAGGACAACGGATCAGGCATGCCTTTTAATCCACAACCCACTGAACTCACACCCGGCCCTTCGACCAAACGTTTTGGTACCGGGCTGGGCATTCCCTTTGCTTTTAAAATTGTTCAGGCACACGGAGGTTCTTTAACTTTTGAAAAAGCGAGCGGCAGTGGAACACGTGTACGCTTAACAATACCCACTACAGAAAATTAATGTCTGAAACAGCACAAATTTTATTGATCGAAGATGAGGCGCTATTCGCAAAAGCTGTCTGTAAACGATTTCGTGCAGCAAAATACGATTGTAAAATTGCCGGCACATTGTCAGAAGCAGAAGCGATTTTAAAACAGCAAGCACCCGATTTAATTTTACTCGATATGCGACTGCCGGATGGTTCAGGTCTGGATTTTCTGAATCAACTGCGTGAAAGTGAAGCCGCCGAAACACCCGTCATTGTTATGACAGCCTTTGGCGAACTCGACGATGCTGTTTCTGCGATGAAACTTCAGGCGCTGGATTATTTAAATAAACCTGTTGATTTAAATGAGCTGTTACTTACCAGTGAAAAGGTGTTGCGTAACGCCAAATTAAACCAGCGTCTCGCTTATTCTAGGCAACGTGAGCAAGGATCACGCAGCAAAGAAAAGTTAGTGGGTAACAGCCCTGTCATTAAAACGCTCAAACAGGAAATCAAACAGATCGCTGGACTGATCGGACAGACATCTGATCATGCGCCTGTGGTTTTAATTACCGGCGAAACCGGGACTGGAAAAGACCTGACCGCACGTCAATTACATGAACAAAGCCACCGTGCCCAGCGTCCTTTTGTCCATATCGATTGCGCTACTCTGGCCAAAGATCTGATTGAAGCAGAATTATTCGGCCACACCAAAGGCGCATTCACCAGTGCCACAAATGAACGCATTGGCCTGATTGAAGCGGCGGAAGATGGCACCGTTTTCCTCGATGAAATCGCCGAATTGCCACTGGATTTACAGACAAAATTACTGGCTGTACTGGAACGGCATACACTCCGACGTGTCGGCAGTAGTCGTGAGCGTCCAATAAAAGCATGGTTTATAGCAGCGACCAATCGTCCGATAGAAGAACTGGTTGCAGCAGGAGAATTTCGTTCGGATCTTTATTATCGACTCAAGGTGTTAACCCTGGCTATTCCGCCATTAAGAGAACGGAAAAATGATGCAGCACTTTTAGCTGAATATTTTGCCACACTGACTGCACATAAATTTGGCCTGCCCAAACCAGGGTTTTCCAGCGACGCCCTGCAACAACTGTCTGACTACCATTGGCCGGGTAATGTCCGCGAGCTTAATCACCTGATCGAGCGCGCGGTGTTATTAAGTCAGGGTGAAGAAATTACTGCCTCTTCACTCGGGCTGGAACCCAGACAGCCACCTATCCTCAAAGAAACCCAGAAGACAGAAAACACAACGCTGGATGAAGCTGAAGCGCAGCTTATTTATCAGGCACTGGAAGACAGTCAGGGAAATGTTTCAGAAGCTGCACGAAAACTGGGCATTACACGCATGGCACTGCGCTACCGCGTACAGAAACATAACATCCAAATGAAATCATAAAGAGCGATGAAGCAGGAATAATTCCCTATTTATTTTGACAGAATTATTATTAGCTGTGCTGCACTAATAAAAATCTCTTCGGGAGAGTGTAATGTCAAAAATAACATTTAAATTACTAATTATGATTCCCTTACTGGCATTCGCAACATCAGCTTATGCGAGTTGCCTGAAAGTCAGCAAAGAAACGACCATCAACGCCAGCCCAGATACAGCCTGGAAGATGATTGGAGATTTTAATCACCTGGATGTCTGGCATCCTGTTGTTGTTGACAGCAAATTAGTCGGTGATACCAAAGGTGTTGGTGCTGTGCGGGTATTAACCCTGGGTAATGGCGCTTCGATCACCGAAAAACTACTTTCGCATGATGACGGTGCGCGTCATTATTCTTACGCCATCACTGAGTCACCACTCCCTGTTGCAAACTATGAATCTACAATCAGTATTACGCCTGCAGCAGATGGAAAATCTGTTGTTAAATGGACATCAAGCTTTAATGCAAAGGGCGCTAGCGATGAAGAAGCAGTCAAAACGATTACGGGTATTTACGATGCAGGTTTGAACAACTTGAATAAACATTTTAATCAATAATATTTGCATTGAGATAAATTGTACTCAGGTTGTGTTATCAACTTGAGCGCAATAAATACCAGCATATTTTAATTATCCTTTTCGGTTGTACGATGTGTTGCTAAAACTTCTTCAGGAATAAACCGGAATGCTAGAAAGACGAGCAGAGGCACAATAATTAAATCATCCAGTTGACCCAGAACTGGTATCCAGTCCGGAATCAAATCAAATGGCATCAGCACATAACCGATTGCTGCGGCCAGGAGCCAACGGGAAATTCTGGGGGTTCGAGGATCGGCTAAAACATTACGATAAAATACCAGATGTCTTTTCAGCGATTGAACTATTTTTTTCACTCAGTGTTTTCCATGATTACTCAACAATAGTGGTGGTTATTAACAACCACTGCATTGGTTGCATGAAACCATATCTTCAAAATATGAAGATAACTCCAGAATAAAGTACAGACCAATATATAACAATAACCTACTGTTATTAATGATAATTTCTAAGATCAAACAAAATCTGGCACGAAGACTGCTCTGTAAGCAGTAGACAGACAAACGTCTGTTGTTTTTTATTAACTATAAAATTGGAGATTTCCACCATGAAATGGGAAACACCTAAGTTTGAAGATATTCGTTTCGGTTTTGAAGTCACTATGTACATCAACAACCGCTAAT
>DTYI01000020.1 GCA_012961935.1 Thiotrichales bacterium | reverse complement strand
GATCGCTTGTTAAGCAGATCTCCCCGAATAAGAGTATTAACTTTCCTTGCGCAAAGCTTCCGCGTCCTGCTCACGCCCCTTACCTACTTCCCTGTAGGCAAAGAATTACTAAACTTATTTTCGGAAAAATATTATTCTCAGTAAGATGTAAATTTCTGCTTAGAAGGATTCGACTCATGGTTTACAAAAAATATTCTTTGCGTACTTTGCGCCTTTGCGGTGAATTAATAAACAACAGTATATCAATCCCCGGCGATCATTAAATCATTTATCAGCCAAGAGCCGGTTTGAATATTGCCTCGAGTATCTATGTCGTGCCCTATCGCCTGTACATTTTTGAATATGTCTCGCAGATTTCCTGCAACAGTGATTTCAGCAACCGGATATTTGATTTCACCACCTTCCACCCAAAAGCCAGCCGCACCACGTGAATAATCGCCGGTAACCATATTGATCCCCTGACCAATTAATTCTGTGGCATAAAAACCGGTGTCCATTTTTTTCAGTAAGTCATCCAGACCCAGGTTATGGCTGTCAACTCTGAGATTGTGCACACCGCCAGCGTTGGCCGTGGTTTGCAAACCCAGTTTGCGTGCTGAATAACTACCCAGCACATAACGCTCTAGCACACCTTTTTTGACCAGATCACTTTTACGCGTGGCCACACCCTCGGCGTCAAAAGCTGCGCTCCCGGGCGCCTGCGGAATTAAAGGATCTTCATAAATATGCACAAATTCCGGCAGGATTTTTTCGCCCACCGCATCCAGCAAAAAACTGGCCTTGCGGTAAAGCGCGCCACCGCTTACCGCCCCGACTAAATGACCCATCAATCCTTTCGCCAGTTCTGCTGAAAACAGAACAGGGGTTTTGCGGGTGGACAGTTTTTGTGGTGAAAGTCTGGCCAGTGCTCTTTCCGCTGATTTCAGACCGACACTTTCCGGGGACTCCAACTGCGCTGACAGACGTGAACTTGTATACCAGTAATCCCGCTGCATACCGGATTTATCTTCTGCAATGACGCTGCAACTTAGGCTATGACGTGAACTTGAGGTGACACCCAGAAATCCATGCGAATTGGCATAGGCCGATGTACCCTGAAAAGTGTTCAGCGAAGAACCTTCAGAATTGACAATGCGTTTGTCAGAAGACAACGCTGCCGCTTCGCAAGCTTTTGTGATTTCGATGGCCTCATCTGCTTGCAACGGCCACGGGTGAAAGAGATCCAGGTCAGGTATTTCACTGGCCATCAGGTCGGCATCTGCCAGACCCGCGCAGGGATCTTCAGAAGTGTAGCGAGCGATCCGCACCGCAGCTTCCACCGCCTCTTTGATCGCGTCGGCACTCAATGCAGAAGAACTGGCAGAACCTTTTCTTTGTCCCTGGTAAACCGTGACCGACAAGCTTTGACCACGATGATGTTCCAGCGTTTCGACATCGCCCATCCGGGACGTGATGGATAAACCACTGTCGAGACTCGCACCCGCAGCAGCCGCAGTTGCGCCTTCTTTTTTCGCCACATCAAGGGCAATTTCGACAGCTTTACTGACTTGCGCGCGATCGCTTTCCAGGTTGGTTATAGTTGTTGTCATGATGATTACGAATTAAGTAATTACTTTATATTGATTATATTTTATTCGATAAAACAATAGCTTGAACGCTACTTCTAACCCTGCGTCCCACCCACTGTTAGTGCGTCAATTTTCAAAGTTGGCTGGCCAACACCGACAGGTACACCCTGACCTTCCTTACCACAGACGCCGATACCACTATCCAGCTGCAGGTCATTGCCGACCATGCTGATGCGGGTCATCGCTTCAGGTCCGTTTCCAATCAGTGTTGCGCCTTTGACCGGAGCAGTAACTTTTCCATTTTCGATCAAGTAGGCTTCGGAGGCAGAAAATACAAATTTGCCGGAAGTGATATCCACCTGCCCGCCACCAAAATTAACGGCGTATAAACCTTTATCTACCGAGCTGATAATTTCTTCAGGATTTAACTTACCCGGGAGCATGTAAGTATTGGTCATGCGTGGCATCGGCAAGCAAGCGTAAGACTCACGCCGACCATTTCCCGTTGATTCGACGCCCATTAACCG
This sequence comes from Thiotrichales bacterium, assembly GCA_012961935.1. Taxonomy (GTDB): domain Bacteria; phylum Pseudomonadota; class Gammaproteobacteria; order CAZUMV01; family CAZUMV01; genus UWMA-0217. The sequence continues at coordinate 16,076 of DTYI01000020.1, read as the reverse complement.
GGCATTCATTTTATCCTGCATGTAGCCGGTCAGAATGCCATCTTCAATTAAAGTTGTACATTGCGTTGGCGTCCCTTCGTCATCGATATTTAATGAGCCGCGGCGATTTTCCAGTGTGCCGTCATCAACAATCGTCACCCCTCTTGCTGCGACCTGTTCACCCATACGGCCACTGAAAGCCGAGCTGCCCTTGCGATTAAAATCGCCTTCAAGTCCATGGCCGACTGCTTCATGCAACAGCACACCTGGCCAGCCCGGGCCCAATACGACGGGCATGGTTCCGGCCGGTGCATCAACCGCTTCAAGATTCACCAGCGCCTGACGCACAGCCTCGCGGGCGTAACCCAGGGCGCGGTCTTCCTCAAGAAAATAGCGATAGTCCACTCGCCCACCCCCACCACTGTTGCCTTGCTCGCGTCGGTTCTTGTCGGCGACAATGACGCTGACATTCATGCGTACCAATGGGCGGATATCGCCTGCGAGATTGCCGTCGCTGGACGCAACCAGAATGGTTTCATCCAGCCCGGAAAGACTGACCATGACTTGTTCAACTCGCGAGTCCAGCTTGCGTGCCTCGGCATCCACTTTTTTAAGCAGATCAATTTTTTCGACTTCACTCAGGCTGTCCAACGGACTGGTTGGCTGATATAAAGCCCGACCTGCACCGGAACGCAATACAGGTATCTGAACATTTTTCTGGTCGCGCGCAATCGCCCTGGCATGCCCGGCTGCTTCTTCAAGCGCTGGCATTAATATCTGATCGGAATAGGCAAAACCGGTTTTTTCACCGCTGATAGCGCGCAGCCCGACGCCCTGATCCCGGTTAAAACTGCCTTCCTTGATAATGCCATCTTCCATGGACCAGGATTCATGGCGGCTGATCTGGAAATAAATATCACCCGCATCAATGGCAGAACCCAGTAACCGGGACATGACTTTGTCGATGCTGTTTTCATCTAGCCCGGCTGGCACAAGCACCTGCTCTTTTGCGAGTTCCAGTGCATTGCTGTCGTTGGGAGAAACTGAGTTCATGTGTATCGTGTCGGTTTTATTTTTACGGATTATCTATAAGTACAATATTAAGGCGAATGATGCCATAAACCTTACATGAGGGCTTGTTCAAAAATAAAAAGGTTTGGGTGTGGCGAAAAGGAGTTCGTCAGGCGAGCTTGCGATGCATCAGTACGGGGAAATTTTTACGAACCGCTCTTAGCTGATCCAGGTTCAAAGGTGCAACAACAACACCTGGCGAGGAATTATCGCAAGTTTTGATAACACTACCCCATGGGTCAACGATCATGCTGTGGCCATAGGTTGCTCGGCCATTGATATGAAATCCACCCTGTCCGGCAGCCACGACATAGCAAAGATTTTCCACGGCACGCGCACGCAACAGTAACTCCCAATGCGCTTTTCCGGTTCGCATGGTGAAGGCTGCCGGGAGTAAAATAATTTCCGCTCCCATTTCCTGCATACTGCGAAATTGCTCAGGGAAACGCAGGTCATAACAAACGGCTATGCCAACACGGCCGAAATCTGTGTCGGTAACGATAACCTGATCACCATGTGCGGTGGTTGCCGATTCGTGATATTGCTCATCCGCATCGGGTAGTTGTACATCGAAAAGATGAATCTTGTCATAACGCGCGACTTGCTCACCCTTGTCATTAAACAACAGGCTGGCTGCATATACTTTTTCAGGATCAAGTGATTCAAGTGGAATGGTTCCACCTAACAGCCAGATTTTATGCTTACTGGCCTGAGCAGAAAGAAACTCCTGCAATTGTCCCGTTCCTGGGGATTCTTTAAATTCCAGCTTATCCTGCTCGGTCATACCCATCAGGGCAAAATTTTCAGGCAGCACAATAAACCGCGCGCCTTGCTTGACTGCCTGGATAATTAACCGCTCCGCTTCCAGCAGGTTGGCTGGCAACTGCGGGCCGGAGGACATTTGAATAGCTGCAAAAGGATTCAAGACTTTTTCTGTTTAATGATCACTGAAGTATAAATTTATCAGGGCTGTTAACGTAAAGCTACGCCAGTTTTCAATTGTGTGATGCCTATTCTGTAATAAAAGGTTCTTCGTCGTCAGCATCACCAGGCCCCGTATCGTCTTCAAAATTTAATGATTTGACAATGGGTTCATCCCAGCTGCCTGTGATTCTGTAATGCTGCTCAACCGCTTTGTTGATATCCACACCGACCCCCGAGGCCAGTTTGTCTACCAGATACGCTACGGCGCCTACCTGCGGCCCTGCGATGAGACCGGCGGCGAGTGGTACGGTCGAACTGATGTTAGGGATAACGCCCAGTTCAAGATTATACTGACGTGAGCCCAGATCCGCACTGCCACTGAGGTTCATATTGGCCGAAGCACTCTCTATTTTGAACTGCTGGAAATAAGCCGCGCCATCTACCAGAGCAACGTGACCACCCAACTCTGAAAACTCAAAGCCTTTCCCGGATACATCGCTGAACTGTAAAGCAAGCCGCTTCGGCAACTGATCAAGATTCAACAGGCCAAGCACACGGCCAAAACCCGGATTAACCTGGTTCAACCGCCCGTTTTTAACGCTCACATCCAGTTCGCCATTCCAGGTTGATAAGGCCAGTTTGTATGGTACATCATCCCAGCGCATGACACCCTTCAGGCTGCCTTCTCCACCATCAAGCGTGCTACTGATATCCAGCTTGTTGAGTGTATTCCCCAGATTTTTCCCCTGAATATCAAAATCAAGTTTGGTATGTTGCCGCCCCTGATCATCTTGCCGCCATTGTCCTGAAAAATTTGCCACAAGATCGTCAGATTTCAGTTGCAATGATTTTATCTGTTGCCCCCACAAATCTTTCTCTGTATTGAGTTCAAGCTGTCCTAGTGATTCACCCTGCCAACGAAAATCTTCACTCTTGATTTTTAATGCGGGCAAATCCCGTGGTGATGTGGGTGACCCGGATGCAGTCGTTTTTTTCAAATAGAGTTTCTGCAGATCTGCTTCAAAGATTTTACTGGACGATTGTTTCAGTGGAATACGCAAAAAGCCCGTCAAACCATCGCTCTTGATATTAGCGCGCCAGTATTGCGCATTTTTTGCAGCAGTCAGTTGTACATTCGAAAATTGTTGACTCGCCAGCAACCATTCAGAAAACGAAACATGGATTCGTTTTATCTTCTTCGAGATTGATGATTTCTCACTTTTGTTGGCTATTTCCTCAAATCGTTTTTGCCACAAACCTGTATGCATGATTGGCCAATGTCCAATAATATCAATTCCTTCTACAGGTAATTTCAAATCCTGTTCTGAAAGTGAAATAGAAGCTCTGTTTATTTCCTGCTTCTGACTTTTACCTTTCAATTCGATCATGCCAAACAGCACCGGATCATAACTAAAACGCAATGTCGTTTTTTTCTGACCCAGGGGCAAATCAAGCATAAAATCACGTTGCACCAGAGAGATTTTCCCCAGTGGTGCTGGCAGGCTAATTTTTGTACCTTTTAAATCAGATATTAAATGCAACTGGAGCGGTTTATTTTTTGCGCGCATCTGTTTTGATGGCACCTTGACCGTACCATGCCAAAGCGATTCCCCATGCGCAATTTTGGGCAGCAGTTTATTACCTGGTAATAATTTATTCACGGGCAGCAAGCCTGAAAATTTTATATCCACTGCCTGATCAGGTTTTGTCGCCACATTTATATCAACCGCTGCCTCACGAAATACGCCCTGCAATTTGCTGGCTGTATAACTATTTTCAGTAAATTCAAGTCGACCTTTCAGGTTGTTTATTTCAACTTCATGCTCTGGCAAAGCGAGCGAATTATTCTGAAAATCGAGCACGCCTTTGACGGTTGTTTTCTTCCCCAGCTTGCTTGTCAACGGCACATCAATGTCCAGTTTTAAATCGATTGGACCAGCCGACTTGCTGGCATCTAACAAATCTTTTACAGCATGACCTGGGGGAATGTTTCGCAAATATTGTAGGCCAGCTGGCAAGGTGCCCTTCAGGTTGAGGTCGAGATTTAACTCAGGACGATAAAAACTCTTAATGGCCGCTTTACCCTGACGTAAATGATTTTCAAAAATCTGGCCTTTACTTGCATTGATTGAAAAGCTGGCATTAGCAAACTTTACAACAGCTTTAATGCCCGTGGCCTGCGGCCAGCCATTCTGATAGGCCAGAGTGGCGTCTTCAACATTGATGCTCGCCAGCATTTTTGCCGTGCCGTCCTTGAAGGCCCAACTGCGTAACGGTCCGTCATAACTGAATTTTCCGTTGCTTGCCCGACCTGCAACAAAAGCCTTTTGTAACCAGTTTCCTGTCGTTTCTGGAAGAATATTCTGTGGCAGATAGTTGCGAACTTTTTCCATCGGCAACCCAGGAAACGCTACCGCAAGCTGCATTTTCGGGAAGTCCTTACCATCAGCAAATTGCAGGGATACGTCTCCTGATATCTGCAAATCCTCGTTGACCAGATGCAAATTATTTGCTGAAGCTTCCCAGCTATCATTATCATTTTGTTTCCATTCAATCTGACTATCCAGACTGTCTACCCAGAGAATATCGGTAAATAATTTTGGATAATTCACACTTAATCCAAAACTGGACAAGAGAACCTGTCCATCATCCTGATCAAGATCAAATGTACCATCCAGATTTTCTAGTCCGGGCGCTTTTTCCCATGGAAGCCAGGAAATATTGCTGAACTCACCGCTGGCAGCATAGCTGACTGGTGATTTTCCCACGCCAGGACGCCAGGAAAAACGCAGATTCTGTATTTCCCCCTGCGGGTTTGTGGTATCGATTATTTCAGTCAATTTATCATTGGGTTGAGTAAAGACTTTAATCGCCGGTGTCAGGGTGGCGATATCCAGATATTGTAATACCCCACGCAAAAGTTGATTTTGCCCGTTCTGCTGCCACGCAAGACTAAATCCAGATTTGGGCCAACGTTTTTCAGCTGTTGTGAGTTTCAGGCGGTCAGCATCAATTTGCCAACCTTGCTCTATGGCATAAAGATTGAACCAGGTATTCAGGTTATCGAGACGGAAAAGTGGAGGGACTTTTTTATCCTGCACCTGTGTGGCTCGAAACAGTAAATCCTTAAATGCCAGACTGCCTGTTGCCTGTTTAAGCTTCTGTCCATGCCAGTTACCCCAGACGCGGAGCGCTACATCACCTTGTTCAACAGCCGGAAATTTCGCTGCAACTTCCAGCGGTAATAAGGGCAAACTAAGGCGTCGTCCGTATACAAAAAAATCACCGTCCCAATCCAGATAATTATTAACCGGGCCTCGAATATCCAGGGCGACTGAAATTTGATCACCCAGGTCTTCTGGCAATAGGATATCACCCTGGACCGCCAGTGAGTGCCGGGTGATTTTAACATTCATTTCCTGGGTAGAAATTTTATACGAAATACCCAGTGGTTCATCACCCCAGTAAACCGTAATATCTTTCAGCTGGAAAGTCAGATCAGTCAAGATGTCCAACTGCTCGGCTGGAACCTCTGTCCCGCCAGTGCCGAGACGAAATCCGCTCAGTGTGATTTGGCCATCAGACTGACGATTAATCTTGAGCTCACTACCCGCCAACACAACCTGGCTGGGAACCAGTTTCCGTTTATGTAGACTTTCCCATGGGTTTAACGCGATCATCATGTGCTCGAATGACAGAACCGGTTTTTTTTCTTCTCGGCTCAGTACGGTTAGACCTTGAATACTGACAACCGGTTTAAATCCCTGCAGTTCAAAATTGATATCCTGTATTTCGACCGGACGTTTTACTATGGCACTGATCTGCTGTTCAATTTCACTGCGATATTGAGAACCCATTGGCGCAAACGCGCGCAATACCGAGATCGTGATAGCGAGTAATACCAGAAAAATGGCGGTCAGCAACCACCCCCAGGAAAGGCCATGAAACAGGATACGTTTCATTGATTAAAACTAGCTTTCAATATTTTTTCACGCATACCGAAAAAATCACACCGGCACCACATCAAACTGCTCTTGCATGTATTCAGACTCCACCTGGTATTTAATCGGGACGCCAATAAAATCCTGTAACTCTGCAAGGCTTGATGACTCCTCGTCCAGCAAAAGATCAACCACATCCGGTGAAGCCAACACCAGCAGTTCACGCGCATCATACTGTCGTGATTCACGTAAAATTTCACGAAACAACTCATAGCAAACTGTTTCAGCGGTTTTCAGGTAACCACGACCTGTACAGGTTGGACAAGGTTCGCACAGCACATGTTCCAGACTTTCTCGCGTGCGTTTGCGGGTCATCTCTACCAGACCCAGCGGCGAAACATCACAGATCTGACTTTTGGCGTGATCTTTTTCCAGCGCCTTGCCCAAAGCCCGCAATACCTGGCGGCGATGCTCCGGATCGTTCATGTCGATAAAATCAATAATGATGATGCCGCCCAGGTTGCGTAATCTTAATTGCCGGACGATTGATTGCGCGGCTTCCAGATTGGTTTTGAAAATCGTTTCTTCGAGGTTCCGATGACCGACAAAGCCACCCGTATTGACATCAATTGTGGTCATGGATTCCGTCTGATCAAAAACCAGATGTCCACCCGATTTCAGCACCACTTTGCGTTGCAGGGCTTTTTCGATTTCATCCTCGACACCGTAGAGGTCAAGAATGGGGCGTTCGCCATTGTAATGCACAAGACGATCCGCCATTTCGGGCACCATCGCTTCGGCAAATTCTTTTACATCTTTATAGGTTTCGCGCGAATCGATGCTGATACGTTCAATTTCAACGCCGACCATGTCTCGTAATACCCGCTTGACCAGTGGCAAGTCGCCATAAATGCAGGTGCCGGGCTTTGAAGTTTTTTCACGCTCCAGAATTTTTTCCCATTGCCGATTGAGGTACTGAATATCAGTTAGCATTTCCTCATCGGAAACCCCTTCCGCTACCGTCCGCAAAATGTAACCATGCTGCTGATCAGGATCGCGTAATTTCATCACCTGCTGGCGCAGACGGCTGCGTTCTTCTTCGTCCTCAATTCGGGTGGATACCCCAATCGTCCCGGCGCCGTTCGGCATTAAAACCAGATACAGTGAAGGGATCGTAATTTGTGCGGTGAGACGCGCACCTTTTGTGCCGAGCGGATCCTTAACCACCTGCACCAGAATATGCTGCCCTTCGTGCAAGACACTGTTGATCGGTAATATTTCAGACTTATCGCCATTTTCCGGTCTGGGCTGGAAGATGTCAGAGGCATGTAAAAATGCGGCTCGTTCCAGTCCTATCTCGACAAAAGCCGCTTCCATACCCGGCATCACCCGACAAACTTTGCCCTTATAAATACTGCCGACCAGGCCACGTTTCCGGCTACGCTCGATAATTAATTCCTGCAGCACGCCATTTTCTACCACAGCCACGCGTGATTCCTGAGGCGTCACGTTCATGAGCACCTCTGTTGTCATGACGTTAACTCGGCTATTGATCACAGTTTCACTCGCGTATCACACGAAGGTCGGCTCCAGGATTGTACATTCTACCAACAATCAAACGGTTGCATAAGAAAACAAGTGTTTTGCAAAATACAGTTATCGCCTTCGTGCGATATGCTGGTTAGCCACGATGATAAGGATGATTTTTTAAAATGCTGGACGCCCGATAAAATTGCTCCGCGAGAATAACGCGCACCAGTGGATGCGGAAAAGTTAACGCAGAAAGTGACCATCGCAGGTCGGCACGGGCAAGACAGGACGCATCCAGACCATCGGCACCACCGACCAGCAGCGCCACATCGCGTCCATCCTGCATCCAGCGGGAAATCTGCTCGGCCAGCTTCTCGGTCGACCAGCTTTTGCCTTGCACATCGAGTGCGATGACCTGACAACCTGCCGGGATAGCAGCCAGCATTTTTTCCCCTTCGACACGCTTTGCGGTGACCGCATCCATTTTTTTACCACGCTGGCCCGCCGGGATTTCAAGCAGATCCAGTTTCAAATCAGGCGGCATGCGCCGTGTGTATTCCTCAACAGCTTCCGTTACCCAATCCGGCATCCGTGTGCCGACAGCGATAAGATGAATCTTCACCGCACTTGAGGTTGTTCAGAAGCAACCTCTTCTGTCCCCCACAATTTTTCGAGATTATAAAAATCACGAATTTCAGGAATCATGACATGCACCACCACGTCACCCAGATCAACCAGTACCCACTCCAATGCCGATTCGCCCTCTGTTCCCAGTGGCTGCATACCTGCGTGCTTGGCTTCGTAAACAACATTTTCAGCCAGGGCTTTGGTGTGACGGGTGGAGGTGCCGCTGGCTATGATCATGACATCCGTGACTGTTGTTTTGTCGCGGACATCCAGAATTTTAATATCAATAGCTTTGACATCTTCCAGGGCATGGATAACGAGATCGGTCAGCGCTTCGGGCTGCATCGGTTCAGAATCAGTCATAACCAGTATTATACAGCCTGCATCAAAAAAGCGTTATTGGTACAGGCCATATTCTTCAATATAGTCACAAACAGGCGCGGGCGTCAGGTAGCGAATACTTCGACTGGCAGTAATGCGCTTGCGAATATCCGTCGCTGAAATGGCAAGTTGAGTCACCGGGACTGCGATGATCCTGCCTGCCGGTTTTCGGTTGAATTTACTGACCGAATCAGTCAAACGTCCAGCCAGCCAGCCGTCTGGAAAATCCGACTCATCCAGGGCGGCATCCGGTCGCATCATAACGGCAATATGCGCAAGCTCCATCAGCTTTTCCCAGGCATGCCACTGCGGTAATTTTGCAAAGGCATCACTACCCAATATAAGCACCAGCGGTATTTTTCCACCCAGTTTTTCACGCAGCAACCGCAAAGTGTCCACTGTGTAAGAAGGCCCGTGCCGATCAAGTTCAAGCGTATCCAGCACAAACCCCGGTTGCTTTGAGATCGCCAGCTTAACCATTTCAATGCGTTGCCTGGAAGTCACAACCGGCTCATCTCTCAGTGGCGGGCGATTTGCTGGGATAAAACGCAACGCATCCAGCGACAAAAATTCCATCACATCCAGCGCTGGACGCAAATGACCAAAATGGATGGGGTCAAAGGTACCGCCGAACAGACCAATCATTCGCGAATATGGCCGTCACCGAACACCACATATTTGACTGAGGTGAGCCCTTCCAGCCCAACCGGGCCACGTGCGTGTAGTTTGTCTGTGCTGATGCCGATTTCCGCACCGAGGCCATACTCAAACCCATCGGAGAAGCGGGTGGACGCGTTCACCATGACCGAGCTGGAATCCACTTCGCGCAAAAACCGGCGGGCACGGGTGTAGTCTTCGGTGACAATGGTGTCGGTGTGTTGTGAACTGTGGTCGGTGATGTGCTGGATGCCTTCCGCCATATTCTCGACCACTTTGATCGACAGGATCGGTGCGAGATATTCTGTGTCCCAGTCTTCGTCTGTGGCGGCATTAATTCCGGTTAATATTTTCTGCGTTTTTTCGCAGCCACGTAGTTCGACATTTTTGGCATCGTATTGCTTGCGCAATTCCGGCAATACTTTTTCAGCGATACCTTCTGCGACCAGCAAAGTTTCCATGGCATTGCAAACACCATAGCGATGGGTTTTTGCATTCACCGCAATATTGACTGCTTTATCAAAATCAGCTTTGTCGTCGATGTAAACATGGCAAATGCCATCCAGATGTTTGATCACAGGAATTTTAGATTCGCGGCTGATGCGTTCAATCAAACCTTTGCCACCGCGTGGGATGATAACGTCCACATATTTTTCCATCGTCAGCAGTTCGCCCACCGCTGCGCGATCAGTGGTTTTGATCACCTGAATTGCTTCAGCGGGCAAGCCAGCCAATTCCAGACCGCTTTGAATACATTTTGCAATCGCCTGATTGGAATGAATTGCCTCGGAGCCACCGCGCAAAATACAGGCGTTACCCGATTTCAGACAAAGACCCGCAGCATCAGCTGTCACATTCGGACGCGATTCATAAATGATGCCGATCACGCCCAGGGGCACGCGCATTTTACCGACCTGAATGCCTGAAGGGCGATAGCTCATATCGGTAATCTCTCCGACCGGATCGGGCAGTGCGACAATTTGCCTTAGACCTTCGGCCATACCTGAGATGCGTTCATCCGTTAATTCCAGTCGATCCAGCATGGCATCCGCCAATCCTCTGGCTCTGCCTGCTTCCAGATCTTTTGCATTTTCAGTTTTCAGCTTTTCCTGTTGTTGCTCAATAGCATCCGCCATCGCCAGCAAGGCGTTATTGCGTTGCGCCGTAGTGGAGGCGGCAACAGCCTGTGACGCCACCCGCCCAGCTTCGCCGACAGATTGCATGTATTCTGCAATATCCAGATTAAATTCAGGTTGTGCACTCATCATTTCTCACCACATTTCACCACAGAGACACAGGGGGCGCAGAGAAATAATTTTCTAAAAACTCTGCGTACTCTGTGCCTCTGTGGTTTAAAAATTTATTTTCAATTCTGAAAACAGTTTCTTGCCACTCAGGCTGCTCACCAATTGTAGCAAACCATCCCAGCTATTACCGGCTGCCTGCCCTTTGGTGACCGCATCAAGTTGCGCGCATTGCGCCAAAAGCGCATGACAGGTTTCCATTGTCAGCCGTCGCGCCGCCTGCTTTAACAAACCGTGCCGGTTGCGCCACGCAGACTGTAATGCCCTATCGGGATTTTCACCCTGCGCCTGCAATTCAGTGTAGTCGGTCAGCAAACGGATATCACGGCTTAGCGTCCAAAGAATCGGGACCTCGTTTACCCCTTCTTCACGTAGACCTTGTAGCATCTTGACTGCATGTGCGTGATTACCCTGTAAAGCAGTGTCCACCATTTCAAACGCAGTATAGCGCGCGCTGTCAGTAACGGTTGAAACCACGTCGTCTGCAGATAACGGCCCCGGCTCATGCAGCAAACGCAGCTTTTCAACTTCCTGAGCGGCAGCCAGCAGGTTGCCTTCGATCCGCCCACTCAACAGTTGTACTGCATCACGATCCGGGTGGAAGCCCGCCGTTCGCAATCGCCGATCCAGCCATTGCTGTGTTTGTCCTGCGTTGAGCGGCCAGACCTGAATCATCACGCCTGCCTTGTCCAACGCTTTCACCCATGCACTGTTTCGCGCCGAACCTTCCAGCTTGCCTGCCTGAATCAGCAGCAGGGTGTCCGGCGGCAAACTCTGGGTATAAGCCTTTAACGCTGCCCCGCCTTCACGTCCCGGTTTGGCCGAGGGCATGCGCAAATCGATGATGCGTTTTTCGGCAAACAGAGACAACGCTGAAGCTTCAGCCAGCAACTGGTTCCAGTCAAAGCCAGGTTCAACGTGCATTACCTGTCGCTCAGAATAACCTTCCGTCTGTGCAGCAACGCGGATGGCATCTGCTGCCTCCTGTAACTGCAAAGGTTCATCGCCGCTAATAAAATAAACCGACGCCAGACCTTGTTTTAAATGCGCATCAAGTTGTTGGGGTTGTAATTTCACATGCTGAATCAAATAACTTTTGCAATAATGATGATACCTCTTTTGTCACGACGAAGCAGCCATGCAAAAAGAAACGATTGGATACATCGGCCCCGGCATTATGGGCAGACCCATGATTGAGAACTTGCGCAAGGCGGGCTACCCGATCGTCGTTTATGCCCGGCGCGAGGACGCCAGGGCAGAACTTGAAGCGGATGGAATCAACACCGAAAATACACCCGCCGCCGTTGCAGAAAAAACCCAGATTATTTTTTCCTGCGTTGGTGATACAGGAGATGTTGAAGCTGTCCTGCTGGGAAAAAATAGTGTTATTGAAACGGCCACAGCCGGCAGCATCGCCATCGACATGAGCACTATCTCTCCAAAAGTTACGAAAGAAATTGCGGCAAAACTTTCGCGCAAAAATATTCACATGCTCGACGCACCCGTTTCAGGCGGCGAACAAGGTGCGATGGATGGCACACTCTCGATCATGGTCGGCGGTGAAAAAGAAATCGTTGAAAAAATACGCCCACTGTTTGAAATACTGGGTAAAAATATTATCCATGTAGGTGGCAATGGCACCGGGCAAATTGCCAAAGCCTGCAACCAGGTATTGGTCGCACAAACCATCACGGCTGTCGCCGAGGCACTTGTGCTGGCCGAAGCTGCTGGCGCTGACCCGGCAAAAGTCCGTGAAGCCCTGCTAGGTGGTTTTGCCTACAGCAAGATTCTGGAAGTGCATGGACAACGTATGCTGGATAAAAATTATCAACCGGGTTTTAAAACCAGACTCCATGCAAAGGATATGCGAATCGTTCTGGAAACAGCAGAAGCGTTAGGGCTGGATTTACAGGGCGCAAAACTGGCGGCGCGGCATATCGAAAAACTAGTCGCGGACGGGGATGGAGAGCTGGATTCTTCGGCGATACGGAAATGTATTCGCTAATTATCCTCACCACAGAGTCGCAGAGGGCACAGAGTTTTTTCATCAATAAAATAAAATTCTCTGTGCCCTCAGCGACTCTGTGGTGAGGATTAAATCGTTTTGGAAAACCACTCGACTATCATCAGCGTTAACCCAACAAGCATGGCGACAGCCGCATAAATCAATTCATCATAAATAAATAAATAAAACCCGATCACAATCAAACTGGCGCCTGCCAGGTACAGTGAAATGCCCGGCACCAGATCGTGCAGTTTCCTGCGTACGCCTGAAATGATCAGGCTGATGCCTGCGATCAGGAAAGAAATAAAGAAAATAATCCAGAGCGCGTTATAAATTGCAAAATTTCGTGAGTAGGCGATGGAGCCATCCAGCACATGGGTTATGACAATCAGAAAATGACTGCCCATGCCGATCAAACCAGCCGCTGCCAGCGCTGCAAATAAGGCGCCGATAATCATAACAAGTCGGCTACGGCCTTTGCCTGCGAGTAATTGTTCAGCGTTGCTTGTCATATTGCACCCTCCTGTTTTTTCTGGATTCTACCGTCCTGACAAAAAAATTGCGAAAAACAATTCTGTAACCTGAATCCGTGGGTTCAGGTGTAAATTAACGAGAACGTAAGCGCATTAACAAAGCCTGTACCAGTTCTTGCTGCATTTCCGTATAAAGCCGTTGCGCTTCCTGATCCGTCCCCAGGATATTGTTGGGATCCGCGACCAGTTCGCGGCGCACTTCAACCGTTTGTTCTGCCATCAGGTTTTTGCCTTCAGACAAGGATAAAGAAAATCGGAGTTTGCTGGCCAAAATGTAATCCCTTGCTTGAGCGAGTTCGTTGACGCTTAACAAACGGCGTGTATTGACCGGCTCTGATAGTTTCAGTACGGCAGTGGCTGTTTCTTTTTTGCCGACCACATTCGCTCCTCGCGCCAACAATGCCTGGCGCAGTTTACGGCCAAATTCTGTTTGCAAATATTCCTCATCGATAAATACCTGTTTTATTTCAGGCCGTAATGTGCCGCTGCCACGCAGATGAAAACCACAGGCATTCAGTCCAAATGTAAGGACCAGAATAAAAAGAATATAAGCATACTTATTGGTGTACGACATAACGCCCCGTAAAATCGACAGCAACCTTGCCACCCTGAAGAATTTGCACTGACAATAAAACCCTGGCAACTTTTTTTCGGCGGAATATTTGCAGGAATTTTTCGATTCCAGTATCAACAGCAATACTGCAAGTTGCAATAATTTCACCCGTCACTGGGCGCAGGTATTTAATACGGCTTTCATGAATAACGATTTTGCCTGGCAACTCGGCCGCCCTCATATGCATATGCAGCAAACCCCAGCCTGCCAGTACAGCCACTGAATACAGACTACCTCCAAAGGCCGTACTTTTATGATTCAGATTGTTTTCCAGTGGTGCAGATAACGTTAATGAATCGCCGGTAAACTTTTTGACTGTTATACCAATTGCTTTCGTTAACGGAATTTCTTCCGCTAACACTTCCTGCAAGTAATGTTCATCGCTCAAAATTAATTCGCCACAATATTAACCAGACGCCCGGGAACAACAATTAATTTTCGTATTGTTTTCCCATCTGTAAAGCGCCGCACATTTTCTTCATTTAAGGCCTGATCTTCAATGGTTTTATTTTCCGCATCTGCAGCGACCTGAATTTTTCCACGCAATTTGCCATTGACCTGAACCATTAATTCAACCCGATCCTGCTTGAGCGCAGCTTCATCAACAACCGGCCAGCGTTCTTCAATGACCGCACTGGCATGTCCCAGTGCATGCCAGATGCTGTGACAAATATGCGGCACGATGGGAGAAAGTGTGAGCACAATTATTTCCAATGCTTCCTGTACGACTGCTCTGCCTTGTTCGCTGTCATCCTTAAATCTAGACAGTTCATTCAGGAGCTCCATGTTAGCGGCTATGGCCGTGTTGAAAGTAAAGCGCCGACCAATATCATCCGTCACTTTAGCCAGTGATTGATGTGTCTTGTGACGCAGCGCAGATTGTGATTCGTTTAATTCGTCATGATTGATTTCAGTTTTTTCATCGGGTTGTTTATGCTCGAAAATCTGTTTCCACAAACGCTTTAAAAACCGATGCGAGCCTTCAACGCCTGAGTCAGACCATTCCAGTGATTGCTCTGGCGGCGAAGCAAACATGGTAAAAAGTCTTGCCGTATCGGCGCCATATTGATCGATTAAAGATTGTGGATCGATGCCGTTGTTTTTAGACTTTGACATTTTTTCAATGCCGCCGATCTGTACGGCTTCCCCATCCTCACGCAAAACTGCGCGAACGATTCTTCCCTTTTCATCCTGCTCGATATCAACATCTGCCGGATTAAACCAGATTCTTTTTCCATCTTCAGAATCGCGAAAGTAGGTCTCTGCAATCACCATACCCTGCGTCAGCAGATGCGAAAATGGCTCGTCATATTTTACCAGCCCAAGGTCGCGCATAACTTTGGTCCAGAAACGCGAATACAGTAAATGTAAAATGGCGTGTTCGATGCCACCAATGTACTGATCAACCGGCATCCAGTAATCGGTGCGCTCATCGACCATCGCCTGATCATTATCCTGACTGCAATAACGCGCGTAATACCAGCTTGAATCAACGAAGGTGTCCATGGTGTCGGTTTCGCGTTTTGCCGGCTTGCCGCATTTAGGGCAGGCGCAATGAATAAATGCTTCATGTTTTTTTAACGGACTACCTGCACCATCCGGCACACAATCTTCGGGTAACACAACCGGTAAATCTTCGTCGGGCACAGGCACTTCGCCGCAATCATCGCAATGAATAATGGGAATCGGGCAACCCCAGTAACGCTGTCGCGAAATACCCCAGTCACGCAACCGCCATTGCAGCTGTTTAGCACCTAGTTCTTTTGCTTTTAAATCTGCCGCGATCGCATCCACTGCTGCGGCATGATCCAGACCATCATATTTTCCGGAATGAATACAAACACCATTTTCTTTATCGGCGTACCAGTCCTGCCAGCTTTCATCCGAGAATTTTTCACCTTTAACAGAAATGACCTGCCTGATCGGTAAGCCATATTGCTTCGCAAAGTGAAAATCGCGCTCATCATGTGCGGGCACTGCCATGACTGCACCTTCACCATAAGCCATCAAAACATAATTACCGACCCACAGTGGAATCGCCTCGCCAGTTAATGGATGAGTCACTGAAATGCCGGTGGGCATACCCTTTTTTTCCATCGTGGCGATGTCGGCTTCGGACACGCCACCGCTTTTGCATTCTTCAATAAATGCGGCGAGTTCAGGGTTATTCTTTGCCGCATAAGTAGCAAGTGGATGCTCAGCCGCAACCGCACAAAAAGTAACGCCCATAATCGTGTCGGCGCGGGTGGTATAAACCCAGAGTTTTTCCTGCTTGCCGTCTAGCTCATAGGGAAAGGCAAAGCGGACACCGTAACTTTTACCGATCCAGTTGGCCTGCATCGTTCGCACCCGCTCTGGCCAGCCAGGTAACTTATCCAGATCCGCCAGCAGTTCTTCTGCATAATCCGTAATCGCCAGGTAATACATGGGAATCTCGCGCTTCTCTACCAGCGCACCGGTGCGCCAGCCACGGCCATCAATCACCTGCTCATTCGCGAGCACCGTCTGATC
>DTYI01000019.1 GCA_012961935.1 Thiotrichales bacterium | reverse complement strand
CAATCGGGGTCAATCACCCCGGATGGGCGATTGAGTGTTGTGCTGCCGGGAGCAGCTACAACACGACCTCGATTGGCGCTTGCAGTAACGGATCAAGGCGACTGTCGGGGCGCGTTTTTTTCGTCTCTTTTTTGTCGCGACACAAAAAAGGGACTTGTGCATTAGCGATGAGGCTTAAAAAGAGGAACATCCTTAAAAATGCACGAAACAAATACCAATAGATTTACTTATTTACTATTCGTAGCGTTATTTTTATCTTTGAATTGGAAGCCACGCATTTGGGCTTCAGAGACACAAGCTTCATATCTATTATTAGCCATTGTTCCACTTATTATTCCAAATCCAGCAGCTTGACAAGTAACTTCTGTGCCTTTGTCGTTTACGAGTATTGCACTAGGAGTCACGCATCCAGATAGAATTAGTGTTAAACAAAATACTGTAAATATTTTCATTGTAAAATTCCTTTACAAGTTAAGATTAATATCAAGCCGTAATCGTCCTCACCCCACTTTCCCCACCCAAAATCAAAACATCCGCAGGCCGATGCGCAAAAATTCCAACCGTAACAACGCCGGGGATCATGTTGATCTGGGTTTCGAGTTTTTCCGGTTGCATGATTTCCAGATTATGCACGTCGAGGATGATGTTGCCGTTGTCGGTGGTGAAGCCTGCGCGGAGTTCGGGTGTGCCGCCGAATTTAACGAGTTGGCGGGCGACGAAGCTTTGTGCCATGGGGATGACTTCGACGGGCAGGGGGAATTTGCCGAGCACGCTGACGAGTTTTGTTTCGTCTGCGATGCAGATGAATTTTTCGCTTGCGCCGGCAACGATTTTTTCGCGGGTGAGTGCGCCACCGCCGCCTTTGATCAGGTGCAGGTGTTTGTTGGATTCGTCTGCGCCATCGACATAAAGCGACAGGTCGCCAGCCTGGTTTAAATCCATGACGGGGATGCCGTGTCCGCGCAGGCGTTCTGCGCTGGCTTCTGAGCTGGCGACGGTGCCGTCTATTTTACCTTTGATTTTTGCCAGCAGGTCGATGAAGTGGTTGGCGGTGGAGCCGGTGCCGATGCCGACGATCATTTCGGGTTCGACATATTCGATGGCCGCTTCTGCTGCGGCTTTTTTCATTGCGTCTTGATTCATTGTTTTCTCCTGAAATTTCTCTAATGATAAGCGAGAAGTCATTTATCGACAATGCTGTTTCAGGTATCGTTACACTATGACGCAAAAAATGATCGAAAAAATATTGAAAGCC
The DNA here is from genome assembly GCA_012961935.1 of Thiotrichales bacterium. Taxonomy (GTDB): domain Bacteria; phylum Pseudomonadota; class Gammaproteobacteria; order CAZUMV01; family CAZUMV01; genus UWMA-0217. The sequence goes on along the minus strand of DTYI01000019.1, from coordinate 21,916 downwards.
CGGGTTTATGATGTCGCGGATGAGACGCCGCTGGAGCATGCACCTTTGCTTTCAAAACGTCTGGGTAATCATGTGCTGTTGAAGCGCGAAGACCAGCAGCCGGTTTTTTCTTTCAAGTTGCGTGGCGCTTATAACAAGATTTTTTCTTTGACCAAAGCGCAGAAAGCCAGGGGCGTGGTGACCGCTTCTGCGGGCAATCATGCGCAGGGCGTTGCACTGGCGGGTAAACGGTTGGGTGTGAGTACGCACATCGTGATGCCGGGCACGACGCCACCGATTAAAGTGGATGCGGTGCGTGCGCTGGGTGGCAAGGCAATTTTATACGGTGATACTTACGATGAGGCTTATGCACACGCAGTATCGTTGTCGAAAAAAGAACGGATGGTTTTTATCCATCCTTTCGATGATCTGGATGTGATTGCCGGGCAGGGTACAATCGGCATGGAATTATTACGTCAACATCCAGATGATATTGATGTGGTTTTTATTCCAGTCGGCGGCGGTGGATTAATTTCCGGTGTCGCGACTTATCTGAAATATTTATATCCAAAAATAAAAGTGATCGGCGTCGAAGCGGAGGATGCGCCGAGTCTACATGATGCGCTCAAAGCAGGTCGCCGGGTGAGTCTCAAACAGGTGGGTTTGTTTGCTGATGGTGCGGCTGTGAAAAAAGTGGGTAAGGAAACTTTTCGGCTGGCGCGTAAAGTGGTGGATGATGTCGTGCTGGTGAAAACCGATGAAATTTGTGCGGCGATCAAGGATATTTTTGAAGACACCCGCACCATGCCAGAACCAGCGGGCGCGTTGGCGGTGGCAGGCATGAAAAAATTTATTGCTGCTAAAAAGCAAAAAAATAAAACCATGATTGCGATTGTGAGCGGCGCTAATATTAATTTTGATCGGCTGCGTCATGTGGCTGAGCGTGCAGAAGTGGGTGAAAGCCGTGAAGCATTAATGGCGGTGACGATTCCTGAAGTGCCGGGTAGTTTTTTGAAATTCTGTCGGTTGCTGGGAAGGCGTGGCATTACGGAATTTAATTATCGTTATGCCGATCACCGTGATGCCCAGGTTTATGCTGGTATCAAACTGGCGAATGGTGATGCTGACCGCAAAGAAATTATTAAAATCTTACGCGCAAAAAAATACCGGGTTAAGGATTTAACCGATAACGAGGTGGCCAAAGTTCATTTGCGGTTTATGGTCGGCGGGCATGCGCCGGGTATTGAAGATGAAGTCGTTGTTCGTTTTCAGTTTCCTGAGCGACCGGGCGCATTAATGGATTTTCTTGCAGCTATGGGGCAGCGTTGGAATATCAGTTTGTTTCATTATCGCAATCATGGTGCAGCGTATGGGCGCGTGCTGGTGGGTGTGCAGGTGCCGTTGAAAGAGCGCAAGGCATTCAGGCAGTCACTTGATAAACTGGGTTATCAATACTGGGATGAGACCGAAAACCCTGCCTGCAAGATTTTTCTGGGATAAGCTTTCGTCGTAACATCCGACCTGATCCAGTTTTTCAGGCGTTGATTTCAGGAACAAAAAATGGCAGAACAAATACGCTGTGAACTGGTGTCCTGGGAGCGGTTTTACAACCTATGCCGCAAACTTGTGTTCGACATTCGGGAAAGCGGTTTTCAGCCAGATATTATCGTCGCCATTGGCCGCGGTGGTTATGTGCCAGCACGCATTTTATCCGACTACCTTGATATCATGAACCTCGCCAGTTTCAAGATAGAACATTACCTCGGCGCACAGAAAAAGGGCGTCGCGGCCATTCGATATTCCCTGCCAGAAGAGGTTGAGGGCAGGCGGGTTTTATTGGTCGACGATGTTTCTGATAGCGGCGATACTTTTTCTGTTGCTCACGATCATGTTTATGAACGAATACATCCGGACGAGATCAAAACGGCTGTACTGCATCACAAAATTGTTTCCAGCTATGAGCCTGATTTCTATGCTGAAAAGGTAATGCAGTGGCGTTGGATTATTTACCCCTGGGCGGTCATGGAGGATGTATCTGGTTTTCTTGATCATATGCAACCTAGACCGGAAAACGCAGAAGAGGCCAGGGAGGCTCTGCTGCGAAACCATGATCTAAATATCCCGGCCGCTGTGCTCAATGACCTGTTCCGATCAGTGTAGTCAGCAAAAATGCAGCCATCGCAACCCCATTGGGAACATTTCGAGCACGGCGCCGACATCGGTGTGCGCGGTTACGGAGGCAGTCTGGAAGAAGCTTTTACGCAGGCGGCGCTGGCCATGACAGCGGTCGTCACTGATCTTGCCATAATCAGGCCAGTGCAAACCGTAGAGATCCAGTGTAAGGAACCCGACTCAGAGTTGCTGCTGGTTGACTGGTTGAATGCCCTGGTTTATGAAATGGCGACCCGTAAAATGATTTTTAGCCGCTTCAACGTGGCGATAGAGGACAATGTTTTGACAGCGACGGCTTACGGTGAACCGATCGATGTCGAACGGCATGAACCAACGGTAGAGATCAAAGGCGCCACATACACCGAACTGAAGGTCAGCGAGCAGGACGATGGCCAGTGGTGTGCGCAATGCGTGGTTGACGTTTAACCCATTTTAGACAATAGGATAAATATGGATACAAGCAAATTGCTACAGCGGTCTGACTTCGAATGGCAGATCGAGCCGCATGGCAATATGCGCGTGCCTGCGATTATTTTCGCCAGTGAATCACTGGTTCAGGAAATGGATGAAAAAGTCTACGAGCAGGTCTGCAATGTGGCTATGTTGCCAGGCATTGTCGGTGCTTCCTATGCCATGCCGGACGCACATTGGGGCTATGGCTTTCCGATCGGCGGTGTCGCTGCTTTCGATGCTGATGAAGGCGGCGTGATCTCGGCGGGTGGGGTCGGTTTCGACATCTCCTGCGGTGTGCGCACCCTGCACACCGGACTCACACTAGAACAAATCATACCCCTGCAGAAACAGATGGCGGATGTGCTGTTTAAAAATATTCCCGCCGGTTTAGGTAGCACAGGTCACATTCATCTCAACCCACGTGAAATGGATGAGATGCTCAGCGGTGGTGCATGCTGGACGGTGGATCAGGGTTACGGTCTGGAGGAAGATCTGCGGCGCACGGAGGAACAGGGTTGCATGGCTGGCGCGGAGCCGGATCAGGTTTCGGAGCACGCCAAGCAGCGTCAGCGTAATGAGATGGGGACTCTGGGTTCGGGGAATCATTACCTCGAAGTGCAAAAGGTGGTGGAAATCTACAACGCTGAATTTGCCGAAACATTTAATCTGCATCTGAATGACATCAAGATCAGCATCCATTGTGGCTCGCGTGGGCTGGGACATCAGATCGGCACGGAATTTCTGAAAAAGATGGTCGTAACCGCGCCGGGTCATGGCATAACGCTGCCTGATCGTGAGCTGGCCTGTGCACCACTTAATTCCGACGTGGGACGCAATTATCTGGGTGCCATGCGGGCAGGTATCAATTGCGCGCTGGCTAACCGGCAGATCATCACTCACCTGACACGAAAGGCAGTGAGCAGACTATTTCCTGAGGCCAGTCTGGAGATGCTCTACGACGTATCGCACAACACTTGTAAATACGAGGAACATGTCGTGGATGGTGCAGCGCGGAAGTTGTTTGTCCACCGTAAAGGTGCCACCCGGGCCTTTGGGCCAGGCCACGCTTCTCTGCCGGATGATCTGCGCAGTGCGGGGCAGCCAGTATTGATCGGAGGCACCATGGGAACCGCTTCCTACATACTTGTCGGTACGGGTGAAAGCATGTCACAGGCCTGGGGTTCGGCCTGTCACGGCGCTGGCCGGAGTATGAGCAGGAGGCAGGCCAAACGAACCTGGAGGGGTCGGCAGGTTCAGGATGAACTCGCTGCAAGGGGGATACTGATCCGCAGCCCTTCGCAGCGCGGTATCGCCGAAGAAGCACCGGGCGCCTACAAGGATGTCAGCGCTGTTGTCGAAGCGGCAGACCGTGCTGGGCTTGCCCGGCTGGTGGCCCGACTGGAGCCGCTGATCTGCATTAAAGGTTAGCCCAGAAACTCCATTCCCTTCATGAAAAATCCGGGCTAGATGGAATTAATTTCTTTCGAAATAATGCAGACCGGATTCAGTCAGAATTCCATCCAGTGGAACATCCCAGGGCTGTGCTTCCAGCGCATCAACTTGTTGGGCATCAAATGCCAGCCCGAGCAGAAAAGGGTGCTTGATTCTGCGCGACTTATTCAGAAAAGCAAATGTCCGATCGTAATATCCGCCACCCATGCCCAGGCGGTTGCCCTGATGATCAAACCCCAGAAGCGGAGTAACCACCAGATCTAGCCGATGGGCCGGCAGTATTGTGCCCTGTCGTGGTTCTGGAATTCCAAACCGGTTTTTCTTTAAGTGGGTATTTTGACTGTATTGAATAAATCGCAACCGTGGCTCACCACCATCTTCAAGTACAGGTAAAAACAGTGGCTTGTCATATCGCTGGATCAGGTCAAGCAATTTACCTGTCGGGAATTCGTTATTATGGCTGATGTAAGCCGCGACGTAGCGTGAATGGCGAAATAGCGATGAAGCTGATAAAAACTGGACGGCGCGATTTTCTGACTGAGTCCGGGAAAAAGGGGATGCTGCCTTTCGTCTTGCCTTGAGTTCAGACCTCAGGGCGGGGAGGGATGAAGAAAGGGTGCGCTCCATTGTGCCGTTGTAAGACATTGACCTTGAACCAGAAGTTCAAGTGGGAACCTTGGCGATATCGTCAGGCTTTCCGCTAAACGCGGCCATGCACACGGATACTGCTGTCTGGTCCCCTGGGTAAGTCATTAGGCTCAAGGATAATACCCGTCACACTGACGAACACGCTAGAGGCACCCGAATCTGGAATATAGCGTAAAAAAAGAAACATTGCATATGATACGCGTCAAAGAACCCTAAATTTCCATCTGCCGGGTTTCCTGCAACACCTCTTCAATGCGGTTACACATGGCGTCAAGTCGCTGGGTGACACTCTGATCCTGTCCATGGCTTTCATTCTGGTTTTGCAGAAACTCATGTGTCAGATTCAGCGCAGCCATGACGGCTATACGATCAGTACCAATAACCTTGCCCGAGTCACGCAGTTCAGCCATACGACTGTTGAGCAAATCGGCTGACGCCAGCAAATCATTCTGCTCGCTTTTGGGACAGGCAATACGGAACTCCTTATCCAGAATCTTTACCGTGACCGGTACTGTTTCAGCCATTATTCACTCTCCATGGATTTAAGGCGGGTGATCATCGATTCGACCTGACTACGTACTTGATCTCTGGAGGATCTCAAAGTCATCTGTTCTTCCCGCATTTTTGCCTGTTGCTCTCGCAGTCGAGTATTCTCCTGCTTGAGCGTGCGGCTGATATGCAGTAATTCATCCAGTCGGCTTTCAAGTTTGCCCAGTGATGTGCTGTGTGCTTGTTGTGCTGTTTTTTCTGTCATGGGCAAAATAGTAGGCTCGATCAGCGTTTGGGTCAATTACCAACTGTGACATTTGTCTGAAATTTAACCCGGATGTTTCATAAACTGCCGCGATGATTGCGCCGGGCTTTGATTTCACAGGGAATTGTCCGAAGGAGCGTCGGACTTATTGATCCGACCGACTGAGGATAATTTCCTGTGAAATCAAAGAACAAGCAAGGGCGCGAGCATGTTTATGAAACATCCGGGTTACAGTTCTGAGCAGAATCGAGCACGCGGTGCTTGGCTGCGATGAAGTCTTTATGCGGTACGTGTATCAAGTCGGCAAGTCTGCGGATTACGTGTTCTTCGTATTTGTGTAGTTCCTGGTCTGCGAAGGCGATTTGCCATAAAGCTTCAATCACTTTTATTTTTTGTTCGCGGGAATAGGATTGATTAATCAGTGAAGTGAACTGGAAATAATCTGTGGATTCGGCGTGTTCTTTTTCTGCCAGTGTGATTAATTCATTGGCTTCGTCATCATCCAGCCCAAAATGATTTTGAACGGCGTCGAGCAATGCGGCTTCTTCATCGGGCAATCTTTCATGGTCAGCTTCGGCGATTTCTGTCAGGAGTACAGCGACAGCCAGCCGCGTTGCGTGTTCAGGATCCTGTTTGGCCTCTGCTGAATCCGGGGCCAGGTGTGTGTCAAAAAATCGCTTGATCGTGTTGAGCATTACTCAGATTTTTCCTAATTATTTTTACGCAGTAATTCTTTCAGACTAACAACTTTGTTTTCGCCGTTATTAGCAGAATTTGATTTTTTTTGCTGGCCTTTTTGCTGAATAGCTTGCAGGGTTTTCAGGCGAGTTTCGATATCCTGCTCCAGCGTTTGGGCAAATTGCGGGTTTGCTCTCAACACCGTTTCGACGGCTTTACTTTTTAGGATAGCAACCTGACAATCTTCTTCTGCAAAAGCATTGATCTGACTTTCATCATGGCGAATGACGGAAACCAGTCCGAGTATATCGCCTGGGTAGGCGCTGCCCATTTTTTGTTCGCGGCCCTGCAGGTCGGTGGTTGATTTTCTGCCCTTGCCGGTGAGAATGACATAAAGACCCTTGCATTCCTGGCCTGTATAAATAAATTGTTCGCCACGACCAAAGCGGTGGATGGTGGCCCCCTGTGTCAGTTCTTCCAGTGCTTCTTTAGAGAGCGTGAATGTGTCCAGTGCAATCAATTTATCGACCAGTTCATTTTCTTCGATGCTGTCGTCATGGCCGCGAGGCATTTCTGCAGCACGTGCCTGGAAGATGAGATGATCTTCAAAAGGAAAGATCACACCATGCCGTTTCGCAGCGTACCAGGCACGGGTCAGGTAGGCATCATAAATATTGTCGATGTTGGCGTAGTCATCAAAATAAAGCAACGCTTCGTAATGGCCGGCGTCATCTGCCAGTTGTTTGAGGATGATCTGCGGCGCCGGATCCTTGAGGACGCCGGGCGTATTGTAGGCCGCTTCCAGCAAAGCCTCGCGCACCTGGTTGGGCGGGTGATCTTCACAGAACTGGATGGTGATGCGTTCCATGTGAATTTTGTCGGGGCGGCTGTAATTGTAAAAGGTGTCGCTGGCGAGCACGGAGTTGGGGATGACCAGCAAATCATCATCAAACGTTTTGAGGGTGACGGAATGCCAGTTTACCGCAGTGACCTGGCCGGTGACATCGCCGGTTTTCAGCCAGTCACCGACCTGAAACTGGCGTGCAGAAATCAGCGTGATGCCGGCGAACAGGCTGCCCAGGGTGTCCTGTAATGCCAGACCCAGCACAATGGAGCCGACGCCCAGTGCAGCCAGCATCTGCCCCAGATCGACGCCCCAGATGGTGGAGACAACCAGCGCCACGCCCAGCAAAATAAAGAACAGGCGGGCGATATTGAGCACCAGCGAAGGCACCCGGCTTTGCCAGCTGGCTTCGTCTTTTGTTTTGCCCGACCAGAATAAATTAAACGTGGAGACGGCCAGATAAATGATGCTGATCCAGAAAACAGAGGCGATGATTTTGGTCGCGATATGGTCGTGGCCCAGCCCCATGACCTGCGTGAGCAGCAAATAAAGCACCAGGCTGGGGAGCACAAAATATTGTGCATTGACCAGAAATGCGTGACGGCTATTGCGGCGATCTTCAAGCCGGTAGAGCATCTCCCCAAACAGGATCATTAAAAACGGGAAGCCGATCAGCAGACCCAGCCCCCAGGCTAGCCATGGTGCGTCACTTAGCCAGCCGGGCATCACTTACGTTCCCGCTTTTTTTGCCAGGACTGGATGGTCACTGTTTCGCAACAGTTTACTTCCGGGCCTGCCTGGAACTGATCCTTGTCGTGCAGATTATCGTAGGTTGCGCCGCTGATGATGATGGCATTGGCTTCTGCCTCGCTGCGGATTGCGTTTGCAATGTCGACGGTTTTTCCCCAGATGTCATAAATAAACCGGGTTTTTCCGATGACCCCCGCGAGTACCGTGCCGGAATGGATGCCAATGCTGATGGTGAGGGTCTGCCCGAATTCATGGCTTAAACGTTCGGTGATGCCAATCAATTCATCGGCAAATTCGGTGGCGCGTTTGCCATGATCGAGCCGGGGGGTGATTAATCCGCAGGCCGCCATGTAATCATCACCGATGGTTTTGATTTTATCGACGCCATGTTTTTCCGCCGCTTCATCGAACTCACCAACCAGACGATTCAGTTTTTTGATCGCGACTTCGGGCGTGTCCTCACTGTCCGCATTCAATCCTGTCAGTGTTGCGAAAATGACCGAGACATTCGGGATCTGATCGACAATCGGTTCTTCACCGGCTTTCATTCTTTGTGCGATCGGCTCTGGTAGAATATTTTGTAGCAACAGTTCGTTTTCCTGTTCTTTTTCATCAATCAGTTTTTGCTGTTCCTGGATGCCTGCTGTCATGCTGTTGAAAGATTTGCTCAACTCACCGATTTCATCCTCTCTGCGGATGGCGACCTGGACATCGGTTTCGCCCTTGCCGACACGTCGCAGCGCAGCGACCAGGGTGTGAATCGGGCGGGTGAAGTAACTCGCCGCCAGCAGCGCCAGCAAGGTAATAATAACGCCAAGCACAATGGCGGATAACATGACATTGCGGCCAAATTTATTAATCGGTTTATTGACTTCTTCCACGTCCATCTCGGCAAAAATTACCCAGTCCAGTCCATGCGTGCGCAGCGGTGCGTAGGCGCTGATCACGGGTACACCGCGATAATCAGTTACTTCACTGGTGCCGGTTTTTCCCTTTAGCGCCAGATCCACGGCCTCACCATAAATGGTCTGGATCAAAATCGTGGTATTTAATTTGTCGATCAGTTCAATGGTTTTTTTCGGGGTGCCGATGTTTACCAGTCGCTTCAGATATCGTGCACGGTGCTGTTCCAGAAAACGTGAGTCGGTACGCATCAGGTGATTGCGCCCGGCGATAAAGACTTCACCGGATTCTCCCATGCCGCTGCTTTCCCACTGGCGGTCACTTGTCATGACTTTGTTGAGCTCGCTGATGGGCATTTGCAAGGCCAGAATGCCAGCGACTTCGAGACCGTCATAGATTGTGATGGCCGCAAAAGCAGCAGGTGAACCGAATGATGGTGTGTAAAGATCGAAGTCCTGAAATTTAACTTCGTTGCGAGTTTTATTTTCGGTGACGCTCTGAATCAGGTGCGCGAAATTACTGGAGGAGAAAGGCCCGGTTTTCACGTTGGTGGCGAAGTCGATTTCCTTGAAAGTGGAATAAATGATATCCCCCGTTTCGTGGTCAATTAAAAACAGGTCATAATAACCAAACTGCTTCACCAGACGGCGCAGACTTTCATGGTAGCGTTCGTGCACCTGGGCATAATAACTTTCATCTTTTTCGGCTTTGATGAGTTTGTCTTTCTCACCCACCTTGTTTGGGTTTAACGCAATATAGTGATACTGCAAATAGGCCGACGCGCCTGTGTCGGGCGCAAAATGTTTCACCTCGTGCTCACCACCGATGCGATCTTTTAAGCGGGGAATAAATTCATTTCGGTAAAATGCCTCGATGGATTTTTTCTGCTCGTCGTTAATAGATTCGCGGTTAGCGAGGTGGAAAGCAGTGCGGAATTCGTTGACGGCATCGATGACAACCCGATTGTCAGCAAAGCCCTGAGCCTGATTACTGATATTGGTGAAGTAGGAATTGACTTGCTGAGACTTGGCCGATCGTAGAGTATTTAGTTGGCTATAGGCTGCCTCATTGAGTGCGTCTCGGGCTGAACGATAGCCCAGCACGGCGATGATCAAAATACTGAGAATGCTGGTCAGCAACAACAGAATGACCAGTTTGGATCGGATGCTCAGACGTTTGGTGAGACCCATGTTTTCTCCTAAAGGCAGCGATTCAGACTGCTATGTTTATTATAATTCTGGCTAATAGTATAAGCGCGTGAAGTCGGCGGCAAGTCATTGAGGTAAAACATCTTTTCTTAATTGTCATTAAACTTTCATACAATCTTAACTGAACCGTCATCTACGTTCACTAGCATTTGCGAAAACTTGGAGTACAGGTAAATGCAAAATTCAGGCAGCTTGAATAAAGCGGGCAAATCCCAGACGCGTAACTTGGTTGTTGAGCTGGCCACCACTCACGAGGATGTGCTGGCTACCCAGCGCTTACGTTATCAGATTTTTGCTGATGAAATGGGCGCGGAACTTGAAAATTCTGACAAAAATATTGATGAAGATTTTTATGACCGCTATTGTCATCATTTATTGGTTCGTGATTTAACGACTCAGCAGGTGGTTGCCTGCACGCGAATTCTGACTTGCGAACAGGCTGAAGTAGCGGGCAGTTTTTATTCGCAGCATGAATTTGATTTAAGCGGGTTATTACCGTTGCCAGGCAGGGTGATGGAAATTGGCCGTACCTGCGTAGATAAGGATTATCGCAAAGGTGGCGCAATTTCAGTTTTATGGTCCGGCCTTGCAGAATTTATGTCAATTCACCAGTATGACTTTCTGATGGGGTGTGCAAGCATCAGCCTGCAAGATCAGGGTGCAAACCTGAATGCCATTATGCAGAAGGTCAGAAAAAATAAAAAATATTTATCACATCAATCCATTCGCGTTACACCTCGTAAACAAGTGCCGAACAACTCAAAACTGATTGCGGCCTCACCACAAATTCCGCCACTACTTAAAGCCTATTTTCGACTCGGCGCTAAAGTTTGTGGTGAGCCAAGCTGGGACAAAGCATTTAACGTGGCTGATGTTTTTATACTGCTCGATATGGATGCTTTAAGCCCACGTTATCATCGGCATTTTTTACAGCGAACAGAAAAACAGTCCTTGGCAAAAACAATTGGAAAGGTCGCTGCAAGGTAGTCAAATAAATTTTTACAGGAGGACAGCATGATCGCGACATTGCCACAAAATATTACACTGGGTAACCCTAACCGTAACAGTCATCAAAAACTGAGAGTTACCGTAGTGACAGAAACTTACCCACCAGAGATCAACGGCGTTGCTAATACTGTCAAGCATTGTGTGGATGGACTGATTCAGAAAGGGCACCAGGTTCATTTGATCCGTCCACGGCAGGGAAAAGATGATTTGTCCTTGAAAAAAAACCTGTATTCAGAAAAGTTGGTAGCAGGCCTTCGGTTGCCTATGTATAAAGATGTACGCATAGGGCTGCCATCACTCTGGTCACTCAGAAGTGAATGGAAAAAGAGCCGACCAGACGTTTTATATATCGCGACAGAAGGGCCGTTGGGTCTTGCGGCATTGCTTTTGGCACGGAAATTATCGATTCCTGTTGTATCTGGATATCATACAAACTTTGATTATTTTACTCGTTATTACAAGCTCGGCTTCCTGGAAAATCTAACTTCGAGGTATTTACGGTTTTTTCATAATCGTAGTGAAAAGACTCTGGTTCCAACTCAAGAGCTACAAAAAAAATTATCAGAAAAAAAGATACAAAATACGACTGTTTTCGTCCGCGGCATAGATATCAGTTTATTTAAACCGGATCGACGTAGTCATGCGTTACGTAATCAGTGGAATGTTGGCAGGGCTGGTCTGGCTGTTATTTACGTTGGCAGAATTGCAGCAGAAAAAAATCTTCAACTGGCTGAAAAAGCATTTAGAAGAATTCAGGAATACCATCCCGATGCGCGTTTTATTCTGGTTGGCGATGGGCCTTCTGCGAAAGCGATGCGAGCGCGTAATCCGGATTTTATATTTTGCGGGATGCAAACAGGTAAAGAGCTTGCAAGGCATTATGCATCAGCTGATTTATTTTTATTTCCTTCGCTTTCTGAGACCTATGGCAATGTGGTGCTTGAAGCGATGGCAAGTGGTTTGCCGGTTGTAGGCTTTGACTATGCGGCAATAGCAGAGCATGTCCGAAACGATATAAACGGTTTTAAGGCCGGGTTTGACCTGGAAGAAGATTTTCTGTTGGCAGCAGAGAAGGCAGTAAAATGTAAAACACTCAAACAGATGGGTGCACAGTCCCGCGATTCGGTTGAGGCGATCAGCTGGGAAAAATTACATGACCGATTTGAGACTATCCTACTGGCAGAAAGTAAAAATGATCAATACTTTGCAGCGACTCAGTGAAGTAGAATTACCGATAACGCTTTATTTCAACCGTGTCAATCACCGTGTTCTATGCAGCCACTTTTTTGCAGCAATCAGCAGAATGGGGAATGGCATTTTCTGGTATTCAATTATCGCCAGTTTGCCGTTTATCTATGGCTGGCCAGCCGTTAAATATTCTTTACAAATGCTCGCAGTCGGATTTGTCGCATTGTTGATTTATAAAACATTGAAGATGTCGACAACGAGACAAAGGCCGTATCAGGTTGATAAAAATATATTTCAGAATGTGCCCGCACTGGATCTTTACAGCTTTCCCTCCGGACACATCATGCATGCCGTTAGTTTCAGCCTGGTGCTGACGCATTTTTATCCCGAATGGGGCTGGGTGGTGTGGCCTTTTACTGTACTGGTTGCATTTTCACGCCTGATATTGGGTTTACATTATCCTTCTGACGTGATCGTGGGTGCTGCGATTGGGTTTATCGTGGCGCAGGTTTCATTTCAGTTTTAATTGTGCCATCAGTTTTTTGCTGAACTGCTATTTTTTTCATATTATTTGCCTAATATTGTTTAACCCCGTATTGGGTTAACAAACAAAGAGAAAAAAGCGTTATTCATGGCAAGCATAAATCTTAATTTACGTAGCTATCTTACGGTCACAGGTGGTTACTGGGCATTTACGCTCACAGACGGCGCAATTCGTATGCTTGTCGTCCTGTATTTTCATCAGTTGGGTTATTCGCCGCTTCAAGTTGCGATGCTATTCATTTTTTATGAATTCTTTGGCATCGTTACCAACTTAGTTGGTGGCTGGTTGGCATCACGTTTAGGTTTAAATGTCACGATGCATTTGGGGATGGTGATCCAGATTATTGCATTGGGATTGTTGACCGTACCTGATACCTGGTTAAGCGTACCTTTTGTAATGTTTGCGCAAGCGCTCTCTGGCATCGCTAAAGATTTAAATAAAATGTCCGCCAAAGCAAGCGTGAAAACAGTGGTGCCTGCAGACGCCAATGATCGCCTCTTTAAATGGGTATCTATCCTCACCGGTTCAAAAAATGCGCTCAAAGGCACCGGTTTTTTCCTTGGCGCAGGTTTACTTGATGTGTTCGGATTTCGTTCTACCTTGCTTATTTTGGCGGCCGGATTGTTCGTTGTTTTGCTTATCACACTAATGCTTTTACCGCATGAATTAGGTCAATCCAAAGCAAAACCAAAATTTACTCAGGTATTCTCCAATAGTGCGCCGATTAACTGGCTATCAGCCGCGCGCTTTTTTTTGTTTGGCGCAAGAGACGTCTGGTTTGTTGTCGCCTTACCTGTTTTTTTAGCGGAAGTGTTAGGCTGGCGTTTTACCCAAATCGGTGGCTTTCTTGCTTTGTGGGTGATCGGCTACGGCATTGTGCAAGCCGGCTCGCCTGCATTATGGGGAATGAAGCAGCACGCACCCGATGCAAGGGCAGCACAATTATCAGCCTTTATTTTGATGTTAATTCCAGCGGGCATTGCCCTTTCGCTCGACCAGGACTGGAATGCTGAAATTATTATCGTAGCAGGTCTTCTTGTATTTGGTGTTGTATTCGCCATCAATTCCGCGCTTCATTCGTTTTTGATACTCGCCTATGCCGACCATGACAGCGTTGCGTTAAAAGTCGGTTTTTATTATATGGCAAATGCCAGTGGCAGGTTAACAGGTACGGTATTATCAGGCTGGGGGTATCAACAGTTTGGATTAGCCGGCTGTCTGTGGTTATCAGCAGGATTTGTATTGGTGGCGTTGTCTCTTTCTTTGCCCTTGCCAGTTAATGCGGATAAAGCAATTCTGAACAAGTTATAAAACGTGCTTTTCTGGAGTGCCCGTATGTTCAGAGGTTCCAAAAATAAACCGGCCATTGGCCGGTCAAAGGAGGACTCCGTGCTCTGAGGAGGAGTGGAGTATTTCTTTCTTGTTATGAAACTTTTTTCAGTGTCAAATCGGATGCTGTGCTAATTTCAGGTCGTTTTACGGATTTGCTGTAAAAACGTTTCAGGTTACGATCAGTCCAGCCAGGCCGCAGCAATTGTTGATCACGTTTTCTCAATGCGGTTTTCGGAAATCTTTTAATAGATAACACCATGCTCATACTGTATTTTTTACTTTGATTGCCACATAGGGTAGGCACTTAACATGACAAACAAGTGACACTACAGTAAATATTTAATGACAATCTCGACATCAATCATGGACCCGTTATTATCGTTTCAATACCTGTTGGCTGATCTTCGCGGACACGTTTTTTATGGATATTTTGCATGGGTGTAATCGTGGCATCCCTTCCCGCGACGAAACTTTGCTCCTCGACAATGGTTTTGTATGCCTTGTTCAACAATAGCGCACGCGCAGTTGAGGGATTTATCAGATAAGTAATGTCGTTCGCTAGTCGTGCAATCGCATCAGGCAACAGTTTGCCATCCTGTGTAAAGAATTTATTTATCACTTCCTCGTTGGAGCGGAATTCATCACCGGCTCCGTTTTGTTCCAGATACCAGGCGTATTCAGCTTTACCATCAGAGCGTATTGGATCCGTCAATCCTTTTAAATCCTTTTGAGCCCAGTGATACCAGCCCTGCTGGAAAGCACTACCATTGAGTTTGCGGGGGAAAGCGAAAACACCATCGGTCGTCGCGCCTATTGTGCCGTGACAGCCCATGCAGAAAACGGTTTCTTCAAAAGTCTGTGGGCGCAGCTCTCCGTTTGCATCCTCGATAAAGCCCTGATAAACCCAGCCCTGATTATTACTGATGCCTTTTTCTACATCGCCGATATATTCCTTAAGCCTGTCCGGAAAATCACTTTTTTCCTTTATTTCTGCCATTGCAGCCGCTTCCAGCTCAGCATAAGTTTGCCAGCCAATTTTCTTTGCATAACGCAGCTCTTTCATGCGCGGAGCAATTGCGATACCCCCGTCATCTTTTATGCCGATGTATCGGACACTGTGCAGAAATTCCGTTCCTTCCGGAAACAGGCCTGCCGCAAGATGCACTTTTCCGGCTTCCTGTTCCAGCCTGGCTTGGCCGACGAAGGACATGCTTCGCCCCTCCAGTGGCGCCCAGTCGTAGGTGATCTTTTCTGCTGTTGCAAGTCGTCCGTTCTTGTCAAGATCAACTCCGTATTTGCGTTCGTCCACAGAGTCAATCATGATATTTTTTCGCTTGATGAGTGACTCAACAATGGCAAGATTCAGCTTGTAGACGGTTAGATCCTGCTCACCATTTTCATCGTATCTGAATACATCGCTCAAGCGAATGAGTACATCATCCGTTGAGCCGTTGGTTGGCCAGAAAGTACCCAGGAAAGGAGTATAGGCGAACGCCCGCCAGCCAGTGATCTCTCCGTCCGGGTTCCGGTCAAAACCTTCGCCATCAAAATTGAAATAACTGTCCGGTGTATAACCGCTCCAGACACCATCCTTGTTGAAGTCCCAGCCTGACGGTACGTTGGCAAGGATATTTGCAAGAATAATTTCTCCCCGCTCATTTTTGTAATTGTCTCTTCGGACATAATTGATAATTTCTTCATCCGCAATGGCCGCGACAGTCTGGGTACGATCTTTAAAGAGATTTTCCCAATGATTTTTTTGGGCGTATTCGGGAAATATATAAGCAAGCTGCAAATCACCATCATTAATATAATTAGGCTCCGATGAAGGAATGTGGCAGCTGTAGCAGGGATTATACACCTGGTCTTGCGAGTCGATGGTATCGGTATAGCATTGAGGTGGTATATAGGCAACCTCGTTGCGCATATTTTTGGATGTCAGGTCAAGCAACTGACCTGAATTCTGGGGCAAATCCTGGTTGTCTTGTTCCTTATCTATTTCTGAGTCTTTAGAGTCAGCGCCGCATCCTGCGAGGAAAAAAATAAGTATAGAAGTGGTGATCTGTAATTTCATATTCGATGCATTTGTCTAATATTAAATTAACCTGCAGAAAAAAAAGAGGAGACGCGAAGCCTCCTCTGAGTCAGACCCGAAGGTTTCGTTGTTAATCGTTCAGTTCATTGCTGGTAATGGTCCGATGTATCCGGTATAAGCTTTGTCGGCACCGGAGCCTGCGACAAGCTGGTCTGCATCAGACTCGCCATACGGGTGCTGAACAACTGACATCAGATAAGCCCAGCCATTAATATCCGGGTAGAAATAAGGTGATGTAGTTTCTGACCCATAGGGTGTGGTCTGGATACGCGTCAGCTCTTTCGACTCAATATTGTAAGACCAGATCAGATCGTTTTGATGCCCTGAGCCCGTATCCTCGCCGATAATCAGTGTCTTGTATCCCGGCATGAAAGTTATATTATCCGGATTTGCTATGCCATCCAGGTGGCACTTGTTCTTGGCGAAAGGACCATTCGGATCATACGCCTGGGTATCGTTGTCGGCGCCATAGGATTCGGTTACCGGGATGCCTGTAACAACACCGTACATATTTTTGGCGACATAGTTATCATCCAGATCCAGAGCGTAAACCACACCGCAGCGGTTAAACGGCAGGCGTATGTCATTATTACCACCAATGTCGTATTTGGTTGACTGTTTGGGAACAGAATAAGCGTCTTCCATACCACGCTCTACCGCAGACATCGCCAGGTACATCACTTTGGCGTCGGGATCTAGCGTTATCCCTTCCATCTTGCGAAATTCTGTCGTTCCTCCCAGAATTGCAGCATAACGGCGTGTTTCCATGCGTGAAGCCGCTTTTTCCATACCCGCTTTCACTTTCAGGCATTCATGACCACGCGTGGTGTTAATGGAAGTAAATGTTGCTGGGCACGCACCATCCGCATCCGGATCTGCTTTATCGAAAATATCCGCAAACGTGATTTTGTTGTCGAGGTATGTTTTGATTTCTGCATCTGTGGCGGAGCCAAGGCTAATCCACTCAAGATCGGCACGGCCGCCATTTTGTTTGCTCGTTTGCACCCACCTGGCAACGAAGAGCTCACCGGCGCTGAGATCAGCCGCAGTGTCCGCCTCGAAACGGAACAAACCCACGTTAGTGCCGTCATCAGAAATATAGGCGGTTTTCTGATTGGGCATCACATAAGCCAACTCGTGCGCAACACGCCCCATCGCATAATGTTTGGTAACCGTTGCGGTATTAAAGTCGTCTACCTTGACTTCAACTTGCCAGCCATAGTCATAGGGGTTTAGCTGTGTCAGATCACCACCAGTGTAGTCACCCATGGCGTTGTAATAACCATCAATCTCGCCCGTGACCGGATCGCGGTCTTCTGCATCGGGTTCATATTCCTCAGAACCCAGGTGGGTACCCCATGGCGTTACGCTGCCTGCACAATGAACCCAGCCACCATTAACATGAGAAAAATCCAGATTGCGTGTCTGCACCGGGCTCAGCTCACCGCTAGCAGAATCCTGGCTTAACTCGGTGAGATACATAGCGCCCGGGCGACTTTCAAAATGCGAGACCATATAGAGTTTGCCATCATCTCCTGTTAGCAGGGAAGCAAAGTCATTGTCATTCGAGATCTTCGGAGAGCCATCAGTGGCCAGAACGGCGCTGCCATTCTTGTCATATATTTGACCAAAGGAGCCCGACTGGTCCCCACTACGCATAATGGTTTTAAAACCAGTATCATAATCCGTACCATTAATTGTTACCTTGTTAGTGGCCAGAATTTCGCGTTTTTCTGAATCTGTTTCTGGTGTGTTTACTGGGGCAAAGCTAATGCTTTTTTCACCATCACCCCCAGTGCCAGTGGTATTGTTGCTGCCATCATTGCAACCTGTTGCAGTTAATACCAGCAAAGATACAGCAGCATATAAACCAGCCGCCGTTGTGATGCTGCTTAAATTAAATGTGCTCATAATTGACTCCTGGATTTAAAAATATAGGTATAGGAATTTTTGAATGGAGAAGAATAGTGTCCGGATATGACAGCCAAATGACGATTTAGTGAACCATGTATGACTTATTCAGAGACCTTTCCTGGAGGACCGCTTAATCAATTCCCCATAAAAAAACCAGTAAAAACGGGCCCGTGCATGTTGAGATTGAGGTTTACACTTGAATAGTCAGCAACACGCCCTCAGCATAAGACCAGCCAAAACGTAGTCTTTACTGCAACCTCCTGTCGTAAAGGGTAGACTTTTAAAACCAAATATTTTTGAGGTAGATATTGATGGAAGTTCTTGAGCGTATCAAACAGCAGGTGGATGAAAATCCGGTCATTCTTTATATGAAGGGCACACCGAAAATGCCAATGTGTGGTTTTTCGAGCAGGACGGCTGAGGCTTTGCAATCCTGTGGTAAGGAGTTTGCCTATGTGAATGTGCTGGCTGATCCTGAAATCTTCGAGAATTTGCCACGTTTTGCAGACTGGCCCACCTTTCCGCAGCTTTATGTAAACGGTGAGCTTGTAGGCGGCTGTGACATTACACTGGAACTCAAGGAAAAGGGCGAGTTACAGAAAATGGTTGATGAGGCGACCGCTTAACTGCGCCCGACCAGCAGAGACTTCCTTCCAGCAGGCTTGGCGGCTTCCAGTTCCTGCAACGCCAGATGCTCAAATTCGTTCGCGGATTTGATGTGGTTATCTTTTGTGCAGCACCACGCGCCAGCCGAACAGGTGATATGTAGTAGTCCTGACGGGCTGGGTACAGCACGCTGACTGAGTGTGTCTAGGAGCCTTTGCAGGATGCGTTCGTAACTCAGCACTGCGTTTTCACTGTGCAATACCACAGCAAATGCACCGCCCTTATGCCGGGAGATAAAGTCCAGTGGACGCAGCTGACGCTTTAGTCGGTTTGCCAGGGTAATCAAAACCTGGTCGCCTGCTTCATGCCCGTATTCATCATTGATTTCAGCCAGATTGTCGATGTCAATGATGGACAGACAATTGCTACCGCCGCGCGTTTGGGTTTGCCGCAATGACGCCTGCAAGTGCTGGCGCAACTGGCGGCGATTGTTTAAGCCTGTCAGTAAATCCTGGGTAATCAAAGGTTCCTGATGCGCCTGTATGGTTCTCAGCGCCATCGATTGCGTCAGCAACTCATTGTGCAGACGAGCAATACGGCCAGCCGAGTAAACCCGGGCGAGCAATTCGTAGGGCCGTACCGGTTTGTTGATGAAATCGTCTATTCCCCGGCGAAAAGCCTCTTCGACAGCTGCTTCGCCTTCTTTTGCGGTAAATAAAATGATCGAGGTATACCAGTCCTGTTCTTCTCCTTTTTGGCGTACTGCTTCAGTGAGTTCCAGACCACTCATGCCGGGCATAATCCAGTCGGCCAGCAATACATCCGCGACACGCTCATCCAGCATCTCCAGCACCTCATCACCACTGGAAGCCACACGGATGTCGTCATAACCAGCTTGCTTTAAGGCCTGCTCGATGACAGCACGGCTAAAGTGCATATCGTCGACGATGATAATGGAGAGTGCTTCAGGCATTGCCAGGAATCTTATACTCAACAGCATTCCCTGGCATCATGATTTCCTGCTGTTGCCAGCGATTAATAATGTTACAAAATAGTTCAGCCGTTTTTTGTGTGTCATAAATGGCAGAGTGTGCTTCGTTTTCGTCCCAGCCCAGAGATGCCGCGTCAACAGCACGGGCTAATACAGTTTGTCCGTAGGCCATACCAGCCAGTGAAACCGTATCAAATGTGCTGAATGGATGAAACGGATTGCGTTTAATTCCGCAGCGCTCAACGGCGGCATTAACGAAGTTTAGATCAAAAGCCGCGTTATGTCCGACGAGTATCGCCCGAGAGCACGCATTATTTTTGACGGCCTTGCGAACCGTTTTAAAAACATTATTCAACGCTTCATGCTCAGGCAACGCAAGCCGCAGCGGATGCCAGGGGTCAATACCATTGACTTCCAGTGATGCCGGCTCCAGATTGGCATCCGGAAACGGCTCGATATGATGCGTGACCATTTCATCCGGATACAAAATGCCTTTTTCATCAGTACGAATGGTGATCGCAGCAATTTGCAGCAAGGCATCAGTCTGGTGGTTGAACCCCCCGGTTTCAACATCCACAACGACCGGCAGAAAGCCACGGAACCGTTGCCCCAGCGGGAAAAAATCTTTGTGTGAACTCATCGTGTAAAGAATAACGGAATGTTTACAAAAAAGCTTCATTTGTACGCGCGAATTTGCATACGGGTAGTGATGGACCTGTGAGGAAAAGGGGTCAGTACCCTTTAAGAGATAAACCTGCTATACTAGCCGCCACTCAAGCAGAAAAGCAGGGTAGTGATAATGCCCCGAAAACCTCGATTTTTCCTGCCAGACGTTCCGATCCACATGGTCATCCGCGGCAACAGCCGCAAAGTCATCTTCGCAGAAGCAGATGACTATCATGCCTATCTGGGCTGGCTCAAGGAAGGCGCAGAGACCCACGCCTGTCAAATCCATGCCTACGTATTGATGAGCAATCATGTTCACCTGCTCATCAGCGCCAGCAACCCGGCCAACCTGTCAAAGCTGCCGCAGCACGTAGGCAGAAAATACGTACCCTACTTCAACCACAAATATGGTCGCAGTGGCACACTCTGGGAAGGGCGCTTCAAAGCCAGCAGCATCGACAGCGAACGCTACCTGCTAACGTGCTACCGTTATATTGAACTCAACCCGGTTCGGGCCAGCATGGTCGAAAAACCGGATGAATACCGCTGGTCAAGCTATCGTGCCAATGCCTATGGGAGAACGAACCCGATACTGACACCCCATCCCCTGTACCTGGCCCTGGGCAAAGACAGCAAACAGCGAGCCAGGCGCTACCGCGAAGGCTTCAAGGAAGTGCTGGATGACAAACTGATCCATGACATCCGGGCGTCGGTACAAACCGGTACGCCGCTGGGCAATGATCGGTTTAAGGCAGAAGTTGAGCGGCTGCTGGGCGTAAAAGTTGGACATGCCCACAGAGGCAGGCCCAGTAAAAAAGGAAATACTGTTGAGAGTATTTCTTAAAGGGTGCTGCCCCCTTATTCTTCACTTCTTATTCCCCAGTTGTAACGGTAGACTAAATACTGTTAGCATTGGTTTATGGAATACTAAGTATTAAAAATATTAATACTTAGGTGCGATTGCCATTGTTTAAGTCTATAATCCAATTCGGTAGTAAAGTCGGGGACAGCTATGAACGCATTACTTGAAGAACATGATATTGATGCCATTGAGACGCATGAATGGCTTGAAGCGCTAGAGTCGGTTATCGAACACGAGGGTGTCGAGCGGGCGCATTTTCTGCTTGAGCAGATGATCGATGCAGCTCGTCGGCAGGGCGCGAATCTGCCTTATTCCGCGAATACGGCTTATGTCAATACCATTCCGACTCATCTTGAAGCTGAACACCCGGGCGATATGGCGATTGAGCGTCGGATCAAGTCATGGATTCGCTGGAATGCCATGGCGATGGTGGTCAAAGCGAACCATTTCAGCAGTGAGCTGGGTGGCCATATCGCCACTTTTGCTTCGGCGGCAACGCTATATGACATCGGCTTCAATCATTTCTGGCATGCACCCAGTCATCAGCATGGTGGGGACCTGGTTTATTTTCAGGGGCACTCCGCACCGGGTATGTATGCACGCGCTTATCTTGAAGGTCGTCTGACTGAAGAGCAGCTTGACCATTTCCGTCAGGAAGTAGATGGCGCTGGCCTTTCTTCTTATCCGCATCCCTGGTTAATGCCGGACTTCTGGCAATTCCCGTCAGTCTCGATGGGGCTGGGGCCGATCATGCCGATTTATCAGGCCCGCTTCATGAAATATCCGGGTTAACCAGCCGTGTTGGTCGTTACCCAGCGAGCTTCGCCAGAATTAAGTGTTTCTTTTTTCCAGAAAGGGGCGTTATGTTT
>DTYI01000018.1 GCA_012961935.1 Thiotrichales bacterium | reverse complement strand
TTACCAGGTTATGCCTGTTTCTGAGGAAATGGGCCGACAAATAATGGCGGGCGGTAACGCCATCCAGCTAGCCGACCAGGCCGCAAAAGAAGGTATTGACGACCTGCGAAAATCAGGTCTTAGAAAAGTGCGGGCCGGTGTTATCGGCCTCGAAGAACTTAACCGTGTAACCAAGGATTAAACGATGGCAGCAAGAGCTGAAAAAGTAACCTTTGTCTGGCAAGGCATGAACAAGAAGGGTGACCGGGTCACTGGTGAAACCGACGCCCTGAATGAAAACCTGGCCAAAGCCGAACTGCGGCGCCAGGGCATCAATCCAACTAAGGTTAAGAAAAAACCCAAGCCACTTTTTGGATCAGGAAAAAAAATAACCAGCAAAGACATTTCCGTATTTTCCCGACAATTGGCCACCATGATGAGCGCGGGAGTGCCCCTGGTGCAGGCTTTTGAAATCATTGGCAAGGGTCATGAAAACCCTAACATGCAGAACTTGTTGATGGACATTAAAAACAGTGTTGAATCCGGTGACAGTCTCGCGGATTCACTGGCCAAGCATCCAAAACACTTTGACGACCTGTATGTCAACCTGGTGAACTCAGGCGAACAGGCTGGCGCACTGGAAACCCTGCTGGACAAAATCGCCACCTACAAAGAAAAGACCGAATCAATGAAGGCTAAAATCAAAAAAGCCATCACATATCCGGCAGCTGTTGTGGTGATTGCATTTATTGTTTCTACCATTCTGCTGGTAAAGGTTGTACCTACCTTCCAGGATCTATTCCAGGGCTTTGGCGCTGACCTGCCCGCGTTTACCCAAATGGTGATTAATCTATCCGAGGTCTTTCAGAAATGGTGGTGGGCGATCTTTGGCGTAATTGGTTTCACCATTTTTGCCCTCATCCGCGCCCATAAAACCTCACCTAAGTTTCGCCGCAGTTTTGATAAACTCATGCTGAAATTTCCGATAATTGGCGTCATCATTGAGAAATCATCCATTGCCCGTTTTGCCAGAACGCTTTCTACCATGTTCGCCGCAGGCGTACCGCTTGTAGAAGCCATGGGTTCTGTCGCAGGCGCAACCGGTAATGCAGTATTTTCCGATGCCACCTTGCGCATGCGGGATGACGTCGCCACCGGCATGCAATTACAGCAAACCATGAAGAGCACCGGCGTTTTCCCTAATATGGTGACGCAGATGGTGGCAATCGGAGAGGAATCCGGTTCACTGGATGCCATGTTGTCCAAAGTTGCCGATTTCCATGAGGAGGAAGTCGATAACATGGTGGATAACCTCAGCAGCCTGCTCGAACCGATGATCATGGCCATTCTGGGTGTACTGGTCGGTGGGCTTGTGATAGCCATGTACCTGCCTATCTTCAAAATGGGCTCGGTTATTTAACCACCTAGGGCCTGTTACCATGCATGCATTGCTATCCAGCTCACCACTTGCGCTCGCCCTGCTATCAGGTGCACTGGGCCTACTGGTAGGGAGTTTTCTGAATGTCGTTGGCCATCGGCTTCCAATCATAATGGAGCGCCGCTGGGCACGTGAGTGTGCTGAATTCAACGATGCCGAGACCCAACAAGACGATCAGGTTTACAACTTGACTACACCTCGGTCTGCCTGTCCTGCCTGCGGTCACAACATCACAGCCATGGAAAATATTCCAATCCTCAGTTATCTGTTCCTGCGCGGAAAATGCCGAGGCTGCGGCATCAAAATTTCCCCTCAATATCCTGTTGTTGAAGCTGTCACTGGCCTGTTGTCTGTATTCGTCGCCTGGCATTTCGGTTACGGCTGGCAAACATTGGCGGCACTCTTTTTTACCTGGACATTAATCGCCTTAACCATTATCGATCTAAAGAAGCAACTCCTGCCAGACAGCATTACACTGCCATTACTCTGGGCTGGCCTCATCATCAACCTTGGCCATGTATTTACGGATATAGAGTCCAGCATACTGGGTGCCGTGTTTGGCTATCTTTCACTCTGGAGCGTCTATCATTTATTTCGCCTGCTGACTGGCAAAGAAGGTATGGGTTATGGCGACTTTAAATTACTGGCAGCGCTTGGGGCGTGGCTAGGCTGGCAATCACTTCCTATTATTATTATCTTCTCTTCTCTGGTTGGCGCCGTGGTGGGTATTACGATGATATTATTTAAACGCCAGCAGCAAGGACAACCGATTCCGTTTGGTCCATTTCTCGCAGTAGCCGGCTGGCTAACCATGATTTGGGGCAAAGAAATAACGGATGCCTATATGCGTTTTAGCGGGTTGGCATAACCTGGCTTCACAATGCTTGTAGTCGGCTTAACAGGTGGCATCGGCTCAGGGAAATCTACCGTTGCCGAACTCTTCGCAGAAAAAAATATTCCGATTGTTGATGCCGATGAAATCTCACATGCACTCACACAACCAGATGGTAAAGCCTACGGTAAATTAAAAAGCTGGTTGGGCAATCAATTTTTTGACCATCAAGGGCAGCTAAAGCGCAGTAAGCTACGTGAATTAGTCTTTTCCGAACCGGAAGCTCTCGACAAGCTTGAGCAACTTTTGCACCCACTGGTTGAAGACGCAATCAAACAACGCCTGGAAGAATTATCACAACAAGCACACGACTATGTCATCGT
>DTYI01000017.1 GCA_012961935.1 Thiotrichales bacterium | reverse complement strand
GAGCTAGGCGGGATCGAACCGCCGACCTCCTGCACGCCATGCAGGCGCTCTCCCAGCTGAGCTATAGCCCCGCAAACGGATGGCGTAATGTACGCGAGCACCCTGCCCTTGTCAACCAACCGCATCATGCTTTTTCGATGCTTTCAGCAGCGTTTTTGAGGCGGCGCAAAACGGCTTTTTTGCCGATCAGTTCGAGCGTCAGGCCAATGTCGGGCGAATCCGTTCCGCCCGTGATCGCAACCCGCAGCGGCATGCCGACCTGACCCATTTTAAGCCCCAGAGATTCTGCCTGATCCTTAACGGCCTGTTTCAGCGTATCTGCCGTCCAGTCGTCAATATCCGCAAAGCGCGATTGCAAGTTCTGGAAAACTTTCAAAGCCGTCTCATTAAAATGTTTACTGACCGCTTGTTCATCATATTCCTGCGGGTCAAGATAAAAGTAGCGGACAGATTTCGCCATGTCGTTTAAGGTTTTGCTGCGATCGCGCAACGCATCGATGACAGCCGTTAACGCCGAGCCATTTGTCGTTTCAAAATCGAACTTGCCCCGTAGTGCTTCAGCAATTTTTTCTGAAGCAGTCGATTTCAAATATTGTTCATTCATCCACAATAATTTTTTCGGATTGAATGTTGAGGCCGCCTTGTTTACATCTTTCAGGTCAAATAATTCGATCATTTCTTCACGACTGAAGATTTCCTGATCGCCGTGCGACCAGCCGAGTCGCACAAGATAATTCACCAGCGCTTCGGGTAAAAAACCATCTTCTTTATATTGCATGACGCTGACCGCGCCGTGACGTTTGGAAAGCCGTTTGCCATCCTCGCCCAGAATCATGGGCACGTGCGCATAGATCGGCGACTCGGCACCCAGTGCGTTTAAAATATTAATCTGCCGGGGTGCATTGTTGAGATGGTCATCACCACGAATCGCATGCGTGATGCCCATGTCCATGTCGTCAACGACTACCGTCAAATTATAAGTCGGCGTGCCGTCAGAACGCGCGATAATTAAATCATCCAGTTCACTGTTTTGCACGACCACTTTGCCTTTGATTAAGTCGTTTATCACCACCGCGCCTTCCAGCGGATTTTTAAAGCGAATCACCGGCTTTATCCCTTCCGGTGGTGTTCCTGCAAAATCACGATAGCGACCGTTATAACGTGGCTTTTCTTTACGCGCCATTTGTTCGGCGCGCATGGTTTCCAGTTCTTCCTTGCTGCAATAGCAACGATAGGCATGACCGCTATCAAGTAATTGCTGGATGATTTCACGGTAGCGAGCCATGCGCTGTGTTTGAAAATATGGGCCTTCGTCGTAGTCCAGACCCAGCCATTCCATGCCATCAAGAATGGCCTGAACAGAAGCCTCGGATGAACGCTCACGGTCTGTATCTTCAATGCGCAAAATAAACTGGCCGCCATGCTTGCGTGCATAGAGCCAGGAAAACAATGCCGTGCGCGCACCACCGATATGTAAATAACCAGTCGGGCTGGGTGCAAAACGGGTGCGTACTGTCATGATGGTTTCAGGATTAAAAAGCAGGCGGCGATAGTATCAAACCATGTCGTTTCGCGAAACGGTTATCCTGCTTTGCGGGGTAATATGCTGCAAATCAGGTGTCGCCAGGCTGATGCCCTGTTCTTCGCAGGTCGACAAAATTTCGGCTCGAAACAGTTGGCGAGTTCTTACAAGGTTGCGAATATCCTTGATGTAATAATAAACCGCCCATTCCACTGCATAATCCCCGGTGTCAAAAACCCGCAGTTCCATTTCGTGATTGTCCTCAATGCTGATCCGCTCATCCGCAATTGCTTTATCGTATGCGGCCTGAAAACAGGTTCTGATTTTTCCTTCTGGTACTTCATAGCCAATCTTGAACCGTAAAACTTCGCGCAAACCCTTTGCTGATGCAAACTTGGAAAGATTTTGTAGCAGCATGCCCCGCAGTTTTGCATTTCCCAGCATGATGCGGTGATTATTCACAACGTTGAGTAATTCAGTGTGGAATAATTTTGTTTTATAAACCATCGCAATGATGTCACCCTCGCCGTCGAGTTCGATCACATCACCTTCATCAACCAGACCACTGTTGAGAATAATCAGGCCGCTGATAATATCTGGCGCCCAGGCAGCCTGAGTTAACGCCAGCATGACTCCGATAAATCCAATCATGCCGCCTGCTTCCAGCAGGCTTTTGAAACCCAGCACCTGAATCATCCCGACAAAGGCAACAACGATAATAAAAATCGTTGCCAGTAAACTTAATAAACGGCTGTTATAAGTTTCGGAAAAGATTTTTTCATTGTTAAATTCGCGCTGTTTTCCATAACGCCGGCGAATAAAATAACGCGTGATCTGTGTTGCCCAGAACGCTGAAAAAATGACCATGACAACACCGAGCAGTTTATGCGCCCAGCCGGGACTGTCCGTATAAAGAATAAAGTGGTTAATCAGGATGGCGAAAATAATCAGGAAATTAAACGCGCGAAAAACTTTGAGGCGACTTTTCAGGCGTTTGCTTTCAGCAGGTTGATGCCAGATTTTTTGCAGCAAAGGGCCTGAAAAAATAATCAGCAAAATGCAGACAGCGAGCAAGCCCAGCTCAAGCAGAGAAAGCGGTTTCCATGTGGGCCAGACAGTTTGTATCAAGTTATCCAGGCTATTCATTGTGTGTAAAAAATAATGAGTTGAAGAATTATCCAGCCAAAAATACCCGCCAGCACATCATCCAGCATAATACCTAATCCACCATCGACCTGTTTATCCAGCCAACGAATCGGCCAGGGCTTGACGATATCAAAAAAACGAAAAAGCACAAAGCCCAGAACAATCCACACCCATCCGGCCGGTATCATAAATAAAGTAATCAGCAAGCCTACAATCTCATCCCAGACAATGCCACCATGATCATGCACACCGAGTTTTTCTGCCGAGCGGCCGCACAGCCAGATGCCAAAAAATAGCAGCGCAAGCATGACAAGAAAATACCCAGCAGCAGGCAGCTTTGACAGCAGCAAAAATAAAGGAATCGCAACCAGCGTTCCAAAAGTACCGGGTGCAAAAGGCGCCAACCCCGAACCAAAACCAAATGCCAGAAAATGTACGGGATCAGAAAATATAACGCCGGGTTTAATCTGTTTTTGTTTCTGACTATTCAAAATGTTGATATCCGGTTTTTTTCAGATTATACAGCTCACCGCTTTTTTCTCGCAGCAATAAACCCGGTTTCTGCGTGATCTTTCCGACCCAGGTAATTGAACAATCCAGCACGTCTTCCAATGCAGCGATTTCATTTCGGCTTTCAGGCGATGCTGTAAAAATTAATTCAAAATCATCACCAGCTGCTAAGGGGAATGAATAGTCATTTTGTTTTTCTAAAGCATTTTTCACTGGCGTTGAAAGTGGTAGTTTTTTTATTTGAACTTCAGCGCCATTTTTACTTTGTTCAAGTATATGACCCAGATCTGCAGCAAAGCCGTCTGAACAGTCGATCATTGCAGTGGCCAGTGTTAGCAAACCCATGCCTGCTGACACACGCGGTTCAGGATGATTCAGTTTGCGCTCACAGAAAATACGATCAGCATCGGATAATTTTATTTTACCCTGCACACTGGCTAGCCCAAAACCTGCATCACCCAATGTGCCGGTCACATAAATATCATCACCGGGGCTAGCTCCACTTCTTCTTACCGCTCTGCCCTCTGGTACGGAACCGCAGGCCTGAATCGTAATGCTCAACGGCCCCCGCGTTGTATCACCGCCAACCAGTGCGACCTGATAACGTGCTGCCAGGTTCTTCAAGCCCTGACTAAAATCACTCAGCCATTCTGAATCTGCTTCGGGCAGTGTCAACGCGAGTGTAAACCACAATGGTTTTGCACCCATCGCGGCCAGGTCACTTAAATTAACCGCAAGTGATTTATGTCCGATGGACTCAGCCGAAGTTTGTTCTGGAAAATGCACGCCGGAAATGAGTGTGTCAGTTGTGATAACCAGGTCGTGCCCTTTGGGTGGCTGTAATATTGCAGCATCATCACCAACACCGAGAATAACGTCCGAACGCTGAGGAAACTCGCTGAAATATTTTTTGATAATGTCAAATTCGTTTGACATCAAGTTGCTACTTTTTCGCTGACAATTCAAGTTTACGAAAAGTGGGTACCAGTTTATCCAGCACACCATTTACAAATTTATGGGCATCCATTGCGCCAAATTTTTTAGTGAGGGAAACAGCTTCGTTCAAGACTACCTTGTAAGGTACTTCCAACTGTTGTTCCAGTTCGAAAGTTGCAAGGCGCAAAATAGATAACTCAACAGGGTCAATTTGTGCTAGCGGTCGGTCAAGCTGTGGCTGCAAAAAACCATCTACTTTATCCAGATTGGTGACCACCCCACGAACCAGTGTGGCAAAATAATCTTTATCCGTTTTTCTGTAGTCGGGGTCTTGTTCAAACTGTTTCAGTAACTCAGATATATCCTGACCTGCCAACTGCCAGGCATACAAAGCCTGCATGGCTAATCGCCGCGCAGCCTGGCGCTGGTGAATAACCTGCTGTGGTTGGGACATTATTTAATTTTCGTCAGAAGACTGACCATTTCCATTGCGCCCAGTGCCGCCTCGGCACCTTTGTTGCCCGCCTTGGTTCCGGCACGTTCAATCGCCTGTTCAATCGTGTTGGTTGTCAGTACACCATTGATAACGGGAATGCCGCTATCGAGATTAACTTTTGATAAACCCTTCGCGCTTTCGCCCGCAACAATATCAAAATGCGGGGTGGCGCCACGTATGACTGCACCCAGCGCAACCAGCGCATCATACTTACCCGTGGCGGCCATTTTTTGCGCGACCAAAGGCAGTTCAAAAGCACCCGGCACCCAGGCCACATCAATTTGTTTTTCGGTCACACCATGACGCTTGAGTGTATCAACTGCACCGGCAACTAAACTTTCAACAATAAAACCATTGAAGCGCGCCGCCAATATTCCAAAGCGCGCTTTGGTCGCACGAAAGTCGCCTTCAAAAGTTTTTAAATCAGACATTATTTTTCCAATACTTTGTAAATTAATCAGTAGCTTATCAGATGCTCATAAAGCATAACAGTCATTTCTGCCAGCAATCAGAAAGCCCCAATCTCTCGACGGAAGCCTTGATACAGTTCTGGCAAAACAGTTTCCTGCTGTTGTTGTAATGCACGCCTGCTAGCAACTGATACACTCGGGCAAGTACCATTATCAATGTAGCCTAGCGTAGTCGCCAGCAGGTTTTCATCGGCTGCTCCAAATAACTGAGTCGGATCATCCAGTGCAGAACAGTCGGCCTGTATGCCATCAAAATATCCACCATTATTATTATGGTTTGTGGTCTCAAACTCAATCGCCTGAATACGCTTGCCACAGAATTCATGTCCGTACACACCTACCGGTTTACCGCAAGTTTTCTGGCCAATCTGTACCACTTCGATAAAAGGTTTCAGCCCATTAATAACCAGTTCGCTGGCTGAACAGGTACCGGGCTGAGTCAGCACAAAAATGCGTTGCAAATTTAAACGATCAGGCAAAGCAGGGCTAAAATGATAATTCCAGGCCCAGTGTGGATAGCGATCATTATGATTAAAATTTACAAATATTTCCGAGCCCGAATTATTCCCGTAAATATAACTGGCCAGTATTCGGGCAACACTCACCAAACCACCGCCATTGTATCGAAGATCCAGAACAAGTTCGGTGACGCCTGCAGTTTTAAAATCAGCAAACAACGTTTCAAGTTCAGCGGCAGACGGATTGATAAAAGCGTTGAAAACAAAGTAACCCACCTTGACGCCGTTGCGCTCGATAACCTCGCTGTGCAGGATCGTCTTGATTGTCACGATCTCCTTGACTAGTTCGATTGTTTTAATAGTGGCATCCCTGAATTTGACTTCCAGTTCAACTGCCACGCCTTCCTTATCCTCACCAAAAATACTATCCCAAAGAAGTCCGTCCGTAATTTCCTTGATGGTCTTTCCATTAATTGTCAGAATTTCATCGCCTCTTGCAACACCCGCTCTGGCTGCCGGTGAATCCGGAAAAACAAAACGGGTGATCAAACGACCGTCAGTCAGAATCAGGAAGGAAGCTCCCAGACCAATAAATTTTCCCTCCTCAAAAAAACCCTGAAATTGTTCAGTAGTAGTAATGTAGGAAAATCGATCTTTTTCTGGATAATATCTGACAAAATCCAGCACCTCTTCCGGTGAACTAAAACTTGAATAATCTAGACTGGTGGGCACTTCTTTATACCAGTAATAAGTATCCAGCATCACTTTATGCACGAAACGATTTTGACCATCAATTTCGCAATTTTCAGGCGCGTAACTGATTTTTCCAATGTCACTTCCTCCTGCACCGCCGCCACTCCCACAAGCGGACAGTATCAGCATGCTGGCAAATATCAGCAAGACCATACATGCACCGAGGTGGTTGGCTTGTTTCATCTTTGCTCTATCGTTTCAATGTTTATACTTCGTCCCAGATATATTCTTCAACTTCCAGCCCGAAACCACTCAGGCCATGCATTTTTTTCGGCGCACTGAGTAACTTCATTTTATGCACGCCCTGATCGGCAAGAATCTGGGCGCCGATGCCGTACGTGCGTAGATCCTGGGCTTCTCCTGGTTGTACTTTTTTTGATGGTGCGTTTTTTAAATCCAGTGAATTGATACGTGCGATCAGATCCTGATTACTTTCATGCTGCCTCAGCAAAACTGCAATGCCCGTTCCTTCTTCTGATATGCGTCGCAGTGCGTCATCCAGCGGCCAGCCAAAAGCAGTCGAGTCAACCGGTAGCGAATCTGCAATGGCATCTTCCAGATGCACCCGCACCATCACCGCTTCATCCGTCTTGATTTCGCCTTTCACCAACGCAAAATGAATCGGATCGCCTAAATCGTCTTTGTAGGCGACTAATTTAAATTCACCGTATTTTGTCGGCAAAACCGTTTCTGCAACACGTTCAACCGTATGCTCATTTTCGATCCGGTACTGAATCAAATCTGCGATTGTACCCATTTTCAGGTTATGCTCAGCCGCCACTTTTTCCAGATCGGCACGGCGCGCCATGCTGCCGTCCTCGTTTAAAATTTCCACAATTGCAGCGGCGGGTTCAAACCCGGCGAGCCGTCCCAGATCACAACCCGCTTCGGTGTGACCGGCGCGGGTTAACACGCCACCGGGTTGCGCCATGATCGGAAAGATATGGCCAGGCTGAACGATATCTTCCGGTTTCGCGTTGGGGGCGACGGCGGTGCGGATCGTATGCGCCCTGTCGTAGGCAGAAATGCCAGTGGTCACACCTTCAGCCGCTTCGATGGAAATCGTAAAATTGGTGCCATGCCGATCATTGGTCGCATCAACCATTAGCGGCAAAGCCAACTGCTTGCAGCGTTCCCTGGTTAGCGTCAGGCAAACCAGACCGCGACCATATTTCGCCATAAAATTAATGTCTTCCGGGCGCACATGTGAGGCCAGCATCAGCAGGTCGCCCTCATTTTCCCGATCTTCATCATCGACGATGATGACCATCTTGCCTTCTGCAAGGTCGGCGAGAATTTCCTCTATCGAATTAAACTTCATTTTTATTTATGAATCCTGCTTCTGCTAATAAGGTTCGATTTAATTTTTGTTCTGTAGAAGATTTTTCCGGCTCACCCATTAAAAGGCGTTCCAGATAACGCGCGATCACATCGACTTCAAGATTAACCTGCTGCCCCACTTCGGCTGCGTCGAGTGTTGTTTCGGACAGGGTGTGCGGCACAATGTTGAGTTCAAAATCACGACCGTCCACTGCGTTAACCGTCAGGCTGATGCCCTCGACACAAATCGAACCTTTGGCTGCGACATAGCGCGCGAGTTCTGCGGGTGCGCGAATGGTAAAACGCACCGAACGCGCATCCGGTTCACGCGCAATAATTTCACCCACGCCATCGACATGCCCACTGACCAGATGCCCGCCCAGACGCGTTGAAGGCGTCATGGCTTTTTCCAGATTGACGGGCGAGCCGGGCTGCAATTTTCCCAGTGTTGTGCAAGCAAGTGTTTCATTGGAAACATCGGCCGCAAAAAAATCCGCGCCGGATTCTATCACGGTCAGGCAAACGCCATTCACGGCTATACTGTCACCCAGTGCAACATCGCTCATATTCAACTTACCGGTATCCAGCACAATGCGCTGGTCTCCACCTGTTTGTTCATTCAACTGGCGTATTTTTCCGGTTGCTTCGATTATTCCAGTAAACATTTTCTAAACCATCACGGTCTTCGGTGTAGTCGGGAGGTCGATACTATACAGGGTCATCGGTAAACCGGTCGCATTATTAAATTCAGCACCAGCTTCGACTCCGGCTTGTGCAATCGCTTCGGCCGTTCCCAGTTTATCGTAGAGTGCATGCATGGCGCCCAGCGCAAAATCAGCACCTGAACCGATCGCCCAGAACTGAGCATATTCGAATACCTCTCGCAGGGAAAATACCCCAAACAATCCTGATGAATTCACGATTAATGCATCAATATGTGAAGACTCATAAGCGTCGTCGTCTTCATCCTTGGGGTTCAGAAAAAAAGATTCCTTGAGGATGGGGTGCACTTTATTAAACGTATCAAAAATTTCTTGCCGGCCGAGAAGATTAACTTCCTCACCGATTTTTTTCAGCGCGGAATCGAGCACCATCTGATGCGCGGCGCTACCGACAATGCCGATATAACTGTCCGCATGCTGGATAATTTTGTCATGCGCCGGGTCATGCTGGGCCGACAATTTTGTTTCGCCGAAAGTCGTTAAACTATCTGCGGCGATGCAAACCTGATTATTCTTTTTTACAGCAACTATGGTGGACATTTGTAATCGTTTCTCAATAAACTGGTGCAGCCGTTATTCGCCAGTCTTCCCCGATTTTGCGAATATCTTTTATTTCAATCTGGATGCGTTCCGACATTTTTTTTAGCCCGGGTAACTGGAAAAGACCACAGGCATTCGCGCCCATAATATGCGGCGCCATGTAAATAATCATTTCATCGACCAGCCCGGCCTGCAACAAACTGCCCGCCAGTTTCGAGCCACATTCGACATGACATTCGTTTACGTCATATTTTCCCAGCACCTGCATAATCTGATTTAAATCCAGCTGACCATTTTGCAAACCCACTTTATGCAAAAAAACGCCTTCGATTTGTAGCTGGCTTTTTTTGTGGGCATTTTCCTTGTGATAAAAAATAGCAATCTTACCCGCGTGCTGAACAATTTTTGCTGCGGCGGGCGTTCTTAAATTGGTATCCAGCACCACCCTTAGCGGCTGGACAGGTTCCACTTCGATACCTAAGGTTTCAGCATTCAGGCGCACATTCATGGAGGGGTCATCGTGCGCCACTGTGTTCATGCCGGTTAATATGGCGCAGCTGCGCGCACGTAATTTTTGCACATCAAAACGCGCCGCTTCGCTGGTAATCCATTTGCTTTCTCCTGACGCCATCGCGGTGCGACCATCCAGACTCATCGCCATTTTAACACGCACCCAGGGACGCCCCATCCGCATCCGCTTGATAAACCCTGGGTTGATGGCTTCCGCTTCTGCTTGCATCAGACCAATATCAACCTGAATACCCGCTTCACGTAAACGCGCGATCCCAGAACCACTGACCTGTGGGTTAGGATCTTTCATTGCGATAACCACACGTCCAACATGCGCACTGATTAAAGCATCAGAACAGGGCGGTGTGCGACCGTGATGGCTACAGGGTTCCAATGTGACGTACACAGTTGCATTTTTTGCCCGATCACCAGCCGCTTTTAAGGCATGGATTTCCGCGTGTGGTTCGCCAGCGCGACGATGAAAACCTTCGCCCACAACTTGATCGCCCTGCACAATCACGCAACCTACTCTGGGATTCGGTTGCGTGGTATACAGGCCGCGTCGTGCTAACCGCAAGGCAATGGCCATGTACGTGTAATCTTTAGAAGCAAATTCCACTAGAATTATTTATCCAGCAACGGCATTTGATCGCGCTGCATTTCCGGTGTTGGTTCCTTTTCCAGCCGCTCGATGGTTTCACGAAACGCATTCACATCTTCAAAGCTAAGATAAACTGAAGCAAAGCGAATATAGGCCACATGGTCAAGCTCATGCAGTTCTTCCATCACCCAGTCGCCCACTTGTTTTGCTGGCAACTCACGTTCTCCACTGGCTAACAACTTACTTTTAATTCTGTCCAGTGCCGCCTCGATCAGCTCTGTTTCGACCGGCCTTTTTTCCAGCGCATGCATCATGCCGCGGCGTAATTTTTCTTCGTCAAAAGGTTCGCGCCGGCCGTCACGCTTGACCATGCGCGGCATCGCCAGTTCTGCCGTTTCATAAGTTGTAAACCGCTCGCCACAATCCAGACATTCACGCCTGCGGCGAATTTGTGTGCCCTCGCCCGCAAGACGCGAGTCGGTTACTTTTGTTTCAGCATGACCACAAAAAGGACAGCGCATGACCTGTACTACTTGCTTCCGTAAACCGGAAACTTCGCGCAGATATCGAGTACTTTCTGCTTCACATTCTGGATGGTCGCTTCATCGTTGATGTTATCCAGCACGTCGCAAATCCAGTCTGCCAGGTCACGACATTCTGTCTCACCGAACCCACGCGTCGTCACTGCGGGTGAGCCAATTCGCAAACCGCTGGTGACAAATGGTGATTCCGGATCATTCGGTACGGCGTTTTTATTCACAGTAATATTCGCTTGCCCCAGAGCAGCGTCTGCCTCTTTGCCAGTCATGGGTTTGTCGATCAGATCAACTAAAAACAAATGATTATCCGTGCCACCAGAAACAATTCTATAACCGCGTTCGATCATCGTATCTGCCATCGCCCGCGCATTGACCACAACCTGTTTTTGATAGTCCTTAAAACCCGGCTCAAGCGCCTCTTTAAAAGCGACCGCTTTCGCTGCAATCACGTGCATTAATGGCCCACCTTGTGTGCCTGGAAATACCAGCGAATTCAGTTTTTTCTCAATCTCCGGGTTGGCTTTCGCGAGAATGATTCCACCACGTGGACCGCGTAAAGTTTTATGTGTGGTGGAGGTGGTAACATCCGCAATCTGCACCGGGCTGGGGTAAACACCGGCTGCAATCAACCCGGCGACATGCGCCATATCCACAACCAGATAAGCACCAACCGAATCTGCAATATCCCGAAATCTCTGCCAGTCCACCACGCGCGAATAGGCTGAAAAACCACCAATGATCATTTTTGGTTTATGTGCTTTGGCCAGCCGCTCAACCTCATCGTAATCGATCTCATCCGTGTCAGGGTTCAGGCCATACTGGTGGGCGTCAAAAATTTTGCCGGAAAAATTAACCTTCGCGCCATGCGTCAAATGGCCGCCATGCGCGAGGCTCATCCCAAGAATTGAGTCTCCAGGTTGCAACAGGGCGAGGTAGACGGCCGCATTGGCCTGCGATCCAGAATGCGGCTGAACGTTCGCATAATCCGCATCAAATAATTCCTTGATCCGGTCAATCGCCAATTGCTCGGCAATATCGACATATTCACAGCCGCCGTAATAACGCTTGCCGGGATAACCCTCTGCATACTTGTTGGTCAACACCGAACCCTGCGCTTCCATCACGCGCGGGCTGGTATAGTTTTCAGAGGCAATCAGCTCGATATGCTCTTCCTGGCGTTTGGCTTCGCTTGTAATCGCACCCCACAGTTCATCATCATAACCGGCAATACCCATCTCGACTGAGAACATCAAAAACTCCCCATTATCTAAATTAATAAAACCCTGAACGGGTGAATCGGAAAATTATACCGGATCAAGCAGACGCATGGCATGAAATCTCTTACTGTTCAGGTGAAGATAACTAAAGAAACGCTTATACTATTCTGTACACACGTTAACCTGGGTCGTTATTTCATGCACAAAATCTCCACATCCCTTCTTCTGGCTGCCTTAGCGCTATTTGCAGCCGCCGCATCTGCACAAGATTCATGGCAGGGCGCATATCCACCGCCACCATCTGGTAATTATGGGAACTACAATGGCCCAGCGCCCTACAATAACCCACCACCTCGTGGTTATAATCGCGACAGCGGGCCAGCACCCTATGGCCCACCACCAGGTTACAGCCGCAACAGCAGGCCAGCGCCCTATGGCCCACCACCTCGATACAATGGCGATA
Organism: Thiotrichales bacterium; assembly: GCA_012961935.1. Classification (GTDB taxonomy): domain Bacteria; phylum Pseudomonadota; class Gammaproteobacteria; order CAZUMV01; family CAZUMV01; genus UWMA-0217. The sequence continues at coordinate 12,165 of DTYI01000017.1, read as the reverse complement.
ACCGCTATTACCGTGGCGGGCCACCACGTGGATACCGTTATAGTCGGCGCAACAAATTCTTTGATTTTCCAGGCGGTGGCCGAGGCGGTGACACCTTCTGGCCCGGCAGCTGGCGTGATGAAGACGGCCGTGGACCGTGGGACATCCGAACTTTTACTGACCCCGAACGCTTCTGGGATGACATGCTGGCAACACCCGATTATATGCCGACCATGCCTGGTGGCTGGAATGTACCCAGCGTCAGCATGCCCAACCCGGTTGAAGTCGGTCGTGAAATCGGTGAGCAGGCGCCTGACATGATCGACACCATGCGGGATTACTAACTATTCTGAAGTGTATCCCTCTCACCAGGGGGATACATTAAACCTGTCAGGAACTAAATATGCGTTTCCAGGCTCTCATCAACTATCAACTGGCCATTACGCGTAATGATGCTTAAAAAATTTAGTTTCTTCATTTTACTGGTCGCAACAACCATCGGATTGTCTGGCTGTATCGTCGGCACCGTTGTGGGTACAACAGTCGATGTTGCGGTTGAAGTTGCCAAAGTCCCGTTTAAAGTCGGTGCTGCAGTCGTTGATGTCGCTACAGGTGATGATGAAGACGATTAAAACGGCTTGGGCATTTACTTCTTTCTTACTTTTTTATAATAGCTAATCAAGCCATTGGTCGACACATCATGGCTATTTATTTCAGCACCACCTTCCAATTCTGGCAAAATATTCTGCGCTAATTGTTTGCCCAGTTCCACGCCCCACTGGTCGAATGAATTGACATCCCAGATCACGCCCTGAACAAATACTTTGTGCTCGTAAAGCGCCAGCAATGCCCCCAGTGTGCGCGGCGTAAGCTTGTGAAACAGGATGCTGTTGCTTGGGCGGTTTCCCTGAAAAATAACATGCGGCAGTCGTTCTTCGATTTCATTTTTATTCAGGTCTGCCTGTTGCAATATTTCTCTGGCCTCTGCTTCGTTACGTCCTTTCATTAATGCTTCGGTCTGGGCGAAATAATTTGCCAGCAGAATTTTATGGTGCTCGCCCACCGGGTTTTGCGATTTGATTGGCGCGATAAAATCACAGGGCACCAGGCGTGTGCCCTGATGGATTAACTGGTAAAACGCATGCTGACCGTTGGTGCCGGCACGACCCCAGATGACGGGTCCGGTTTTATAGTCAACTGCCTGGCCGTCACGGGTAACCGATTTACCGTTACTCTCCATGTCCAACTGCTGAAGATAATCGACCAGTTTGTCCAGATACTGATCGTAGGGCAGCACGGCATGGCTAGCGGCGTCAAAAAAATTGCTGTACCAGATGCCGAGCATGGCCATGATGACGGGGATATTTTGATTGAGCGGTGCATTTAAAAAATGCTGATCCATCGCATGCGCGCCTTCGAGCATTTCTTCAAACCGCTCCATCCCAACGGCCAGGGCAATCGGCAGGCCGACCACTGACCACAATGAATAACGCCCGCCGACCCAGTCCCAGAAGCGGAACATGTTGGCCGGGTTGATGCCGAATGTTTCAACCGCAGCAGTGTTGGTCGATACCGCCACAAAATGTCTGGCTACGGCGGAATCGTCTTCAGCGGCCGCCAGAAACCACTTGCGGGCAGTCATAGCGTTGGTCATGGTTTCCTGGGTGGTGAATGTTTTTGAGGCAATAATGAACAGGCAGGTTTGCGGATCAAGCTGCTTTAATACTTCAGTGATCTGTGTACCGTCCACATTCGACACAAAATGTGTATTCAGGCTGGGCTGGGTGTAAGGTGTAAGCGCTTCACAGGCCGTGCGTGCGCCCAGATCGGAACCGCCGATACCGATATTCACGACATCGGTAATTTGCTTGCCGCTATACCCTTTCCATTCACCACTTCTGACCTCGTGGGTGAATTCACGCATATGATCCAGTTCTGCCAGAACTTCCGGCATCACATCCTTGCCGTCAACATAGACAGGCTCACCGGAACGGTTCCGCAGCGCGGTATGTAATGCCGCCCGCCCCTCTGTATTATTGATTTTTTCTCCGGCGAACATCTGTGCCCGACGCTGTATCAGATCACTTTCCTCTGCCAGTTGAATTAATAAATCCAGCGTCTCTTTCGTGATGCGGTTTTTAGAATAGTCGAAGATAATATCCTCGAACTGTAGCGAAAAATGACGGAACCGACCGGGATCAGACGCAAACATGTCACGCATGTGCTCGCCCTTGATATCGGCATAATGTGCAACCAGGGCCTGCCACGCTGGTCTGGATTTTAATCCCTGCTTAGTCATCCCGGGAAATGCTCGCTGATATTTTCTGATTCTTCTGTGCTCATGGTTGCCGCCCATGCTGATTATTATTGCTGTCGATTCTGAGCGAGTCAGCCCAGAAATTCTGGTATCTGTTCACGGATTGGGGAACAACCCGCACAGATCGTTCATTGTAAAGCGGTTATCCCCTCAGGCCAAAACTTTTCCACCTGCCCTCAAACCAGCGTATAATAGCTCGCCTTTTGCGGTCGATAAGAAAAACTATGGTAAGCAGTGCAACCGGGCCAACAGCCTACGACGATAAATTACTGAGAACCCGAGTCAAGCTTCTGGGGCGCCTGCTTGGGCAGGCGATTCGAACCCACAGCGGTGAGACGGTTTATGAAGCCGTAGAAACCTTGCGAACCGGTTTCATCAAACTAAGGAAAAAAGAAAAGAAAAAACTGCGCGCGGAATTAATTACCTTCATCTCCCAACTGGAAGCTGAAACACTGGAACTGGTTATCCGCGCATTCAGCACCTATTTCAGCCTGGTGAACCTGGCCGAGGAATCCATCGCACACCGTTGGCGCAGGCGTCAGGTTGGTAGCGGCGGCAGCCTCTGGCCTGGCTCGTTTCACAATACGCTGGATGAATTTTATCAAGAGAAAATACCAGCTGAAGATGTCCAGAAGCTGATTAACAGTTTGCTGTACACACCCGTTTTTACGGCCCACCCAACCGAAGCCCGGCGGCGCACGATTATGGAATTGCTGCGTCAGATTTTCGTTACCACTGACAAGCTACGCCAGCCACGCCTGGACCAGGAATCACGCGAGCACATCCAGAACCGACTCGAAGCCGAAATTTTATTGCTGTGGCAAACTAATGAAATGCGGCCTTACCGCCCGACCGTCAAAGAAGAAATCAAAAACGGGCTTTATTATTTCACCGAAAGCCTGTTTGTCGCGGTTCCGCTCACCTATCGTTTTATAGAACGCGCGATCAGATTCACCTACGGAAAAAATGAAGACGGTGAACCTGCTTTAAAAGTACCCAGCTTTATTCGCTTTGGCTCATGGATTGGCGGCGACCGCGACGGCAACCCGTTTGTTAAACCGGAAACCACTGTAATGGCCGTGCGCCTGCAAATGGAAGCCGTGTTAACTGAGTACTTACGACGGGTCAAAAAACTACAAAAACAGCTCACACATTCCTCCCTGTTTTGCACACCTAACGATGCTTTTCTTGAAAGCCTCAAGGCGGATGAAAAACTTACCCAGCTCGCGCTTGCCAGCAAGATTGAGCGTTATCAGACTGAACCTTACCGGCGTAAAATCATGTTCATGCATCACCGACTGGAGCAAACACTCCGCACGGTAGAAGAGCGTCTGACTTCCTATAAACCTGTTCCATTAAGCGAAACGGCCTATACGCAAAGTGATGAATTATTAAATGACCTGATCCTCATCCGTGAATCTCTGATCAGCCATGGCGATAAAATCATCACGCAATATGAATTGCAAAACCTGATCCGGCTGGTCGAAAGTTTCGGATTTAACCTACTGAAACTGGACGTCCGTCAGGAGTCCACCATTCACAGCAATACCGTTGCTGAAGTGCTCAAAGCGCTGGATACCGACCTCGATTATCATGCCATGGATGAATCCCAGCGCATGGCCTGCCTGGAAGAATGGATTGATCGAGAATCGCTGACATTACCCCAGGCAGAGTTCAGCGATATGAGCGCTGAAACGCTGGAAGTATTTCAGGTCATGGCGCAAATGCTAGAAGAAGCCGGGCCGGAAACCTTCGGCAGCTATGTGATCTCCATGACACATCAGGCCAGCCATATTATGGAAGTACTTTTCCTGGCACGCTTGAACGGGCTTGCCGGCAAAGAGAATGGTAAAACATTTTGCAAGATTAAAATTTCACCCCTGTTTGAAACCATCGAAGATCTACAACATATCGAAAGCGTACTGACGACCCTGCTGAAAAGTCCAACCTATAAAAAGCTGCTCAAGGCCTCCGGCAACCTGCAGGAAGTCATGCTCGGTTACTCAGATTCCTGCAAGGACGGCGGCATTATGGCCTCCACCTGGAATCTGTTTCAGGCACAGAAAAAAGTCATTTCAATCACCGAAAAATACGACGTTGAATGCTGCATGTTCCACGGCAGAGGCGGCACCGTTGGTCGCGGTGGCGGCCCCACTCATGAAGCCATTCTTTCGCAACCAAATGGCACCGTGCACGGACAGATTAAATTCACCGAACAGGGTGAAGTGCTGACCTATCGCTACAGTAATATTGAAACGGCCGCCTACGAACTCACTATGGGTGTGACCGGGCTGATGAAGGCGAGTCGAAATCTGATAGAACCCGCTCGCCCCCCAAAAGATAAATATTTGCAGATCATGGCGCAACTTGCAGAACATGGAGAAACGGCTTACCGGGATCTGATTGACAATACAGAAGGCCTGCTCGATTACTTTTATGAAACCACACCGGTTCAGGAAATCGGCCTGATGAATATTGGCTCACGGCCTTCGCACCGCAGCAAGGGCGACCGTTCCAAATCATCCATTCGGGCGATTCCCTGGGTCTTCGGCTGGGCGCAGTCGCGCCACACCCTGCCTGCCTGGTATGGCATCGGAGCCGCGCTCGAATCATATCGACAATCCGCACCGGGCAACCTGAAAACACTTCAGGCCATGTATCAGGAATGGCCCTTCTTCCGCGCCCTCCTCAGTAACGCGCAAATGGCTTTGACCAAAGCGGAAATGAAAACGGCCAAAGAATATGTCGAACTGGCACAGGATCAGGAAAATGCTCAAAAAATATTTGCTGATATCCGAAAAGAGTTTAAACGCACTGTCGAACAAGTACTGAGCGTTGCAAAAATTGATTATTTAATGGCAGAAACCGAAGCGCTGGCATTATCACTATCACGCCGTGAGCCTTACCTGGGCCCGCTGAATCACATCCAGGTCGCCCTGATTAAACGTTATCGCGATGAAAGCCTGAATGAAGAAGAACGCCGTCAATGGCTCAGCCCGCTACTACGTTCGATCAATGCTATCGCGGCCGGGATGCGGAATACGGGTTAATAAGGATGGTTTGGAAACGAGAAATAAAACCCCGTTAAGTCTTCGGCAGCGTCACCCCGGTTTGTCCCTGATATTTCCCGCCACGATCCTTATAAGAACTTTCACAAACTTCATCTGATTCCAGAAACAACATTTGCGCGACACCTTCGTTGGCATAGATTTTTGCGGGCAATGGCGTAGTGTTTGAAAACTCCAGCGTAACGTGACCTTCCCATTCGGGTTCCAGCGGCGTGACGTTAACGATGATGCCGCAACGCGCGTAGGTAGATTTGCCCAGACAAATTGTTAAAACATTTCGCGGAATACGAAAATATTCTACCGTCCTTGCGAGTGCAAATGAGTTGGGAGGAATGATGCAAACATCTGCCTTCACGTCGACAAAGCTGTCATCAGCGAAATCCTTGGGGTCGACGATCGCGGAATTGATGTTGGTGAAGATTTTAAATTCACCTGCGCAGCGCACATCATAGCCGTAGCTTGATGTGCCGTAGGAAACAATCCGGCCATTCCCATTTTCTCGCACCTGCCCGGCCTCATATGGCTCGATCATGCCCTCCGCCGCCATGCGGCGTATCCATTTATCTGATTTAATACTCACGGTTGTGCAGTTCCTGAGTGTTGATTTTCGACGCAGAGACGCAAAGCTTCCGCATCCTGCTCACGCCCCTTACCTACGTCCCTGTAGGCAAAGGCGCAGAGATAATCTTATATAAAACACTCTGCGAATCTTTGCGTCTCAGCGCCTCTGCGACAAAAAAAGGTTTTAGCAAAATATCCAGATTAGTTATTTTCAATCACGATTTTAGGGAATTTGCTGGTGTAATCTTTGGCCTGGCTTGCAAGTTTACCGGCCGTTTTTCTTGCGATTTCCCGGTATATTTCTGTGATGCGGCTGTCCGGCATTGCAACCACAGTTGGCTTGCCGCTATCCGCTTGCTCACGGATATGAATATCAAGTGGCAAAGAACCCAATAATTCAACATTGTTTTCTTTTGCCATTCTCTCACCACCGCCTGCGCCGAAAATATGTTCTTCATGACCACATTTAGAACAAATATGTGTGCTCATATTTTCGACAATTCCCAGCACCGGCACTTCGACTTTTTCAAACATCTTTAATCCCTTGCGCGCATCCAGCAACGCAATATCCTGCGGTGTGGTAACAATGACCGCACCACTGACCGGAATTTTCTGCGACAGGGTTAACTGAATATCACCAGTGCCCGGCGGCAAGTCAATCACCAGATAATCAATATCTGTCCAATTGGTATCTGTCAGCAACTGTTCCAGCGCCTGCGTCACCATCGGGCCACGCCAGATCATCGGCGTATCTTCTTCAATCAGAAAACCAATCGACATGGTTTGCAGATTATGATTTCGCATCGGCTCCAGGCTTTTGCCATCACTGGATTCAGGTTGGCCGTGGATGCCCAGCATGCGTGGCATACTCGGGCCATAGATATCTGCATCTAGCACGCCAACTTTTGCACCTTCTGCCACCAGTGCAAGCGCAAGATTCACAGCCGTAGTAGATTTGCCTACACCACCTTTTCCGGAAGCCACTGCAATGATATTTTTGATGTTATCCAGTGGGGTGAGGTTTTTTTGTACTGTGTGACTGATAATGTCCCAGTCAATTGTAACTTCCAGCTCACTGACACCATCAATCGTTTTCAGCTTATCATTTATTTCTTCGGCCAATTGTTCGCGATAACCCTTTGCCGGGTAGCCCAGCATGACTTCAACTTTAACGGCATCACCGTTGATTTGAATATCCTTGATCTCCTTTCCGGAAACTAGATCTTTCTCGATGTGCGGATCCTGAATTTCCTTCAGGGCAGTTTCAATTTGTAAGCGGGATACTTCGGCCATGCCTGTCTCCAGATGTATTTCTGTATGTTGGGCTGTGCATTCTACACGATGCTGCGCCAGCTCAAAATGACCTTTGCACGTCTGGGGAATCCAGGGATACTCTGAATAAGTCATGATTGTTTTAAGCTGGCTGAAATACCCCCAATTTGTTTCGAAGTGAGCAGGAATAGCCCAGCTATTGCTGCTCACTTCGAAACAAATTGGGGGTATTTCATCTCAGCCTAAATTTAACCAGACTTATTCAGAGTATCCCTAGCGTTTGCCAGGCCGCACCAAACCACCCAATCCGGCGTCGACCAGAGCCTCATCCAGTAGGCGCCGAACGGCGGCAGGATCGGCCAGTTCAACCGCATATTCATAAAGCTGTTTTGCCTGTTGGGTGGAAAAACTTCTCATGACCCATTTGAGGCGCGGCAGACTTGCCAGGCTGACACTAAAACTGTCAAAACCCATACCAAGGAGTAACAAAGATGCCGCTGGATCACTGGCCATTTCTCCACAAAGTGAGATCGGCTTGCCTGCACGGTGCGCACCCTCGACCGATGCCTTCAACGCCATCAGGACAGCCGGGTGGGTGTCTTCGTAAAGATCCGCAACCATCGAATTGTTGCGATCAACCGCCAACAAATACTGGATCAGGTCATTACTGCCAACGCTGAGAAAATCGACCATTTCAGCCAGTTGCTCAGCCATGTAAACCGCGGATGGAATTTCAATCATGACGCCTGTTTTGTAGGCCGGTACGGAAACGCCGTGTTGTTCCAGTTCTGCTTCTGCCAGCGAAAGCAGGCCCAACGCCTCCTCAAGCTGTTGCACCGACCCGATCATGGGAAACAGGATGTGCAAATTTCCTGTCGACTGGCTGGCGCGCAGCATGGCCCGCAGTTGCGCCAGGAAGATTTCCGGGTGATCCAGCGTAATGCGGATACCGCGCCAACCCAGAAACGGATTGTCTTCAACCACTGGAAAATAACTCAGTGCTTTGTCTCCGCCCACATCCAGGGTGCGCAGGGTTACGGGGCTATCCGGGAAAGACGTCAGTACTTTGCGGTAAATACTGGTCTGCTCATCCTCGCTGGGAAACTGGTCTCTGACCATAAAAGGCAGCTCTGTACGATATAAACCGATGCCATCAGCCTGTGCTTTTTGACTGGGCAATAAATCTGCCAGCAAACCACTGTTCACAAAAATCGGAATGCGTTTTCCATCCAGTGTAACAGCAGGCTGATTGGCTTCTGTGAGTAATTCTTCTGAGAGCTCACGTTCTTCATCTGCCAGTCGTAAGTATTCAGAACGCACGCCAATACTGGGTTGCAGGCAGAGCCGACCGAGATAACCATCGACTACCATTTCACGACCATCAACTCGCCCAACCGGTAATTTGCTTGCGCCCATCACGGTAGGTATGCCCAGCGCCCGTGCCAGAATCGCCACATGTGAGGAGCTGGAACCCGTGCTACACACCAGCCCAATCAGATTTTCCTGTGGCACCTCCGCCAGTTGCGTAGCCGATATTTCGTGACTAACAAGAATCGATCCGGGCGGACAATTAATTTGCCTGGACTGGTTGGTTTGCATGCGAGCCAGCACACGCTGGCCCAGATCGCGCACATCCGCTGCACGCTCGCCCAGGTAGCTATCCTCCATTTCCTCAAACACGCGGGTATGCTCTAAAATCGTCTTACGCAATGCGCTGGGCGCCCAGTCACCCGCTTCGATGTAATCCAGCGTGCCTTTGATCAGGGTGTCACTATTGAGCATCATCATATAGGCGTCAAATAAAATCCGATCTTCAGGCGGGAGCATGCTCAGGCGCTCTTTTAGTTCGACCATATCCTGCTGAACCTGGGCGACAGCGTTCAGAAAGCAGTTTTTCTCCGCTTTCGCATCTTCCGCCTGGCGATCAGGCACGGCCTCCAGATTGGCCTCTGGAAAAACCACAACCGCCGTGCCCACCGCAACGCCTGGAGAACCGGCAATGCCTTCGATAAAGACATCTTCGTGGCGCTCATTATCAGGGCCGATTAATTCACCGGTGGTTTCGGCGTTACTGATCGCCACCGCCAACTGTGTGCCCAGCGTAATCAGAAAGGCAACGTCATCCTCATCAAAACTGCGCTGTTCCGCCTGTTGAATAACCAGCACCCCATGCAGGCGACGATGATGGATGATCGGCACACCCAGAAATGCATGGAAGTGTTCTTCGCCCGTGTCCGGCAGAAATTTATATCTGGGGTGCGAGGGTGCGTCACTGAGGTTGATTGGTTCCGCATGGTCAGCCACCAGCCCTACCAAACCCTCATTCAGTTTCAGTTTAACTTTTCCAACAGCCCAGGGAAGCAGGCCATTGGTTGCCATCAAAGTCAGCTCATCGCTGCCTGGCAGGCTAAGATAGATAGAGCAGACATCCACACCCAGTTCTGTTTTAACGTCATTGACGATCAGCTCCAGCGCGCTGTGCAAACCGGCAGACGATGAAACACCTTGAACAATTCTCTGGAGGGTGGCCAGCCGCGACACGGGTTAGTGCTCTATCAATATGATAATTGCGAGTTCAGTTAGCTTGTCAATGTTCGCGGCAAGGCGCGCCTCGCAGGCAATGGTTGTTCCCTTGTCAAGAGGCGCAACGCAGTCCGTGGACATTGACAAGCTAACCCGAAGGGCGACCCTGTGGTGTCCCGCAGCCGCGTTCCAGCGCTCGACAAGGGAATGACCATTGCCTTCGCACTGCGCCTTGCTGCGAAACACCACAGGGTCGCTGAACCCGTAATTATCATGTTGATAGAGCACTAGCAGCTCTTCAATGATTTATGATGGGCAGGCAATCCATCTGGAAAGAGTAATGGCGCCAGCTCCTTTAACGCTCGTTTGTAAACCTTGCGCTTGAAAAATACGACCTCATCGACAGGTTGCCAGTAGTCTACCCAGCGCCAACCATCGAACTCAGGTGTTCGGCTGGCATCAAGACAGACTGAATCCTCATCCGAAATTAGCCGTAACAAAAACCAGCGCTGTTTTTGTCCGATACAAAGGGGATGAGAGTGGCGACGAATAAAACGTTTGGGCAGGCGGTAGCGTAACCAATTCTGGGTCACGCCTACGATTTCCACATGTTCACGGCGAAGTCCGGTTTCTTCCCACAGCTCACGATACATCGCCTGCTTCGGTGTTTCATCTTCACGAATACCACCCTGTGGAAACTGCCAGGCATCCTGGCCGACTCGTTTTGCCCAGAACAGCTGACCCGCATTATTGCAAAGAATAATGCCTACATTGGGTCGAAAACCGTCCAGATCAATCACTTACGCCAACCTGCTCAGAAATTAATAACTCCCGCTATTCTTCCACAAATAGCTGGCCGGGGGCAAATCACCTTATCAGGGATAACGGCTCATCCAGCCAGCCGTTTCCAGAAATGCATCAGAACACAACAGAAACAGGCCATGTAGAATGTGATTCTGCCAAGGAAGGTCTGATTTATTCAGACCTTCCTGCGGCACAAGGATGTGCCGCCAAAATAAATCGCGATAAGCGATTGATTTTGTGCAAAAAACGAAAATCGCACTTTTCGTTTTTTGCACTCTGAGAATTCAGGGATGAATTATTCAGAGTTTCGCTAATTTACAGGATCAAACAAACATGCCTGAAGGGCCAGAAATCAGACTCGCCGCAGACAAAATACAACAGGCAGTCGAAGACAAAAAAGTGTGCGTTAAGTTCGGCCTGACAAAACTCAAACGCTGGGAGTCAAAACTTTCTGATGTGACGATCAGCGCGATTGACACACACGGCAAAGCCATCCTGACCCGCTTCGAAAACGGCCTGACGGTTTATAGCCATAACCAGCTTTATGGGCGATGGATCTGCACACCAGCGGGGGAGATGCCAGAAACAAATCGACAATTACGAATGGCGATTCATGCAAAGGATCAATCCGCCTTGCTGTATAGCGCCTCCGATATCGCCGTATTAAAAAATGAAGAACTAACAACCCATCCCTACCTAAGCAAGCTGGGGCCGGACGTTCTGAATCCCAATCTGACTTCAAAACAAGTTGCAGAAATCCTTTTATCAAAACGATTTCGCAATCGACAGCTGGGTGGGTTTCTGACTGATCAATCTTTTGTCGCAGGGTTGGGCAATTATCTTCGTTGTGAAATCTTGTTTGCCGCAAAATGTCATCCAAAAAAAACTGCTACAAGTTTATCTCCAAAGGCATTAAATAGATTGGCAAAATTGATTTTAGAAATCCCTCGCCAATCCTATCGACATGGCGGTATTACGAATGACCTTGCTGCGGCAAAAAAGCTGATGGAGAATGGCGCTGATTTTGAAGCAGCACGCTTCAAGGTATTTCGCCGTGAAGGGCTTCCCTGTTATGAATGCGGATCAACTATTATCCGAAAGAACAAGGGTGGACAAGCCTGTTATTATTGCCCGCCGTGTCAATCCTCGAACTAAAAAGAACGACGCCTTTTTTAACTCGCGGTTTTTTTCAACACAAACTGGCGGAACAGTTTCAGCCCTAGCAATACCCAGGGCAAGCCGTGCAAAAACAAATCAAAAATATCAATCGGACGTGACAACGTCCCCGTTGCAAGCATTTTCAGCTTTTCCAGCACATGTGGTTCTGGTGCAAACGGCGCCAGCCCTAAAGTTAGTGCGGCCAAAATAAAAATAAACAATGGTTGCCGATCAAGCCATTTCATTTCATATCCTGATTTTCAGTCTAAGACAGATGAAACGATATACTACAGCATCACGGTGGCATCTTGCTGCGAGATCGCTGATAATTCACCTCTTAAATTATTACGCATTAACAAGACATCGGTATGGCCCAATATATATACACCAAGAAGTGCTGACCAGATAATAGAGCTACATCATAACCATAAATACCTCAACCAAAACCTAACAATAAGTCTAGGTGTATGGGCAGAACAAGTC
>DTYI01000016.1 GCA_012961935.1 Thiotrichales bacterium | reverse complement strand
TTTTGTGTAGTTGGCGAATCCCTTCGCAAAACGCTTGACGAAAGTCGCGGGAGAGTTTTTTGACATCAAAGAGGTATTTCTTTTTGGCCGGCCGCCACAGCCACCACTTCTACCGGCGCATTCTGCCCTATCTGCACCATATTGCCGATGCCGAAACCGGCCAGCATCCCAAACAGCGCGAATAAAAATCCCAGCCAGTGCCAGTGTTTGCCCAGTCCGTTTTTGATGTAGTACATGGGGCCGCCGACGCGCATACCGCGATGGTCGGTTTCGCGGAAATGTACGGCGAGTACGGCCTCGGCGTATTTGGTCGCCATGCCGAACAGGGCAGTAATCCACATCCAGAAAACCGCGCCGGGACCACCGATAAAAATCGCGGTGGCGACCCCAGCGATGTTGCCCGTGCCGACGGTTGCAGCCATCGCAGTCATCAGCGCCTGAAAGGGTGGTACGTCGCCGCTGGCTTTGTCGCCCTTACGACCTTTCCACAGCAAAGCAAATGCAGCCGGAACATGCCGCCAGGGCATGGCTTTGAGGCCGATGGTCAAAAAGACGCCGACGCCGACCAGTAGAGTCAGCATTACGGGGCCCCAGACGATATTACTGATCTGGCTGATGATCTGGTTGATCGTCTCCATTGTTATCCTCCTTTGTATTCTCTGAATTTTTTGCCGAGTCTACCATTGCATCTTTAGATTCGGTATCCGAATTGTCTGGTGTGTGCATGACTGGCTCAGGCTTTTTTTCAAATAATAGCTCGAACCGAAGGAAGCCTGCGGCCTCGGGTTCATGGTGATCTTCTGCCAGAAAACGCACACCGGGACCGATCTCCAGAAACAATTTATCCTGCCAGATTTCGCGCCGGTAACGAATGCGTAAAAGCACAGCATCCAGCTTGCCGTGCGGTTCAGTCGAAAAGCTGTTGGCCCAGTCAAACGCCAGATAGCGGTGGTCATGGAGTTTTTTGAACAGGGTAAAATCCTGTGAGAGCAGAAAGCCGTCCGTATTTTCTCGCCAGCGGGGGATCGTACTGCTACGGAAGAAAAGTTTATCGCCGAATTTTCGCTCATTATCAAACTGGATGAAGGCCTGCCATCTATCCCGAGTGTCGTACTCGATAATAGGGCGCAATCGGTGTAGCCAGTGGTCGGATTCTTTTTGAATGCGGTATTGTACGTTGGCGCGAAAGCGTGGGTCGGTAAATCCGCCACGGATGCCGGCGTCAAAACTTAAACGGCTTTTCAGGTTTTCCTGGGCGATGAAACGTAGCGAGGTGGTTGATTCCTGGTCTTTGTTCAGGCCGGTGAGATCATCCTTTTCAGGATCGCCTTCAAATACCAGTTGCCATCTTCGTTCCAGATTGGGGAGGATGACTTTGCCGCGCAGGCGGATATCACTTTCGATGTCTTCGCTTTCTGCGCCGGAGGTTGTCCATTGTAGCTTGAGTCGTGTCCAGGCCTGCTCCTCCTCAAATCGGTCGTCAGCAAAAAAACGATCCAGCCAGTTGGCGGTTGCCTGCAGGCTTTGGTTAATTTTGTGATGACTGCGTTCAGCCCATGAGGGCTGGTTATCGAATGTGGGTGGCTTGGCGTAACTGGCAGGCAGTGCAAAAGTTAAAAAAAACAGGCTGTATGAAAATGAACACCTCATCTTGATGGTTGATTGTACAGTGATAAAAGAGCGAAGTATTCGTTTGCTTGTTACAATGCGCTATTTTTAATAATGATAAAAATGACGTGACGGATAATACTTACGCTGCGGTTGATTTAGGTTCCAACAGTTTTCATATGTTGCTTGCGCGGATGGACGGCGAGCAATTGCAGGTGCTTGACCGTCTGAAGGAGATGGTGCGTTTGGCCGGCGGGCTTGATGAAAAGAATCGCCTGACAGAATCAGCGCAGGATAAGGCGATTGCCTGTCTCGAACGCATGGGTCAGCGTCTAAAGGATGTGCCTGCTAACCAGTTGCGGGTGGTGGGGACGAACACGCTGCGTAAGGCAAAAAATGCTCGGGATTTTCTTGTCCGGGCGGAGGAGGCGATCGGCCATCCGATTGAAATCATTTCTGGAAGGGAAGAAGCGCGTCTGTTGTATCTTGGTGTGGCCCACAGTCTTCCCAGTGATCAGGGTAAGCGACTGGTGGTGGATATCGGTGGTGGCAGTACGGAGCTGATTATCGGCAAGGAATTCGACGCCAAACTGAGGGAAAGCCTGCACATGGGTTGTGTCAGTATGACGCGTGAATACTTTGCAGACGGCAAGATTTCAAAATCCAACTGGAAAAAAGCGGTTACCCATGCACTGCTAGAGTTTCGCCCGTTGCTGGGTGACTATCAAAAACAAGGCTGGAAATCTGCAATCGGAGCGTCGGGCAGCATGCGCAGTACTGCCGCCGTGCTACTGGAAAATGACTGGTCTGATCAGGGCATCACCCGCAGCGGCTTGCAACAATTAAAAAAACATTGCCTGGATGTTGGCAAGATAAAGGGACTCACTTCATTGGCTGGTTTGAGCGATGAGCGGCACCCGGTTTTTATCGGTGGTGCGGTGATTATTTATGCGTTGTTTGAAGCGTTTGAGCTTGAGCAGATGGACGTCTCGATCGGTGCGCTGCGTGAAGGCGTAATTTATGATCTCAGCGGTCGACATCATCACAAGGATATTCGTGCCCGCAGTATTGATTTTCTGGCGGAGCAATTTCATATCGATCAACAGCAGGTGGCACGCGTTACCGGATTATTGCAGCAGATTCTTGTCCTTGGTGAAAAAAGTCTGGCATTAACGCCGGACGAGAAAAACATGCTTTTCTGGGCAGCCGAGTTGCATGAACTGGGTCTGAGTGTTGCCCACAATCAGTTTCACAAACACGGTGCGTATTTGATCGAACACGCGGATACCCCGGGTTTTTCCAATCAGGAACAGATGCAACTGGCTTTTTTAATTCACGCCCAGAGGCGGAAATTCCCCACGGCTTTATTCAAAGAATTTTCTGAAAAGCAGCAACTATCATTATTGCTGCTAACTGTCTTGCTGCGTATCGCACTGGTCTTACGTAGGGATCGAACTGATCTGGATATTCAGCTAGAGAAAATCGAATGGGACGGTAAAAAGTTCATGCTGGGTTTTACACCGGGTTGGCTTGAAGGGCATCCACTGTACCAGGCGGATCTTGAACAAGAGGCTGCCTATTTGAAAAGTGCCGGGGTCAAAATAAATATTCAGTAACTATTATTTTAGTGAGGGGTTACTTTTTTTAGACCTGTAACTCCAGGCCGGGTTTGAGTTTTTCCTGCCATTGAAATAATCACATCAAAAGTACAAAAAAATACCGCCAGCGAAAGCTGGCGGTTAAGTTGTCACTAATCAGGAGAGAGTGATTAGAAAAATGCATATTTCAGACAGGGGAGGCTGTACTAAAATCTCTGTCGCATTCTTAGAAGTTATGACAGAGTATTTCCTGTTTGGTTCTGTAAAATAATAGTTTTTTTATTGCGTTTGATAAAACCGTGACGGATGCACGGTCAGGTCGGCCAGAGGCTTTCACCATTCTCTAGCAACTGATTCATATCCTGCTGAAATGCGGCTGGACCATGCGCCAGCATCAGAGGCGTATGCTTGTTGCCATCCAGAACATTAGTATGCTCAAACCAGACTAATGGGCGGCCTTGCTGTTCGGCGTAAACTTTGAGCCAGTTTAGTGCGCGGCCAGGTATTTTTTTGCCGACAGGGGTGGCCATGTCTACGGGTAAGCCCTGCCAGATAAACATATCCGGAATCACGATTACTTTTGCCAGGTCAGGCCGGAACCAGTCGGGTAGTACGCTGTTTTTTACTACCCAGCCGCAATTAAAGTTAATGCAGGGATCGACAGGCCGCTCGGCATAAATTTTACAGCTGTTACCAGCGCTGTGTGGGCAAGGGCTTCCCGGAAATACGTCAGCCCCATTAATATTCATGCTCACCCAACCATCACAGCAGGCAGTGCAGGGCATGCATTCTCTTGGTTGGGTATTTTTGCTGGATTTTCTGGCCATAAAGCTTTTGATTGTAAGTAAGGATTATAGATCTTTTTTCGCTACCATCTCTCCTGGTTCGGGAAAGACGCATTATAGATGGCGATTGAAATCCATTCTGTCATGGAGGATGCGAACGATTTCAATTCTGCCCTTGTTGACGCGGAAAAAAATGACATGCCTTGCTTGATGATAACTAAAATAACCTGATCGAATGTTGTCTCTTGGTTTTCCTGAGTCAGGGTTTTTTGCGAGCAGTAAAAATCGTTTTTCCAACTCTCGAAGATAGGTGTTGGCCTGTTCGCGTCCCCAGTTTTCGAACGTGTATAACCAGATACTGACAAGGTCGTTGTCAGCCTCGGGAGTGAGCAGATAAGAATTGCTCAATCTTGCTGATTCAGGCTGGACAGAATATCTTCAACAGAACGGTCACTGAAAATTCCGGCTTCTGCCTGTTCTGCACCTTTGGCAACATCCATGCGGAGTCGCTGAAGTTTCAGTTCGTGGATCAGTTCCTGGTTTTGCTCCATAAAACGTAATGCTTCACGAATAACTTCACTGGCATTGTTATAAAGACCGGATTCTACTTTGGCCTTAATTTTATATTCAAGTTCAGGTGTGAGTGAGATATGCACGCGATTACCTTACAGTCTGATTTTGAATGAGATTATACAAGGATTGACAAACTATGTCAGCAGACTATGGTTTGTTATTCTTATTAAGCGCAAAAAAACGGGCATCCGAAGATGCCCGTCTTAACGCTAGTGTCTAAGAAAACTTAGAACTTGACGCGGATACCGGCTGACAAGCCACTGGCAGTGCCGTTGTTGGCTGAAACAACGCTTTCGCCGTGACCTGAACCGCCCAGTGCAAATGGTTGTACTGTATTAGCATCTTTTTCCATTTGTGCGTACTGTGCGTAGACAGCGGTAGATTTAGACAGTGCGTAATCCCAGCCAATTGCGGCAAGTTGAGCACCTGAATCATTGGTGTTGCCACGATCGTCAGCAATGTAGTACTGGCCTTTAAATGTATTTGCGCCAGCAGTAAAGGCAACGCCGATACCGTACATGTCCTGATCAACGCCAGTACCGTTACCGCCAATGTCTTCTGATTTTTCATAGAAGCCAGCCAGCTTAACAGGACCAAATTTGTAAGTGCCGGTTACACGCAGTGCATCCGATATACCCAAGTCAGCCAGGTTTTCATAACCAACGCCTACGAAGTATGGAGCTTTGCCACCACCTACGATCAGGGCAACACTGAATGCGTCCGGAGCGCCGGGTGTCGTTGTGTCTTCAGGTATATAAACCGCGAAAACGTGAGCAGGGCCGAAGTTGGGTGAAATATAACCGATTACGTTACTGGCGCGCGCGTCATGGCCATTTTCAGCTGTGATGGAACGGTTCTGGCCCAACTGGGTGCTCCAGAATAGGTCAGCTTTGCGGCCGATAACCTTAACAGGCGTGTCGTGACGGCCCAGTACGAAAGTACCGAATCCGCCTTTCAGGCCAACGATACGGTTACGAGCACTCATTGTGCTGCTGTCGCCGTCGAGGGTTACACCCCATTCCATCTGGTAAACGGCTGACAGGCTGTCATTCAGCTTGTGTGAACCCTTTACGCCAATACGGGATGAGTTATTGGAAACATGAGTGCCGTCATTGACGTCATCATCAAGAAAATCAATAGAGGCATTGCCCTGACCATATAAAGTGGTGTCAGCCTGGGCGGCCATGGGTACTGCTAAAGCAGCGGCAATTGCGATTGCAAGTGTATTTTTACGCATTTTGTTACTCTCCTGTGTTGGAAAATTTCTACAATTAATAAGGTAGACGCTGCATTTTATAGTACAGGTGAGACAGAAAAGCAACAGTTTTTGTTGTTTTTATAGATAAATTTACTTAATAACATTATAGAAATCGTATAACTATCAGATTATAAAAGAAAAGTGCGTTTTTTTTGCGAGTGTATTATTTTTACAACATGCCTTTTGATTTGTGAACCAATACTCGTTATACAGGGTGGAGCGAGGTGTAAAACCCAACAAAAGTGCCTGGTTTGATCAAATTTGTTGGGTTTTCTCAACCATGCCAGACGACGAAATACTGTCTGCCTGGGATTATTGAAATGAATGCTTATTCCTGCCTGACTTTTCCCTATAGCTTCTGCTACGCTACGCGCCATGCTGACTTATCCAGATTTTGACCCTGTTGCGCTCCAGCTTGGCCCACTTAAAGTTCATTGGTACGGTGTGATGTACCTGATTGGTTTTGTCGGTGGCTGGTGGCTGGGGAAAATACGTGCAAAAAAACCAGGCTCAGGCTGGGATCCCGCTGAAATCGGCGACATGGTTTTTTATATTGCCCTGGGCGTCGTGATCGGTGGACGGCTGGGCTATGTCCTTTTTTACGGCTTTAATAATTTTTTGAGTGATCCGCTTTCTCTGTTGCGCGTCTGGGAAGGGGGAATGTCTTTTCATGGCGGCCTGCTGGGTGTGCTGTTCGCCATGTGGTTGTATGGGCGCAAAACCAGCCGTACTTTTTTTCAGGTGACGGATTTTATGGCGCCGCTGGTGACAGTCGGGCTGGGTGCGGGTCGCCTCGGTAATTTCATCAACGCTGAATTATGGGGCAAGGTAACCGACCTGCCCTGGGGGATGGTGTTTCCGGGTGCGGGTGATTTGCCGCGCCATCCTTCGATGCTTTATCAGGCTTTTCTCGAAGGACTGCTTCTGTTTCTCATTCTCTGGTGGTTCTCCGCGAAGCCGCGGCCGGTGCGTGCCGTCTCCGGTTTGTTTTTACTTTGCTATGGCATTTTCCGTTTTCTGGTCGAGTTTGTTCGCGTCCCGGATAGCCACATCGGCTACCTGGCGTTTGACTGGTTAACGATGGGGCAGTTGCTGTCGCTGCCGATGATTGTTTTTGGCGTACTGCTTTTATTTCTCGCTTACCGTTTCCAGTCCAATTCAACCGCACAAAAAACATGAAGCAATATCTCGACCTGATGCGCCACGTTCGTGATCATGGCGCGGTTAAAGAAGATCGAACCGGCACGGGCACCCGTTCAGTTTTTGGTTACCAGATGCACTTTAATCTGGCTGACGGTTTCCCGCTGGTGACCACCAAAAAATGTCACCTGCGTTCGATCATTCATGAACTGCTCTGGTTTTTGCAGGGCGATACCAATATAAAATACCTGCGTGAAAACGGCGTTTCGATATGGGACGAGTGGGCGGACGAGCAGGGCAATCTCGGGCCGGTTTACGGCGCGCAGTGGCGTTCCTGGCCGACGTCGGACGGTCGGCATATCGATCAGATCTCCCAGATGATCGAACAAATCAAAAACAATCCTGATTCGCGGCGCATCATTGTCAGTGCGTGGAATGTGGGAGAAATCGAAAACATGGCCTTGCCACCCTGTCATGCGTTTTTCCAGTTTTATGTCGCGGATGGAAAACTAAGCTGCCAGCTTTACCAACGCAGCGCGGATATTTTTTTAGGCGTGCCGTTTAATATTGCGTCCTATGCCTTGCTGACCATGATGGTCGCGCAGGTAACAGATCTAACGCCGGGAGATTTTGTGCATACGCTGGGTGATGCGCACCTGTATTCCAATCACCTCGAGCAAACAGAATTGCAAC
Source organism: Thiotrichales bacterium (assembly GCA_012961935.1). Classification (GTDB taxonomy): domain Bacteria; phylum Pseudomonadota; class Gammaproteobacteria; order CAZUMV01; family CAZUMV01; genus UWMA-0217. Next base: position 8,248 of record DTYI01000016.1, on the reverse strand, counting down.
TCAGCCGTGAACCTTATCCTTTGCCGACGATGAAAATAAATCCACAAATAAAAAATATTTTCGATTTTTCTTTCGACGATTTTGAACTGCAAAATTATCAGGCGCATCCGCACATAAAGGCACCTGTTGCGGTATGAAATTTTCTCTGATCGTAGCCGTTAACCGCAAAGGCGTTATCGGCAAGGATGGAAAAATGCCCTGGCATTTACCCGCTGATTTAAAATATTTTAAATCGGTCACCATGGGCAAGCCGATCGTCATGGGCCGCAAGACTTTTGAATCACTTGGAAGGCCTTTGCCCGGGCGAGAAAATATTGTCCTGACACGCGATAAAAATTTTACAGCAGAAGGCTGCACAATCATTCACAGCCTGGAAGAAATGCGCCAGCATACAGCAGACGCAGACGAGGTGATGATTATCGGCGGCGCGCAACTTTATGAGCAAATGTTGCCGCATGCGGATCATATTTATATGACAAGAGTAGACTGCCTGGACGAAGGCGACACATGGTTTCCAGCGTTTAATCCGGCAGAATGGGAAACAGGTTTCATCGAGGCGCATGAAGCAGATGAAAAAAATCCCTGCGCCTACACCTTTATCCGTTACGACCGGCAACAATAATTTCGAGCGGAGACTTGGAGCTAATCAGCGCTTTATTATTATTTATTGCAGGTCTGGCCGTTGGTTTTATTAACGTCATGGCCGGCGGTGGTTCAGCCTTGAGTTTGCCGCTACTGATTTTTCTCGGCTTTGATGCGGCAGTGGCAAACGGTACAAACCGCGTCGCGATTTTAATGGAAGCCGCGGCAGGTGTCGCATCCTTTAAAAAAAATAATCACGCTCATTTTTCGCAAAGCTTTAAATTCGCATTGCCAACCATCCCCGGCGCGATACTCGGCGCGATCTATGCGACCCGCATCGATGATGAGCTGTTCAAAACAATCCTGGCCATCGTCATGATTTTAATCGTTATATCCTTAATGCTCCCCAAACCGCATGAAGCAGCCGCAGAAAAATTCAGCCAGGGCAGAAAAGCACTCGTCTACCCCGCCATGTTCATGATCGGTTTCTATGGCGGTTTTGTGCAGGCGGGCGTAGGTTTTTTATTAATGGCCGCCCTGTTGCATTTGTTTGGTGAGACACTAGTACGCGTCAACATGCACAAAGTTTTTATCGTCATGATTTTCACCATTCCCGCGCTGGCGGTATTTATCCTGACAGATAATGTAAACTGGCCAGCAGCAATTGTGTTATCAGCAGGCGCAATACTAGGCGGCTGGTGGGCGGCGCATATGTCCGTGCACAAAGGTGATCATTTTATTCGCGCCATGCTGGGTGTGGCGATGGTGTTGATGGCAATTAAATTATTTTTTGACTAAAAGATAAAAAAATATTTATGCGTGAATATTTTTCACCAAAGTACTGGACAACATGGCTGGGAATCTGCTTCCTCTGGTTGCTGACAAAACTGCCAAGACCAGTCCGGCATAGCGTTGCAAAATTACTCGCCGCATTAGCCTGGCGATTTAATCGCAAACGCCGAACAATTGTCGAGACCAACCTTGCAATCTGTTTCCCTGAAAAAAATAAAACAGCACGCAGCGCGCTTGGCAGAAAACACTTTCAGGCAATGGCTCGAAGTTTCATGGATATGGGTCTGATCTGGTTTTCGAGCGACAAAAAATTATTAAAAGTAATTCGTCTGGAAGGCTGGGAGCACTACGAGTCAGCGCGTGCAGTAGGAAAAAATATAATTTTACACGTCGCGCATACTGCTGGGCTGGAATTTGGCGCGATGGCAGTCGGTAGCCGCGAACCAGGTCTAGGCCCGTACAATGCTATCAATAATAAACTGGTCGATTATTTTATCGCAAAAGGCAGACGCCGTTTCTGTAATCAAATATTCGAGCGTGATGACGGTATGCTCGCCTACACGCGCGCACTAAAAAAAGGAAAATTGCTCTACACATTAACGGACGAAGATCACGGCCCGGAACAGTCTGTCTACGCGCCATTATTTAGCCATCCCAAAGCAACCCTGCCCATAGTTGGGAGACTGGCAAAACTGTCCAACGCAGCAGTGCTACCAACCACAACCTGGTACGATAAAAAAAAGCATCAATACGTCACCACAATATTACCAGCCATAAAAAACTTCCCGACAAAAACAGCCGAAGAAGATGCAAAAAAACTCAATCAGACGCTAGAAAAAATGATCCTGATTGCACCAGAAGAATACATGTGGACGCTGAGGATATTTCGCACACAAAAAGATGGACGGAGAGTGTATAACTATTAAGGAGCGTGACGGGAGATGGATAGGTGACTAATTTGAGAATGGTGCTGGTGTTTAAAATTGGTCATATTAGGCTGGGGCCATAAATCATAGACCTGACCCTGTTTTCGCTGTTTTCGGGAAAAAGAGCGGGAAAAAGAGAATGAAAAAGAGGGTCAGGTCTTTGGTTTATGCACCTTTTTCTGGTAACCTGAAAAGTGAAAAAGATGGTCAGGTTTTTGGTTTATGCCCCTTTTTCTGGTAACCTGAAAAGCAAATATTGCCACTAAAGGTTAACCCATGTCCAGACCGTTACGACTTGAGTTCTCAGGCGCGCTTTATCATGTGACTTCACGCGGGGATCGTCGGGAAGATATTTATGACGATGATCATGACCGGCAGGCGTTCTTGTCGATTCTGAACGATGTGTGTGACACTTTTAACTGGGTCTGTCATGCCTATTGCTTGATGAGCAACCACTATCATCTTTTGATCGAAACACCCGATGCAAACCTGTCGAAAGGGATGCGTCAGTTGAATGGCGTTTATACGCAAACCTATAACCGCACGCATGGCCGTAGCGGCCACGTATTTCAGGGGCGTTATAAAGCCATTCTGGTCGAGAAAGAGTCTTATCTGCTGGAGTTGGCATGTTATATTGTTCTGAATCCTGTCCGCGCTGGCATGGCACGCTCGGCACGGGATTGGCCCTGGAGCAGTTATCGTGCAACGGCGGGGCAGGCCAAAGGGGTTGCCTGCCTGGAAACGGACTGGATTCTGGCGGCGTTTGCCAAACGGAAAAAGCTGGCGACTGAACGATACAGAAAGTTTGTTTCCGAAGGAAAAGGGCAGCCTTCGCCGTTGGAATCTGTGCGCAATCAGGTTTTTCTGGGTGGTGATAAATTTGTCGATAAAATGCAATCGCTGATAAATGGAGACAAGAAACTGAGCGAAGTCCCCTCATCACAGCGCAGGCCAAAAACGTTGAAACAGTACGAAGCATCAAGCCCGGACCGAAATTCAGCCATCTATGCGGCCTACCGCAGCGGAGGATACACGCTGAAAGAGATTGGTGACTACTTTGGGGTGCATTATTCGACGGTGAGCGGCATCATCAAGAGCCAGAAATCTAAAGCCTGACTCCGAAAAGTGCATAACGGCAAGGGCGCAGCGCACTGTTGACATCATTAGTATATAAGCGTATTATAATATACGACTATTATATTATTGAGGTTATATATTATGACTAGATTACTTTTAACACTTGTTTTAGCGTCTGCGCTGTTCACGATGGCTCATGCTGATGAAGCCAGTGACTATATTAGTGCCAATGCTTTGTGGGCTGACGATGCTGAATTCCAGGCCATGTATAACGAGCAGGATCCGGACTACATCAGTGCGAATGCATTGTGGGCTGACGACGCTGAATTTCAGCGTATGTACAGTACTCAGGCTGATCATGACTGGATTAATGCGAACATGATGTGGGCGGACGATAAAGAGTTCCAGGTACATTAATTTTTATTCATCCCCATCAATCCCCCTTCACAGGGGGATTTTTTTGCCTGCACGTTTTGTTCAATATCGAATTGACCCATCCGTCATTTCTCTGAATCGTTTATAGGCCCAGTTGTACTGCCTGGGGTTGATGCGTACCATTTTTTCGACGGCCTGATTCAGGCTGGTGCAGGCTGTTTGCATGTCCGGATCATAAATGGCGGTTGGGAGTTTGTGTACGTGTAACTGATAACGCCCGTGTTTGAGGCGTTCTGCAAAAATCAGAAAGACAGGCGAGTTGCGTCGTTGCGCCATGCGCGGCAGCAGGTGCATGGTGTAGGCTGGCACTTTAAAAAAATCCGCGAACACACCATTGCCGCGGGTAGCCTCCTGATCTGGCAGTAGACCAATACATTTATTTTCACGAATGGCTTTTGTCATGGCCTTGATGCCGCTGGCGGTGGTCGGTACTAAAGTTGCACCCGTATTGGCGCGGCCATTTTTTATGATGCTGTCGATGGCTTTTAATCTGGGCGGGCGATAAAGGGTTGTGGTGGGAAAATGGTCGGCCAGAAATAATCCGGCATATTCCCAAGAGCCCAGGTGAGGTGTCGCGACAATTAACCCCTGGTTTTTTTCAAATGCTATTTTAATTTCATCAAAGCTTTCCGAGTTGATGCAAAGTTTGCGTAATTTTTCAGCGGGTAATTTCCAGAGCCGGGGCGATTCAAGCAGCGCTTCGGCCATCGACTGCGTGCTTAGTTTGCCGGTGTTTTCTTTCCATTCCCGCTTTTTTTTCGGGAAACACAAGTCCAGATTAATTTCAGTAATTCGTTTTGTTTTTTCAGAAAATCTCCAGATTAAACTGCCGACCCTACGGCCCAGCCATTGGTTAAATCGAAGCGGTGTGAAACCAAAAAAATGTAACAGTCCGCGCGCCAGGATGTTACGCATTAGCCGGCATGCCTTCTTGCATTAAAGGGAGCAGGGTGGTTTTCATTGTTTTAAATAAAGTCGGGTTTTGTTTTTCTTCGCTGGCGAGCAATTGCTTCATGTGTTCACGCTGGGTGGGCATATCAAAACAGGCCGGGCAGTTTTCTGCAATCACCGGCAGGGATGCGCTGTCTGCAAAATCACGAAGCTGTCTTTCGCGTGCATAAACTAGCGGACGAATAACGCGCAAATCTCCTGCGTCAATCACATAATGCGCTTTCATGGTTTTGAGTTTTCCACCATGAAAAGCCGACATTAAAAAACTCTCCGCGAGGTCGTCCAGGTGTTGCCCGAGCGCCAGCACATTGTAATTATTTTCACGCTGGGTTTTATACATGAGCCCGCGTTTCATGCGCGCACAAAAAGAACAGAATGAATTGTTTTCCATGTGCGAATCAGCCAGCGAAACAATGGGTTCTTCAACGTAGTGATAATCAATTCCCAACGATGCAAGATAAGGAATCAATGGCCGGGGTGAAAATGTTTCGCTCATGGGGTCGATCGTGACTGCGCCAAGCGAAAATTTAATTGGGGCATGACGCTGAAAATGACGCAACAGGTGCAGCAGTGATAAAGAGTCCTTGCCGCCGGAAATCCCAAGTAAAATCCGGTCGCCCTCGCGGATCATATTAAAATCCGCAATCGCGCGACCGGCTGCACGCAGCAAAGAGCGGGGTGGTGTGATAGGCTTTGACATCCCTGTATTGTAAAAGAAAACAACCTGTTGGACGATGTACCCGGAAATACTACCCTATAAAGTCGAACATCTACCTGTCTCTGACGGGCATCAGCTTTATCTTGAGCAGTCAGGGAATTCGCAGGGCTTGCCGGTTTTATTTTTACATGGCGGCCCGGGTGGCGGTTGTCAGCCATGGAACCGACAGTTTTTTGATCCGAAGCGTTACCGCATTATTCTTTTTGACCAGCGCGGTGCCGGCAAGTCCACGCCTCACGCATCGCTGCATGCGAACACCACGCAACACCTGGTTGCGGACATTGAAACCATTCGTGAACACCTTGGCATTGATCGCTGGCTCATTTTTGGTGGCTCCTGGGGTTCAACGCTGGCGTTGGCGTATGCAGAACAACATCCTGAGCACGTAATGGGCCTGATTTTGCGTGGTATATTTCTTTGCCGTGATGAAGATATTCACTGGTTTTATCAGCATGGGGCTGGCCGCCTTTTCCCGGATTACTGGCTGGATTTTCTGGCGCCGATTCCTGAGCACGAGCGATATGATCTGGTTTCAGCCTATTATAAACGTCTCACCGGTAATGACGAAGTCGCGCGCATGGCCTGCGCTGAAGCCTGGTCAGTATGGGAGGGACGCACCGCCACATTGAATGCCGATGCCCGTCTGGCCGCGCATTTTGCAGAACCTTATTTTGCACTGGCGATGGCACGAATAGAGTGTCATTACTTCATGAATCATGCTTTTATTAAACCGAATCAATTGCTGGAAGACGCGCACAAACTGGCCAACATTCCCGGTGTGATTGTGCATGGCCGTTACGATATAATTTGTCCTGTTGATCAGGCTTTTCTTTTGCATCAGGAATGGCCCGATTCTGAACTGAATGTTATCCCCGCTGCGGGGCATGCCGCTTCTGAGCCCGGGATCGCCGCAGCATTAGTACAGGCTACAGATAAAATGGCCGAATCATTTGCATGATCGGTTTATTGCAACGCGTAAGCCGCGCGGAAGTAAAAATAAATGGTAAAAGCACTGGAAAAATAAACCGTGGCTTGCTGGTATTCATAGGCGTTGAGAAGAAAGACACAGAAATGGACGCAGATCGCCTTCTGGAACGGTTGCTGGCCTATCGTGTATTTCCTGACAGTGATGATAAAATGAACCTGTCATTGCAGGATATACAGGGCGGTCTGTTGCTTGTGCCGCAATTTACACTGGCAGCCAATACGAAAAAAGGTCGCCGCCCGAGTTTTGCCAGTGCAGCGCCGCAAGTTTTGGGTGAAAAATTGTTTAATTATTTGCTGCACGAAGCAAAAGAAAAATATGCTCATGTTGCGTCCGGCCAGTTCGGTGCAGACATGCAGGTACATTTAATTAATGACGGGCCAGTAACTTTCTGGATACAAACAAAAATGGAGGAGTAACGTGAAAAGAAACTATTTCATAATTTTTATTAGTCTGATTTTATATTTTTTAAGCAACCCTGTTTTTGCAGAAAACAGTTCGCCGGATTTCGCGCGCGAAAAACGCATGGCCGATGAAATTGTCGACGCCATTCTGGACGGTGAGCCGATAAAATTAAAAGCGGGCGAGCATGAATTTCTGGCGATTGATACCGAAGCCGAAGGCGATGAAAAAGGCGCTGTGATTATTTTACACGGTCGCGGTTTTCACCCCGACTGGGCGGACGCAATTAACCCACTGCGTGTCGGGCTGGCAAAAAAAGGCTGGCGCACGCTGTCGCTGCAAATGCCGGTGCTGGAAAAATCAGCCAAATATTACGACTATGTGCCGATATTTCCCACGGCGCGTCCGCGCATCGATGCAGGCATTGCTTATCTGGAAAAAGCAGGCGTGAAAAATATTGTACTGCTGGGACATTCCTGTGGTGCGCACATGGCGATGGACTGGATTACTGCAAACGGTGATGCCGGCATCAACGCGTACATTGGCGTCGGCATGGGCGCAACCGACTACAAGCAACCGATGAAAAAATATTTCCCGCTTGAATATATGGTCGTTCCAGTGCTGGATATTTTCGGCGAGCAGGAATATCCGGCTGTGTTAAAAATGGCGCCTGAGCGCAAGGCCAAAATAAAAAAGGCGGGGAACCCCAAATCCGCGCAGAAAATTGTGCCGGGTGCCAACCATTATTTTACAGATCAGGGTGACGCGCTGGTCGAAACAGTTGCATCATGGCTGGATACCCTGAAATAATCAGCATTTAGACAAAACGATAACGATCACAATGACAGACCGCACCGCAGGTGTCGAACGCAACACGCTGGAAACGCAGATTACTGTCGCCCTGAATCTGGACGGCACGGGAAAATCCAGCTTTAACATCGGCATCCCTTTTCTCGAACACATGCTCGATCAGGTCGCCCGGCATGGTCTGGTTGATCTCGATATTCAGGCCAAAGGCGATCTGGAAATCGACGATCACCACACGGTTGAAGATATCGGCATCACATTGGGTCAGGCCGTTGCAAAAGCCGTGGGCGATAAAAAAGGCATCGTGCGTTACGGTCATGCCTATGTGCCGCTGGACGAAGCGCTGTCACGCGTCGTGATTGATTTTTCTGGCCGTCCGGGGCTGGAGTATCACGCCGATTATCCGCGTGCGCGGATTGGTGCGTTTGACGTTGATCTGTTCCACGAATTTTTTCAGGGCTTCAGCAACCATGCCGGCGTCACCCTGCATATTGACTGCCTGCGCGGCAACAATGCTCACCACGTTGCAGAAACCATTTTCAAGGCATTTGGCCGTGCCCTGCGGATGGCGCT
>DTYI01000015.1 GCA_012961935.1 Thiotrichales bacterium | reverse complement strand
GTGTATAAAAATCACCCAAGGTGTATAATTCTGAAAAAATTAATTAAACTATTGATTTGCAAAGAATGCAACAGAAAATTACACCACTTGATAAAAACAAATACACCTTGAGTAAAAAGCCGCTTAAATTACCTGATCAGTTATGTGAAGGAAAAATATAGGCGCCGGTCTGGTGCTTTGCTAACTTTTTAACTCAAGGCATCAAGTCCCTTTAAACGATTATCTCGCCGCGGCAAAAACCTGTGTCCAGTAACTGGAAAAATCTGCCTGATCGGTAAAGATGACGGCTGAACCAAAATCTTCATAAGTCGGATTCATGATGTTTTTGCAATGGCCGGGGCTGCCGATCCAGTCCTGCATTACGACTTCTTCGGCGGGTTGTCCGGCTGCGATATTTTCGCCGACTGCGCGCCATTGGTAGCCGGTTGTGGTGACACGGTTGCTGACTGATAATCCATCAGATCCCGTATGGTTGAAAAAATTGTTTGTTGCCATGTCGCGACTATGTTTATCCGCGGCGGCTAGTAAATTGCAGTTCCATTTCAGTGCGCTGGTGGCTGAATAAGTTTGTCCGCCACAGTCACGCGTTTGAGCGCGAGCGGCATTGACGAGATCAAGCATGAGTTGTTCACTTGCTGTTGGCTGGCAGGCTTGCTCATCAGGAGGAGGGGGATTAGATGTTTCAGGCGGCAAAGGCGCTGGGTTATTAGAATCATCCGGTAGAGCAGAATCATTCGGTTGCGTTTCGTTTACGGGAGCGTCACTCACCTGGCTGCTATCACAACCGCCTAGCAAGAGAAGAGCACTGGTCAAAAAATACAAAAGTAATAAGAAGGTGCGTGGCATTACTGATCTAGGGTTTTAGTCACTTAGCTTGACAGACCATGCAGTCTGAAATGAGTTCGATGCGTGCTGAAATAACCGACAGGCTGTGCGTGTTTGCAGGTGTGATTATTGTACTTTTCCAAGGACGGCATTCTGAATTTCCCAGGTTGTCCTTTCCTGTAGCTGGCTTTTGATTTTATCTCTTATTTTGTCGTCAGCCAGCAGCCCGCGATCAGCAAAAGGATCTGACACGCGCTGTATAACATTTTTCATGGCTGACTCAAGTTGCCCGCTGTTATCAATCGTGAAACTATCAGTGCGCTGTGCCATTTCAACCAGTCGGTCGTGGTTGTTGCGGATGGCTGAAAACATTTCACGGTAGCGGTCTGCACCACCGCGCTCGACACCGGTTTCACTGCGGGTGCCGAGTCGTTCAAAATGTGCGTTCATGTCGCCGACGCTGGCAACAATCCAGACAATGTTGGCTTTTTCAAAATATTCTTCTGGTAAGGTACCGGGGATCAGTGCAACGCCGTCAATCACGGCGGAAATATTTTCCTTGATCAGCCGGTTAATATTTCCGACAACGCCAACCATTGTCATCAATGAATGCGCGTAAAACCACTCTAATGAATTTTCTGCAAATGAAGAACCAAATACTTCGGGAAAAATTTCTCTGGCGCGATCACTTCCCAGTAAAAATGAAATGGATTCCCGGATGACAGAACGCGAAGCGACGTCGGAAGAAAAACTGGTCGGGATACCCATGGTTTTTGAAATATGCCGGGACAGGGTAGACTTGCCAACGCCGGATGTTCCTGCCAGCAAAACAATGGTCGGTTTATCCAGATCTTTTAAATGGGGGATATCCTCAAGCCGAGGGATAAGCCATTTTAAATAACGATAAAGATCTTTACCTTGAATAGTGAGCGTTGATTTTTGTTTGCTTGCCAGGCTGGTTATTATCGCCTGTTCATTGTGTTGCTTTACCCTCCATTTATCTGCTCTGCAGAAATACGATTCGACCAGCTTTTCGATTTTTGTTTCCCAGCGCTTAATAATATTTTTTGCTGACGCCAGTTCAGTTTTATTTGTTTGAGTATCGGAAAGTTCGAGTATTTTGATAATTGCATTGTCCAGACCTTGAATGCCCAAAACGTCATTCAGTTGGTGGCGTACTTTTTTTTCCTTTATGTTGAGCTGGTCAACAAAAAACTGACGTAAAAGCATTTTCAGTTCGGGAAAAAGATATTGTTTTAGACGACCGCTTAAAAGTAGTTTGTCCTGCTTTGTGGATCCATTATCATTGAATAGCTCAAGTACGATTCTCCGTGCGTTGTCGTAGTGGAATTGTTCCAGCACGGCAAGGCGTGCCACTAAATCATATTGAATAATTTTCAGTTTAATCAGTTGTTTTCGCGTCGCACTGAAAGCCTCTCGAATTTCATTATAATTTTCTGCTATCAGGGCAGCAGGGATAACCTGGCTCATGGCATGATGCCAGTCAGAAGTCAGGTGCGCGTTTTCATTTTCCTGTTCAATACGTGATTTTAATTGCCGCACGTCTGCAGATTCAGGCAGGTTTTTCAACACCAGTGGCCAGGGTGTGTTTTGGTTCAGGTTAGTGGTTACCCATTCCATCCACTGCCAGTTTGCATCGACCTGAATGCCACCATTAATCACGCCGGCATCCTCTTTTTCGCCGACCGAAAGCATGGTGATTCCATCGATGCGCCTGACTGAATTATCGTTGCCGCCTTTGTAGAGTTCGTTGCCAACAAACAGCAATGAGTCGAGAGGAATGTTTTCTTTTTGAATAAGGTCTTCGGCAGCTCGGCCCTTGTCATTGCCCATTAATACGAGCTTGATGCCGCGTGTCGCGTGTGGGTACGGCATGTGGATGCCGGTTTCTCCAATGTCCTGGAGATAGTCCAGTTCCTCCAGACGCCTTCTGAGAAAGGTGGTTAGTTTTTCCCGCGTTGCAGTTTCGCGCTCGCCCTTGTAATGCGTGACAGAAATATCGCCCAGCATCATCCAGCTGACTGCGCCACCTCTGAAATAAGTCTCGGCAATATTGGGGTCAAAACCATCTTCTTTTAATTTGCCTTCCAGTTCATCGACAAGGCTGGGTATTTTTTCGTATCGGGTTCCCTGGAGAGACTTTTCGGCTCGTTTAATTCGCTCAGTGATGCGTTGTGTATCTGAAGTATTTGTTTCGCAAGAATTATTCAGCGCGGCAGAAAAATGTTTTTTCCCGATAACAACCAGTGCCTGTTCATCCGTAAAAAGGCGTTGATATTTTTCAGGTGAAACCCATTGTTGAGTGGTTGAATCAAAAAGACTTTTTGTGCTGCCTTCGCCGCCATAATAAATCACATGGCTGAGCACGGCGGCAGGTAATCGGTACAGTAAACGTGGCCCCATTTTTTCCAGCGCGACACCACTGACGGGTGCCCAGACGATGTTATGTTTTTTGAGTACGGCAATAAATTTTGCCAGCGAGCGAATCCATTCGTCATCTGGTTTATGGCCGGAAGGAATCAGGGTGTCATCGATATCGGTCAGCCAGGCACCTTTGAAATTTGATTTGCTCTGCGCACGCATTTTCTTTGACTAAGCCATCGTTATTTTTCCGCCAGACTTAACCAGGTGCTGACCATGGTGTCCGGGTTCAGCGAAACACTGCTGATGCCGATTTCCATTAGCCATTGCGCCAGCTCAGGATAATCCGAAGGACCCTGGCCGCAGATGCCGACATATTTACCTTCACGTTTGCAGGCGTCTATGGCCATTTTCAACATGGCCTTGACGGCCTCGTCTCGTTCATCAAATAAATCAGCGACCAGTCCTGAATCCCGATCGAGTCCGAGCGTCAGTTGTGTCATGTCGTTGGAGCCAATCGAGAAACCATCAAAATACTGAAGAAATTTTTCCGCCAGCACAGCGTTGGATGGCAGCTCGCACATCATGATGTGTCTGAGACCGTTTTCACCGCGCACCAGTCCGTTCTGGTTGAGCAAATTTGTCACCGCTTCTGCTTCTTGCAGGGTGCGCACAAACGGCACCATGACATCAACGTTAGTCAGTCCCATGTCATTGCGAACGCGCTTGACGGCTTCGCATTCCATTTCAAAACAAGGTTGAAATGCCGCATCGATGTAACGCGAAGCGCCGCGGAAACCGATCATTGGATTTTCTTCCTGCGGCTCATAAAGTTCGCCGCCGATGAGGTTGGCGTATTCATTCGATTTGAAATCGGACAGACGCAGGATGACTGTTTGTGGAGAAAATGCTGCGGCGATGGTTGATACGCCTTCAACAATTTTTGAGATAAAAAATTCACGCGGTGATGCGTAAGCAGCGGTGCGTTCGTAAATCGTTTCCTGTAATGGTTTTTTGAGTTGCTCGTATTCAAGTAACGCTCTGGGGTGAACGCCGATCATGTTGTTAATAATGAATTCCATCCGCGCCAGGCCGACACCTTGATTGGGGATCTGGCAGAAGTCGAAAGCGCGGTCGGGGTTGCCGACATTCATCATCATTTTTACCGGCAGTTCAGGCATGCTTTGCAATTCGGTTCTTGAAACTTCGAATTTGAGTTCGCCGTCGTAGACATAACCGGTGTCACCTTCCGCGCAGGAGACTGTGACCACTTTTCCATCTGCAATTTTTTCAGTAGCATCGCCGCAACCGACCACTGCAGGCACGCCTAATTCGCGCGCGATTATTGCGGCGTGACAGGTGCGCCCACCGCGATTAGTGACAATCGCCGAGGCGCGTTTCATGATGGGTTCCCAGTCCGGGTCCGTCATGTCCGTGACCAGCACATCGCCGGGTTTGACGTGCTCCATTTCGTCAATGCTTTTGAGTACGCGCGCCACACCCGCGCCGATACGTGAACCGATCGAGCGGCCTTCGGCCAGCGCTGTTCCATTTTCTTTTAGCTCAAAGCGTTCAATCACGCCACCGGTCTGGCTTTGCACAGTTTCCGGACGCGCCTGCAGGATATAGAGTTCACCATCGAGACCATCCAGCGCCCATTCAATATCCATTTGTCGTCCATAGTGTTCTTCAATGGTAATGGCTTGTTTTGCCAGTTGTTCAATCTGAGAATCGGTAATGCAGAAATGCAGTTGATCTTTTTTATCGACATCGATTATTTCAACTGGCTCATCACCCTGGCTGTATATCATTTTGATCGCTTTCTCACCGAGGTTGCGGCGCAGGATGGCAGGCCGTCCATTTTTTAAGGTGGGTTTGTGGACATAAAATTCATCTGGATTCACCGCGCCCTGAACGACCATCTCACCCAGCCCGTAAGCGCCCGTGATAAACACAACATCTTCAAAGCCGGACTCTGTGTCGAGGGTGAACATGACGCCCGATGCGCCGATGTCAGAACGAATCATTTTCTGGATGCTGGCTGACAGGGCGACTTGTGCGTGATCAAAACCCTGGTGTACACGATAGGCGATTGCGCGGTCGGTGAATAATGAAGCAAACACTTTTTTAATCGCCAGTTTGATGTCGTCCAGCCCGGACACATTTAGATAAGTCTCCTGCTGCCCGGCAAATGAAGCGTCCGGCAAATCTTCTGCGGTAGCCGATGAACGCACGGCCCAACTGACATCACTGCCGTATTCCTGTTCAAGTTCTGCATAGGCGGTATCCAGCGCTTGTTCCAGTTCTGGTTGTAGCGGAATTTCCATAATCCATTTGCGAATTTTTGCGCCGGTGCTGGCCAGCGCGATGACATCGTCGACATCCAGTTCAGATAAAGTTTTATTGATGCGCTCGCCAAGGCCATCGTGCTCAAGAAACTCTCGATAAGCATGGGCGGTTGTGGCGATTCCGCCCGGCACTTTGACGCCGAGGCTGGAAAGATTTTGAATCATTTCGCCAAGCGAACTGTTTTTTCCGCCGACCTGGTCAATGTCTTTTAATCCCAGCTTTTTTAGCCGGATAACATACTCATTCATAGCGCACCTTTCAGAAGTTTTATAGCGACCTGATTCATGGGTTCAGCCCACTCTCACGAATAATCCGGGAGGCGAGTTCTTCGATTGAACTGCTTGTCGTATCCATTGTTTTTAATCCATAGCGTTGAAATAACTCCAGCGCTTTGTTGATTTCGGATCGGCAGACAGCCAGTGAAGCGTATTGACTGCCCGGTCTTCTTTTTTCGCGTACCTCATGCAAACGTTTCGGGTCGATTGTTAATGCGATCAGCTTGTCTTTGTTTGCGATGATTTCTTCGGGAAAATCGTTTCGTTCGAAATCATCCTCAGTCAGTGGATAGTTCGCTACGCGCATACCAAAGTGAAGTGCAAGATATAGACTAGTGGGTGTTTTACCGGAACGGGAAACGCCCACCAGTATCACATCGGCGTTCTTCAGGTTTTTCATGCTCATGGCGTCGTCGTGCGCGAGCGCAAAATTGATCGTGTCGATGCGTGAATCGTAACTGTTTCCGTTGGTCACGCCATGGCTGCGGCCGAATTCATGTGCGGGTGGTGTGTGAAGATCGACGCCCAGTTTCTCAAGAAATGCATTATACAGTTCGTAATAATGGCAGGGAGACTGCATCAGCAGTGAATTAATTTCCTGCTCAGGCATGGTAGCAAAAACGAGCGGCAAGTGGCCGGTGGCTTCCCGACTTTTTTCGAATTCCTGTATCAGCTCTTCGGCTTTCTCTTTGGTGTTGATAAACGGTCGGTAGTGGCGTTGGAATTGAATGCCGGGGAATTGTGACAGCAGGCTGTGGCCCAGCGTTTCAGCCGTGATGCCCGTACTCTCGGAAACAAAATAGATCGCTCGGCGCTCTGTTGTCATGGCTGCGTATTATTCATGAACGGTTTCTCTTCAGTGGCCTTTTATACAATTCATCAGGCCAGGAAC
>DTYI01000014.1 GCA_012961935.1 Thiotrichales bacterium | reverse complement strand
ATCTTTCCTTTTTGTTTAAGGTATTAGAATTTGAGCAGTTACACAATTTAATTTACAGGCTCTCTCCGTGTTCTCCGCGTCTCTGTGGTGAGAATCAATACCGAATCAGCACTCGATATTTTAAAGTTGTGCTCCCTTCGGGTGGCACTGTAATTTTCCACTCAGCAGTACCCGCCGCAACTTTTTCATGTGGTTGTGTTTCCTGTTTCATTTTCCAGTCGCCTGGAATCGGTTCACGCACGACGACTGTTACCGATTCGCTTTTCGCATTTTTAAGTTTTATTTCATAAGCGCTTTCGAATGCATAGTGATACTGATCGGTCGAACTGTGTTTGCGGAAGGCGGTTTGCTTTTTGTCGGCGGTAATATCAAAAGCATCACCCAGTTTTAATTTAATGCTTTCATTTTTAGGCGTGTGGTCGATGCGGTCTTCGCCGATGAATTGTGCGTTACCAGCTTTATCCTTTTTATAAACGCGAACAACACCTTTAGGCAACGGCATACCCATACCCGCTTCTTCGCGATTTTCGAGTTTGACAAAAACACCGATTTTCATTTTCTGGCCGATGTCGCCATAGCTGCTACGATAGTAATAATCGTTGCCCTGTAAAAGAAATTCTTTTGTAACGGGAACAGCAGACGCAGACATCAACGCAACCTGCTTGGTCTGTTTGTCTGCAATCGTGGTTGGCCGGCCGAGCGTATAAAGATGATATTCAAACAGCGCTTCTTCAGCCATCGGCGCCATCGCATCCATTTGCATTTCCATCACTCTGCTGCTGCGCATCGCTTTTCTGAATTCCGGCTGCACACGATTGACATCACCGGCAACCAGTTGCATTTTTGCATTTTTATAAGTCGTGCCACTGTGATTATTCAGCGTCACCCAGCCGAGCAAATCGATCTGGCTATCGTCCGAATTTAATTCAGCGACGTAATCGGCCTTCCAGGACAGGCCGCCCGTTAAATAACTCAGTTCAACATCCTGCGGGCTGGGCGCAGCATTATTTAACAGCGTGACCAGCGTAGGCTTGTCGCGTAAATTTTCCGGCACACCATCGAAAATCAGGCGTCCTTTTGGGTTCACTTCAATCCGGTCACCGATTTGTAAAACTGTTCCGCTATTTGTGCTCAGGACTTTTGCCGTTTCGATTTTTTCGACACCTGTTGCCGGGTTCATGGTCGCGATGCGGATATTTTTGCCGACATATTTTTCCAGCAGTTTCTGCGGTGTGAGCAAATCAAAATCAAAATTCTGTTCGACAACCTGCAATCCGGTTGCCTGCACAACATTTCTCAACATCGCGGTTTCCGGCCGCATTTTTGCGCTGACACCGCGAAAGGCAAGTTTATTAAAACCCTGATCAAGTTTGATGGTGCGGCGGTCTTTTACCAGCGCCAGGTTTTCGTTGTAGATCGTGACGGCGACTGACGTTTGATCCTGAAGCGTCGTACGTTTTTCGTCATCGGCTGCATATATTGCCAAAGGAAGCATCGATGCGGTCAATAATAATTTAGATAAAAATGATTGTGCCATGAGTAACCCTCATTCCTGTTTGTTAAGAAGCGTAGCACTTTTATTAACGTGGCTGCTTTAAAAATGGGTTAATATTTTTAAAATTCTATGGGCGCAGTTACAACCATCCGCAAAGGCCCGCCGGGATTGATGGCATTGAAGGGATAACAGGTCACCAGCTTTATCTGGGTAATGTGCGAATTTTCCACGTTTATTTTTTGTCGGCGGCTATCATAAATTGATTTGTCGTTGACGCGATAATGAATGGTTTTTCCTTCGCTGTTTTCAATTAACAACAAATCTCCAACAGCGATCTTTTCAAGAAAACGAAACTGTGTGTCGCGGTGACCGGCGATAACCGTTGTGCCGCCTGTGCCCGGTAAAGCCGTCCCATGATAATGCCCTGGACCAAAAGCCAGCGCGTTGCCGGTTGCGCCGCTGAGCACATAATATTCAACATCCATGCCTTCAACCATAAGCTTTGCGACCGGCCAGGTATCAGCCCAGGGCCAGGGACGAACTTCATGTCCGCCCGCCAGTGTTTCTGCCCAAGCCTGCTTGATGAGTTGTTGCGCCAGCCAGGCTTTGCCGTGTATCCAGGAGCCGTTGCCCAGCAATACGCCGCCGATTAGAATCAGCCCCGTGGGGATTAACCAGCTTGTACGTTTCATGCGTAAAGTCCTTTTCTGCGCATGAATGAGTAAGCTACAAATCCGAGCAAAATGCACAACAGGCCCAGATAAAAACTCAGCGTTGCCGAGGTGGCGGTGGCCGGAAACGGTAGCCCCATCTTATTGCCTGCGGGCATCAGGTTGGGTACGGCATGTTCGCTGGACGATTCACCTTCAGGGCGAACCGGTATCTGTTCAATCGCGACAAAGCTGGTGTAGCGCGTCGCCAGGTGGTGTTTGAGCGCCAGGTCAATGACCTGCGGCTTGATGACATTTTCAGGCGTGCCCGTTACGATTTCATCCAGCAGTGATGTGATCTTGCTTTGCGCCCAGAGCGTGCTCAAACCAGCATGTTGGCCAGGCTCGCCGACACTCAATACGCGTTGCCATGGTTGTCCGTTGAGCTGGCCGCGAATAATGATGTCGCCTTTAACGGGCTTGATCCGCGTGCTGACGATCAGCGGCTCACCGAGATAAAGATCCGGCACCGGGCTGGGATAAAATTCAGCTTCGGCATTGTCAGGCCACTGGATATGAATATCTCTGAGCACCGGGCTTTGCAGTTGTTTGAACAGCGCGGTCATTTTTTCCTGCACTTCATTTTGATTGCCGATGTAAGTAAAACTGCCGCGCCCGAATTCAGCCGCCTTGCGCATGAAATAACTGTTGGGCGCCGTGCCGATACCGACGGTAAACAATCGCGCTTTGTCCAGCTTTTGATGAATCAGTTTAAACAGGGCGGTTTCATTACCGACGCTGCCATCGGTCATAAACACTACCTGTTTTAAATAACCCTCGGAAGGTTTCTTTCTGAAAGCAAGGTCAAGCGCCGACGCCATATTTGTGCCGCCATCTGCCAGCAGACCGTTAGCAAAGTTACGCGCCTGACCAAGATATTGAGGAGATGCGGGCACGGGCTGGTTGAATAATGCGACAGCATTGTCATCAAAATCAATAATGTTGAAACGATCCTGTGGTTGCAAAAAACCCAGCGCTTCGATCAGACCCGCGCGCGCCTGCGGCATGGATGCGCCGGACATGGAGCCGGAAGAATCGATAATAAAAATCATCTCACGCGGCAAGGCAACGGCCTGCAAACTCTGCGGCGGCATCATCATCAGCGTGGCGAATTGTTCCCCATCCTGTTCTTCAAGAAACAGCGCGGCCTGTGGCTGGTCGTGCACGTCCGATGTCCAGTTGAGGATAAAATCTTTATCCATGCGCGCCTGCTCCTGTTTTAAAGTGACTTCATAAAGATCCGATAATTGCTGCCAGATCACTTCATGTGAAGGGCTGTGAATTTCGGCCAGATTCATGCCGGGATGCAACCGGATATTCAGTTTTATCGGGTTTATCCCTGCCGCGCGCGTCTGCGTTGGTGTGATACGCGAGGCATCCGCAACTTCATCTGTATTTTTCGCCCAGCCCTTGCCATCTGCCTGAAAACTTTGCGCCAGTGACTCGCTGCCCACCTGTGGTTTGCCGGGGATATAGCGCGGCGTTAACGTAGTCGGAAGTCGCAGCGTAAACTGTCCATTTTTATAATCCATGGTTTGCAGATAAGTGATTTCCGTGACCACTTCTCCACCGGGTTCGATATTCGCCACCGAAACGGTGAACAGATTAGGCCGCTCGGATTCAAGCAAGGCAGCGCGTTTGCCTTCGGCGCGCGCCTGTTCATAAGCTTTTTTGGCCGCCTGTTTTTCCTTGATTTCACCCTTGATAATGCGCTCTCCGATTTTAAAAATCAGATCATTCACCGCAGCATTCTCCGGCATGGGGAAGACATAACGGCCATCGACCCAGCCGGTTGTCGTATTGCGAAAGCGCTGCCGCAAAGTCACACGGGCCGTCATGGCTGAAACATTTACTTCTGCCTCGGTATCGAGCAGCAAAGCCTGGCTGATACCCGAACCATCTTTTGCAGTGAGTAGCAGCGTGCCGGTACCAGGCTCCTCTGCAGTGGCGAAAACCACCTGACTGGCGAACAATAAAATTAAAATAATTAACCCGCATATTGCATGAAGGCGGCTCCTTAATTTTGATTTATTTAGTTTTTTCGAATGGTTGGGT
>DTYI01000013.1 GCA_012961935.1 Thiotrichales bacterium | reverse complement strand
TGCCGATTTCAATAAACCCAAAACCCAGGCTACCGAGTGCATCAATGTAATCACCGTTTTTATCCAGACCCGCCGCAAGCCCAACCGGGTTCTGAAACTTCAAGCCCATCACTCGCCTGGAATTAATTTGTAGCGGCATATATTTGCTTGCAGGCAGAAAAGCAGATCGCAAAACCAGGCTTTTTAAAGACACTGTATGCGCCATCTCAGGCGGAAGTAAAAACAGCAACTGTCTGATAAGTGAATACATAGGTTGTAGCCAGGTCTTTTCCAGTCGATAATAATACGCACATTTTAAACATAAAGGCGGATGAATAAATGTATCTGTGGCTAAAAGCTTTGCATATTATTTTTATGGTGACCTGGTTTGCCGGGCTGTTTTACCTGCCGCGCCTGTATGTTTATCACGCTATGAATACGGATCCGAGCACCAGTTCAACATTCAAAGTCATGGAGAAAAAGCTGTTCATCATCATGACGATTGGTGCAGTGATTACAGCTATCTTCGGCTTCTGGGTCTTGTTCTCGAACTGGTCGGCCTACATGCAGCAAGGCTGGATGCATGTGAAATTACTGCTGGTGTTTGCGTTATTTATTTATCACATCTGGTGCTGGAAGCTGATGATTGCATTCCGTAACGATCAGAACAAACATTCGCATAAATGGTATCGCTGGTTTAACGAAGCACCGACTGTTGTCCTGATTGTGGTGATTATTCTTGCTGTGCTGAAGCCGTTCTAGAAATCTGAGACCTGGTGTCCAAAATAATTATTTAACCACTTTCAAACTCGGACGTTTTGCTTTTTTCTTCTCTGAGCCCTTATCCGGGTCGGGTGGAGTATCAATCTCTGCCTCGGGGAATATCATGCCTTGCCCGTTCTCACGCGCATATAAAGCGGCCGCGCTTTCGACAGGCACAATAACCTGCATTGGACGACCTGAAAACCTGGCAGAAAAACTTACGCTTTCATCCCCCAATTCCAGATTTTGTACAGCAGTAGGGCTAATATTTAAAACAATTTTTCCGTCTTCAACAAAATCCTGCGGAACGATAACGCCGGCGTCTTCAGCCATTACCAACAAATAAGGCGTCATGCCATTGTCGATAATCCATTCATAAATTGCACGGATCAGATAAGGACGGTTGGAAGTCATAACTGGAGTTACTAACCCCGCATTTCCCTTTCGACTTCACTCAAACTCTCGATAAAACTTGGGCGAGAAAATATCTTGTCCATATAATTGTGCAGCGCCCTGACCGATTTTGGAATATCAATTTTATAATGTTCCAGGCGCCATAAAATAGGTGCCAACGTGCAATCCACCAGGCTGAATTCATCACTGAGGAAAAAAGGTTTAGCTGCAAAAACTTCGCCGGATGCTATTAATGTTTCTGTTAGAATTTTCCGCGCAGCAGCGGCTTTTTTCTCCGTACCATATTCGAGGTCATTGACCAATGAATACCAGTCACGCTCTACACGGTACAACGCCAATCGAGTGCGTGCCCGTGAAACTGGATCAACTGGCATTAAAGGCGGATGGGGAAAACGTTCATCCAGATATTCCATGATAACCCGCGGCTCATACAACACAAGATCACGATCGACCAGTGTTGGCACGTTGTTATAGGGGTTGAGGTCAATCAGATCTTCAGGCTTATTTTCTGGATCGATATCGATCACATCTACTGTGATATCTTTTTCTGCCAGCACAATACGCGTGCGGTGACATTGTGCACAATTTTCTGCGGAAAAAAGTGTCATTACTGATCTTCGATTGGCAACTGCGGCCATGAAAAACTCCTGGATTGATTACAGAAAACCCGGCTAGACCGAGTCCTAAATTGATTCTGGTTACGGTTAAATCACCTTGCTTAATGTATGTCCTTCCAGTATTCCTTCTTCAGGAAGTAGGCAGCAACAAAAAATACGATCAGAAATAGCATCACAAAGAAACCTAATGTTTTACGCTTTTGTTGAGCAGGCTCAGCCAGGTAGGCCATAAAATTGGTAATGTCACGGACAGTCTGATCATATTCTGCTGGCGTCTGTGTGCCTGGCTCACTTAATTCCAGTGATACCGTTTCATGTTTGTGCCCATGGCCATCCTCTTCAACATGGGTAACCTTTTTCTGCCAACCCTGTAATTCCCATAATACATGCGGCATGCCCACGTCAGGAAAGGCCAGATTGTTCACACCGAACGGGCGGCTGTCATCCCTGTAAAAACTTTTCAGATAAGTATATATCCAGTCCACGCCACGCGAACGCGTTAACAAAGACAGGTCTGGCGGAACGACACCGAAAGCTTCTTTGGCGTAGGTTTTGCTCATGGCAACTTTCATCAGATCACCCACTTTGGATTGTTCACCACGTTCATTACTGGTGAAAATCAAATTATCGATAAGCTGCTTTTCACTGATGCCCAAATCCCGTCCGACACGATTATACCGACTGTAGGATGCAGCGTGGCAACCCAGACAGTAATTGGTTGCATATTTATAGCCCCTTTGTAGGGAAGCCTTGTTGTCGATATCACGCCAACAACAACTGAAGAACAACGACAAACAGACTGGATGG
>DTYI01000012.1 GCA_012961935.1 Thiotrichales bacterium | reverse complement strand
GGAAGTTATTGCTGGAGGCTGCACTTGCAGAGGGCATTGACAAAAAACCAGAAGTAAAAGATCAAATTGAATTCAGCACCAACAACATCCTGGTCAACGCACTGGTCAATGAAAAAGTCGGTCAGCTTGATACCAGCGATGCCGCATTAAAAGCCGAATACGATGAGCAAATCAAAAACATCGCACTGAAAGAATATAAGGCGCGCCACATTCTGGTTAACAGTGAAGAAGAAGCAACCGCCATCATCAAAGAGCTTGCAGATGGCAAAGACTTTGCCGCAGTGGCCAAAGAAAAATCCATCGGTCCATCCGGTAAAAACGGTGGCGACCTCGGCTGGTTTGAAGCAAGAGCAATGGTGCCTGAATTTGGTGAGGCGCTTAAAACCATGCAAAAAGGTGAAGTCAGTAAAGCACCTGTCAAAACACAATTCGGCTGGCATATTATCAAGCTCGAAGACACTCGTGACCTTGAGGCGCCCAGTTTCGAGGAATCCAAAGCACAAATTCAAACAATCCTGGCAAATAAAGCTGTGCAGGATTACATGCAATCGTTACGCGACAATGCAACCATTGACATTAAAAATCTTAAGCAAGAGGCAACAGCGGATAAACCTGCAACACAAGCGGGTGAAAATAAAACTGACGCCTCAACTGGAAAAACTGAAACGCCGGAAAAAGCGCCCAAAAACTTTCAATGATTGATTTTAAGAAAATAGAATCTGCAAAAAAGGGAGACCGCTTTGCCTGGAAAGAAATTTCCAGTGCATTACAGTTTAATGCGGATGGATTAATTCCCGCCATCGCCCAACAGCACGACAGCGGCGAAGTGTTGATGATGGCGTGGATGAATCAGGAAGCGCTGGACGAAACATTACAAACCGGCAGAGTCTGTTACTTTTCCCGCTCGCGCCAGAAACTCTGGCGCAAGGGAGAATCTTCCGGACAGGTGCAACAGTTAAAAGAGCTACGTATCGACTGCGACGGCGACACACTGCTACTCAAAGTTGACCAGACCGGCCCCGCCTGCCACACCGGACGGCGCAGTTGTTTTTATAACGTAGTTATTGACGACCAATTAAAAGTTGACAGCGAACCACTGATCTCACCGGAAAAACTCTACGGGAAAAAATGATCCGTCGTTTTTTTATTATTTTAATCAAAGGCTACAGTTACCTCATCAGCCCCTTCATGGCCAACAACTGCCGCTACACCCCAACCTGCTCCGCCTACACCCAGGAAGCCGTAGAAAAACACGGCGTGATGAAAGGTTTGTGGCTAGGTATTAAACGTATCTCCCGCTGTCATCCGTGGCATGAAGGGGGGCATGATCCGGTGCCTGGTTGCAGGCATAAAAAGTAAGTAGCTATGCGCATTTTTACACACGGCTTTTATTAATTACCTGAGCAATTCTCCCGGACTGTAGAGTAGACCTCGTTCAGAAAGACTGCGCCTTCGTGTATTACAGTAATCGCCGAGATAACCTTGCGCGCCACTGCCTGCGTAACCCCACTGGCCAGTACTTACATTTAACCAGTAGTTTCCGTCAGCGATGTAAGTACAGCTGAGTTGGTCAAGATATTGTAGCTGCGCATTATTCATGCGCTGGTTGTTGATTACAACGTTTCGTGCTGCTACCTGACTTGCGGCAAGAATTATACTCACCATTAGCCCTGAAATTATAAGTAGTTTCCTTTGCATAAAACCCTCCTTCCTAGTATTTCAAATCTAGACATTTACACTAAGAGGATAGGAGACAAAATGGTGTTTTTCCAGTCGTCTTGTAGGTGAATATTTACAAATCTGTTTGACGAGTATGGATGACAGTATTGCAGGGTGGAGAACACTTGCTTAGACGTAGGCAGTGCAATACAGAGGTAGCGCAACGGGGTACCGAGTGGTAGCGCATCCATCAAAACCTATAGATATAACTACTCGATCCGAAAATGAACACAATTAGAATTATTATCGCTGAAAGGTTCCCCCAGACTCATCATACCGCGCCCATCGGACACCCATTGTTCGTAATGAATGAATATGTCCTGGCCATCGGCAATGTCCGATTGACCACCCACGGCGACAACAAAAACTTCTTCGGCCTGAACGCCAACTACACCGGGGTCACCGGTGAGCAGCTGTACCGCCGCATGACCGAGGAGTACACCAAAATCATTGATG
>DTYI01000011.1 GCA_012961935.1 Thiotrichales bacterium | reverse complement strand
CCGAAACATCTACCAGCACTGAATCTTCTTGATTACCGAATTAAGTTCTGAAAAGCAAACAAAGGGGGATTTTAACGTTGAAATCTAACATTGTCGAGATAAACTCTATTGCTCAATTTCATCTTGATTTCCAGCTTCAGTTTTGACAATACGTGGAGTGATGAAGAGAGTCATCTCAGTTTTCTTTTTAGTTTTCTTTTTGTAGCTAAAAAGACGTTTTAAAAGCGGGATATTACCCAATAGTGGAACTTTCTTTACATTTTCGGCGATTCTGTCTGAGGTCAATCCCCCAATTACTGCTGTATCACCGTCGCGCACCAGCAATTGTGTTTGGGCGCTTCGGTCTGAGATAGTAGGCTCGCCAGTCGGTGTCATTTCTCCTAAATCGCGCACTTGTACGTTTATCAATAGGCTAATTATGTTGTATGATTTCACTTGTGGGGAAACTGTGAGTTCAATTCCCACATCTTGAAACACGGTTTCAACTGTTTGAATCCCTTCTTGGATGATTATTTTTGAAAAACCGATCTGGTCGCCGCTGTGGAATTTAGCTTGATTATTTTCCAGGACTGTTATTCTGGGACTAGACAGTAATTTGGTATCTGATTTGGTGGACAGCGCGGTCAAAACAGCGGTGAATTCCTTCGCGGGAATATTGCCATACCTTAGCTTTAGAAGTCCACCCGCTTTCTCTGTGCCTAAAGCGTCCACGGAGATTTCCGTTTTCTCCCCTTGACGCGTCCAAGACCAGTCCACACCCGATTCAATTTCATCGGATAATGTACTTTCAACGATATACGCTTGGATTTCCACTTGAGGAATTGGGACGTCAAGTCTAGAAATTTCTCTTTCTATCTGGGATACGATTTCAGGAGTATCGGTAATGATAAGATATCCGCCTTGTCCAACACTCACGCCTATCCCCGCTCCTGCAGAGCCACCAGTTCCACTGGATTTCCCCAATGGTTCAATTTCTCCTGTCTGGCTTAGCATGGGTGTCAAAATCTTTTGAAGTTCCTCTGGGTTAGCGTAGTCTAATTTTATCACGCGCTTGATGAGTTTTATCTCAGGCGGGGCTGGCTGTTCTAACGGTTTTTCCTCTTCAGGAACTTCCCTATCTAATTCGCTAACAATCTTATCCAGTGTATCACCCAATGTCGCGAGAGTTTCAGGGGTATCCATAATGATGATAGATTTAGTTCGCTCGTCATCTATAATCTTGCCATCCCCACTAATCAAAGGTTGCAATACCTCCCTTAACTTAGATACAGGCGCGTGCCGCAGTGTGAAAGACTTTGTCTCTAATTTTTGGGGCGGCGCCTCTTCCTCAGGAACGCTTGGCAGTTGTGGTATAGTTACAATGCGCAAAATTCCGCCGCTTGCTTCCTCGTATTTGTAACCGAGAGAACTTAGGATTTCATCTAAAGCTACTTTAAGTGGAACATTCTCCAAATTAAAGGTAACTTTCTGACTACCATCAACATCTTTATCCATTATTATGTTGGCGTTGTATTGTTTAAACAAGGTGAAGAGTAATTTGCTGAGACTTTCGTTCTCCGATCGAATAGTTACTATCCGGTCGAGAATGGGATTCTCAAAGGAGATTTGAAGCTCGCCATTCATCCTGCTTATATCGTAAAAAACGCGCTTTGCAAGCTGGATAATGATTTTACATGAAGGAGGCGGGCCTTTCTCTGTGTCCAGTGTTATCTTTCGAATAATACTTTTTGCAGCATGTTGGAACCTTACTCGAGGATAACCAGTGGCTCACCGAACTCAACCGGCTGGCCATTTTCAACCATAATGGCCTTGACGGTGCCAGCCTGATCGGCTTCGATCTGGTTGAGCATTTTCATTGCCTCGATGATGCAAAGCGTGTCGCCGACTGCGACGCTGTCGCCGATTTCCACGAAAGGTTTTGCACCCGGGGTGGGTGCACGGTAGAAGGTTCCAACCATGGGTGATTCGATGGCATGTCCGGCTGGTATAGCGGGCATGGTCTCAGCCGATGATTCTGTGGCGGCAGGTGTTGCTGCCGACGCAGGGGGCGCCGCGGCAGCGATTTGTGGTGCGGGTGCAGCCGCCGCAGGTGCAACAACTTGTGATGTGGCACGACTGATGCGAACCGACTCTTCGCCTTCATGTATTTCAATTTCGGCGATACCGGATTCGTCCAGTAATTCGATTAATTTTTTTATCTTGCGTAT
This sequence comes from Thiotrichales bacterium, assembly GCA_012961935.1. Classification (GTDB taxonomy): domain Bacteria; phylum Pseudomonadota; class Gammaproteobacteria; order CAZUMV01; family CAZUMV01; genus UWMA-0217. The sequence continues at coordinate 5,669 of DTYI01000011.1, read as the reverse complement.
ATCCATGAGGTACCTTTCATGAAGTCTGTTTGCGAAGATATTGCAGGGCGGCTTCAAGTGCCAGGTGGTAGCCCTGTGGCCCCAGCCCGGCGATCACGCCTTCGGCAATATCAGAAAAATAGGAATGTTGACGGAATGCTTCCCTTTGGTGAATGTTTGATAAATGCACTTCGATAAACGGAATGCCTACACCCAGCAGGGCATCACGTAAGGCCACGCTAGTGTGAGTGAAACCGGCTGGATTGAAAATAATAAAGCGAACCTTGTCATTGCCAGCCTGGTGGATGGCGTCAATCAGTGTGTGTTCTGCATTGCTTTGCAAAGCATCCAGGCTGAGGTTCTCGCTTTCAGCATCTGCCTTGAGGCCGTTGATAATGGTTTCAAGACTTTGCTGGCCGTAGTGTTCAGGCTCTCGCTGTCCCAGCAGATTCAGGTTTGGACCGTTGAGTACCAGAATATCGGGCATGGGCTGTAAAAAACCTCAAAACGGTTGACGAAAATGGAGTTGGCAAGCTGCTTGTCGACCAAGTTTGTATTCTGCATGAGTCATTCTGATCTGTCCAGAACTTTGCATGTTTGCAGAAGTTCTGCGCAAGATAGCGGCAATATAGCGTCTAGAGGAGGGTTTTTAGTTGCTCTTCCAGTAGGGCTTTTGACAGTTCGCCAGCGCGCATGGAATGAATTTTGCCAGTGCGGTCGATCAGTATGCTATAGGGCAAGGCGCCCATGCGGTTGCCATATGCAGTCGAGATTTTTGTTGCATCCATTTGTCCATGCAGGATGGGATAGTTGACACCAATCGCATCGGCAAAATCCTGTGCAAGGTCGGGTGTGTCAATCGCAATGCCCACGATTTCAAAACCCTGCGAGCCGTATTGTGCTTTCAACTCGATAAAGCCAGGCATTTCACGTCGGCAAGGGGGGCACCAGGTGGCCCAGAAGTTAACCAGTAGCACTTTGCCGTCCCACTCGCTGATGTTGCGCGGTTTGTTCTCCAGGTCAGGCAAGGTGAAATCAGGCCGGGATGTGCCGATGAGGCCTTTTGGTGTGACAGGTGTTTTTGCCCTCGGTTGGGTAACCGCAGTGGTTGTGATAGTTTCAGCTTCTTGTTGGTGTGTGAACTGGTACAGGGAGAAGCCGGCCACAGCGGCCAGTAATAGCATGATGACCGGCATCATGAGTCGTCGATTTTTTGTTTGCATTAATTAAATGCCTGGGCAGCATGGTTATTGAATTTCTCGGCAGACATGAAACCCACCACACGATAAGGTTTTCTTTCCTGCCCCTGATGATCAAAAAACAGGATGGCGGGTGGGCCGAAAATGCCAAATCGTTTTAGTAGTGCGCGATCTTCGCTGTCATTGGCGGTGACATCTGCCTGTACGAGAATGGCCTGGCTGAGCGTTTGTCTGACTTTCGGGTCAGCGAATGTCAGGTGCTCCATTTCTTTGCAGGACACACACCAGTCAGCGTAAAAATCCAGCATGAGTGGTTTGTTCTGGCTGCGGGCAGAGGCGAGCGCCTGCTCCAGCCCATCGATACCTTTGATAGGCTGGAATAACGCCTGGGTTGTTGCGGCAGTGGCCTCATAATTAGCCAGACTGGACAGGCCTTTGAGTGGCTGAAAAAGGTTGTTACTGCCGCCAGCAACACCGATCAGAATCAGCGACCCGTAGAGCACCGCAATATAACCAAAACCTTTCCACAGCTTGCGCCAGCCTGAAATGGTTTCTGGTAGATGTTGCAGGACACCCATATAAATGCCGGAGATGATCAGGAGTAATGCCCATAGCGCCATGCTGATCGAAGTGGGTAATACTCGCTCCAGTAGCCAGATCGCAACGCCCAGCATGAGGACGCCAAATACTGCTTTGACGGTATCCATCCAGACACCTGCTTTGGGTAGTAGTTTTCCTGCAGAAGCGCCGATCAGTAATAACGGCACACCCATCCCCATGCTTAGGAAGAATAATGCAAATCCGCCTAAAACAGCATCGCCGGTTTGGCCGATGTAAGTTAATGCCGCGATCAGGGGGGCTGTTACGCAGGGTCCGACAATCAGGGCGGAAAGAAATCCCATGATAGCCGCACTAGCAAGTTTGCCGCCTTCCTGGCGGTTGCTGATAGCCGTCAATTTGGTCTGGATGCCTTGCGGCATTTGCAGTTCATAGAAGCCAAACATCGACAAAGAAAGCAACACAAACACGCCGGCGAAGATGCTCAGCACCCAGGGATTCTGAAACCAGACTTGCAGGTTTGCACCGAACAGTCCGGCAAGCACACCCACTACTGTATAAGTCAGCGCCATGGCGAGCACATAGGCCAGTGATAGCATGAAGGCTTTGCTGGTTGTTGTTTTTTCACCGGAAGAGCTGATGATGATGCCCGAGAGGATGGGAATCATTGGGAAAACACAAGGCGTCATGGCCAGCAATAAACCCAGCCCAAAAAAGGTGAGCAGGGTTAGCAGCATGTTGCCACTCGCCAGTTTGGTGGTGAGTGCGTCCTGTTCAGAAATGGGGGCAGCGCCCGAACTTGTGGGTGGCGTATTGACACTGCTGCCAGTGGTTGTGAGCAAGGTAGTCGGTGTGCCTGTGCTGCCGGTGAGTTGCAGGGTTTTACGGATCGGTGGGTAGCACACGCCCATGTCGGCACAACCCTGATATTCCGCCTGCAGTGAAAGATTCCTCGCAGGCAGTTGACCTTTAACCGGATACTTTAAAGTCAGCAGTCCGCGGTAGCTTTCAAGCTTACCCAGTTCGGGGTCGTCCTCAATAAAATCTGGCGGTGGGAAATCCGGTTGGCCCAGTGTGACGCCAGGAATATCAAGTTTGATCTTGTCTTTGTAGAGATGGTAGTTTTCAGCAATTTGCCACGTTGCCTCCAGGTTGCCGTCAATGATTTGTGCGTTGAAAGCGAAAGCCTCGTCAGCGGGTAGCAGCTCAGGTTCACCGCCCAGGCCAAGGTCATTGCGTAGCCCGCCGAGTATGTCGAAACTTTTACTGGCAGGTGGCGCAGTGTTTGCGGCGGCCAGTTGCAACGTTAGAGTTTTTTGCTGCGGTGGGTAGCAAACGCCGATATCCGCACAGCCCTGATAACCTGTCAGTAAATCAAGGCTGGCCGCATTGCCCTGATAGGGAATTCTTGCGGTTACTTCATGGCGGAGTGTTTCAATCTGGCCAAAAAATTCATCCTGTTTGATTTTTCCGCGGGGTAGCTTTGCTTCCTGTAGCGTGATGCCCGGCGTATCGGTTGAAAATTTGAATTTGTCCCGATAAAGATAATAACCATCAGCAATTTTCCAGGTGGCCTCCAGGATGCCCGGTTCCACGAGCTTGATGCTGGGGCTGAAGGCTTCGTCTGCGGGGAGTAAGTCATCGTCCGAGAGAAACGCACTGAGAGGCTGCGTCAGCAAAAGGATAAATAATGCGGGTATCAGTCTATTCAACATGTGTATTTTCGTTCATCCAGGCAAGGTAGTCGTTGGAGCCTGTGACCACCGGGATAGCCAACAGTTCGGGTAACGCATAAGGGTGACTGTTTTTCAGCCGCTCTTCAATAGCTGCAAAGTGTATCTGGCTGGTTTTAATCACTAACTGGTACTCCTCGCCGCGCTCCAGCTTACCTTCCCATTGATAAATTGAAGTCATCTTCGGTAACACGTTAATACAGGCTGCGAGATGAGAGGTTACTAACTCACGCGCAAAAGCCTCCGCCAACTCATGTTCCGGGAAGGTTGTCAGAATAATAATTGTCTCTCTCATGTTTACGTGCTGGCTTACAATGCGGTTGCGTCAGGGAGTGTTTCCATTGCTAAAATTATGACGGGTGAGTAACAGCGTTAATTCCAGTTATTATGCCATAATGGCTTGATATTGCCGATTTCAGCACTATATTAATACTCTCTTTGGAGAAATCATTCTCACAATGCCATTATTGCTACTCGTATTTATTATTGTCCCAATATTTGAGCTCTATTTGCTGATCAAGGTCGGCGGTATTATCGGGGCATTGCCGACGGTTGCGATCGTAATTATCACCGCCGTAATCGGTACCTGGCTTCTCCGACAACAGGGGTTAGCAACGCTGCAGCGCTATCAGACCAATCTGGGTCAGGGAAAGCTGCCGGCGATGGAGTTAGTCGAGGGTTTGGTGTTGTTGTTCGGAGGCGCTCTGTTATTAACCCCCGGGTTTTTTACGGATGCGATCGGTTTTATTTGCCTCATCCCGGTGACCCGGCAAGCACTGATACGGCGACTCATGAAATATGCCAAAAACCATATCCAGATCAGAACGGTACACATGTCCGAAGAGCAGGGTCATGTATACGAAGGTAAATCCCGCCATCACCCAGATGATTTGCTTCCCTGATAACTACCGACACTTGACTTCCCAGACTTTGACCCTATCATTAGCACTCACTGAGATAGAGTGCTAACACTCAGAAGTTAGATAATCTGTTTTTTATACATTTTCAAATTCATATTTAGGAGTTGTTTTCATGAATATTCGTCCCCTGCATGACCGCGTGGTCATCAAGCGTGTTGAAGAAGAGCGCATGAGCGCTGGAGGGATTGTGATCCCGGATTCAGCCACCGAAAAACCAGATCGTGGCGAAGTGATCGCGGTGGGTAATGGCAAGGTTGCTGAGAACGGTGATGTGCGTCCCCTCGACCTGAAAGTCGGTGACAAGGTTTTGTTTGGTAAGTATGCCGGCACAACCGTCAAAGTTGAAGGCGAAGAGTTGCTGGTCATGAGCGAAGACGACGTTATTGCCGTCATCGAAGGTTAATTAAACAAGAATTTTTTTTAAGGAGTAGATAATGTCTGCTAAAGAAGTGAAATTTGGTAATGAGGCCCGCAACCGTATGGTGCATGGCGTCAATATTCTGGCTGATGCCGTTAAAGTCACGCTCGGCCCCAAAGGCCGTAATGTTGTGCTCGACAAGGCGTTTGGTGCGCCTACCGTAACGAAGGATGGTGTTTCCGTAGCGAAAGAAATCGAGCTGGATGACAAGTTCGAAAATATGGGCGCGCAGATGGTCAAAGAGGTTTCTTCCCAGACTTCTGATGTTGCCGGCGACGGTACAACCACTGCCACTGTACTGGCTCAGGCGATTGTGCGTGAGGGCATGAAAGCGGTTGCAGCTGGTATGAACCCGATGGATCTCAAGCGCGGTATTGACAAGGCCATTATCCTTGCAGTCGCTGAGTTGAAGTCAAGTTCAACGCCTTGCGCTGATAACAAGGCCATTGCGCAGGTTGGTAGCATCTCGGCAAACGCTGATGAGTCTATCGGTGGCACGATCGCTGAGGCGATGGAAAAAGTAGGCAAGGAAGGCGTTATCACCGTTGAGGAAGGCACGGGTCTGGATAATGAGCTGGAAGTGGTTGAGGGTATGCAGTTTGACCGCGGCTACCTGTCACCTTATTTCGTCAACAATCAGGACAAAATGATTGCTGATCTGGAAGATGCCTATGTCCTTTTGTACGACAAGAAAATTTCAAATATCCGCGATTTACTGCCGATTCTTGAAGGCACCGCAAAAGCAGGCAAGCCATTGTTAATTATCGCTGAAGATGTGGACGGTGAAGCGCTGGCAACGTTGGTGGTCAACAGTATTCGCGGCATCGTCAAAGTCGCGGCTGTGAAGGCGCCTGGTTTTGGT
>DTYI01000010.1 GCA_012961935.1 Thiotrichales bacterium | reverse complement strand
TTTGAACGGCCGGTAGGCCGCCCGCAGGGTGGCGCACAGGAAGTGCGCCATTAATCCCCTTGGGGACGCCACATAACAAAACCCGGCTCATGCCGGGTTAATAAATCGCAGCACCCCATAGAAACCTTATTAGCATTATGGCAAGTCAGCCACTCTGTTGTCTCGCATGGTAAACTCTCCGCCTTTGTCAACGACCAGGGCTAATAAAAATGGAAAGAAAGGTTGATGTAGCGATCATCGGTTCCGGTACTTCCGGTTTGAATGCGATGGGGCAGACGCGCAGGGCGGGTAAGTCTTTCGTGTTGATTAATGGGGGTGAGCTGGGTACGACCTGCGCGCGTGTTGGTTGTATGCCTTCGAAGGCGTTGATTCAGATTGCTGAAGATTTTTCACGACGCAAGATTTTTCATCGCTTCGGGATTCTGGGCGAAGACAGCTTGTCTCTGGACGATGCGCACGCCATGGAGCATGTGCAGGACACCCGCGATATTTTTGTTGACCGGGTGCTCGCTGGCAGTACGGATGAGATGGGCGATGAGTTGATCGAAGGCTATGCCGAGTTTGTCGATATGCAAACGCTGAAAGTAAATGACCAGATCATCAAGGCCGATAAAATTGTCATTGCAACGGGTTCGACGCCGATTGTCCCGGCCGCCTGGCAGCAGTTTGGAGATCGCGTTCTAACCAGCGACAGTGTTTTTGAAATTGAAAATCTGCCGAAGTCTATTGCAGTGATCGGTCTGGGTGTGATTGGTCTGGAGCTGGGACAGGCGCTGAATAAGCTGGACGTCGAAGTAACCGGGATTGATCAACTGGAGATTATTGCCGGACTGACTGACCCGGTTGCGAATCAATCTGCAATTGATGCTATCGGCAAAGAGTTTCCGTTATGGCTGGGTGCAGAAGCGGAAATCACTGAAGAGGGAGATATGCTCCGGGTTACTGCGGGTGATAATTCAGTGCTGGTCGAAAAAGTACTGGTTAGTATTGGTCGCCGGCCAAACCTCGACAGGCTTGGTCTGGACAAGCTTGATATTGAACTGGACGCATCAGGTATTCCGGTCTACAACCCCAACACCATGCAAGTGGGTGATTCATCCATTTTTATCGCTGGTGATGTGGACGGTGTACGGCCGATTTTGCATGAGGCGGGTGATGAAGGGAAAATCGCGGGCTACAATGCATCGCACGATGAGGTAAAAGCCTTTAAACGCAAAACACCTTTAGGTATTACCTTTACGGAGCCGAATATTGTCACCGTCGGTGAGGCCTGGTCTGCGTTACAGGATCGCGATGATGTGGTGACGGCGGAAATGCCGATGGGGCCGGTGGGTCGTGCGTTAATCATGGCGAAAAATAAGGGTGTTATCCGGGTTTATGCGGAAAAATCCAGTGGTAAAATTCTGGGTGCAACCATCGTTTCAACCAAGGGCGAGCACCTTGGGCATTTGTTAAGCTGGTGTATTGAGCAGGGCTTGACGGTGCATGATTTACTGCGAATGCCTTTCTATCATCCGACGATTGAAGAAGGCCTGCAGGCTGCGTTGTATAATCTTCTGAAGGAAGTTGATGCAAGACCTGCACCTTTGCTCGAACTAGAGGAATTATCTGCCTGAAACAATTGCGGACATTATATTTATGACTGATACAACTCGAACAACTGAACAACGCATTTTAATTGTTATGCGCAAGGTGCTGGGCTCTGTGGTGAAAGACACAACCCCATCTTCTCCTGGTTTGCGGCACCCGCTGACAGAAAAAACAATTGAAGATATCCGCCAGTGTTTTGGCCTGATTGCAGCACGCGAGCAGGAGCTGGCTAAAGAAGCCGGGATAGACATCAAGGAGCGACCGCGATACGCCGACGAGCCTGCGTCCAGTAAAGTCGTATCGATTGATGGTCTGAAAAAATCGGCCAAAAAACAGGATGAAGATTCATGAGTGAGATCAATTCCGAAGATCAACTTGCCCTTACAAAGGCGATTATGCGGATGCTGGATGAGTGGGGTGTTCCTGCTGCAGGTGTTATCTCAATATTAGGTTTGCCGGCCAGCACACGCACACGGCATATTGAAAAATTTCGCAAGGAAAAACCTTTTCCTGATGATGAAGCGACCATGAAAAGAATTACACACCTTGCGGGCATCGCGGATGCGCTGCGCACGATGCATCCACATAATCCGTCACAGAATGTCGTCTGGATGAACAAACCGCATCGGCGTTTTTCTGGTCGCACACCCGTCGCCACCATGATGGAAGATGGACTGAGTGGACTCATCAAAGTACGCTCGGAAGTGGATTGCACTTTTGACTGGGCCAGGTCTGGTTAACCTGCGATCTATCCTGTTTTGAAGAACGGGCTTGTTCAGCCCATGTAAAACATGCTAAATTCCGCGTCCTTACAGGCGCGTAGCTCAGTTGGGTGAGGCGAGACCGAAAGTCCAGTGGACTTTCGCAGCTTGCCGAACAACCGCACAGGAAGTGCGGGCTGGGGTTTGAGAGAATAGCTTGTGTGTCGCCAGGGATGGCTACAATATGGTTTGATTATTTTAGGCGCGTAGCTCAGTTGGTTAGAGCACCACCTTGACATGGTGGGGGTCGTTGGTTCGAATCCAATCGCGCCTACCAACTTATTGGTAGCGGACTCGGATACGACCGGATGCCTGCCAGATTTAAAACGGGATGCTGACAACAGCATCCTT
>DTYI01000009.1 GCA_012961935.1 Thiotrichales bacterium | reverse complement strand
GCTTACAACAACATCGGCTGCCTCCTCATCAACACGACTCAGATCAACAATATTTGCATAACCATACTTAATCCTACCCCGTTCATCTTCCAGCAGATAGGCTTCTTCTGCTTCCGATAAGTCAATTTCGTCAAATCCTGTAATCATGGGTTTTACATGCTCCACAAATGAATGACCAGTTGTCAACAGGTAAAGATGTGCAATGATGAACATCACAATGCCGAAGGCTGCAGCGACATGAATCATCGCCAGAACCTCCAGTATCTTATTGGTCGCCTGCCCATCTGACCAGAAGCCATAGGAGAGATAGGCGAGTCCAGATATCCAGATCGCTGGAAACAGGAAAATTTTAAGGCCCAGATAGGCGAGCGCCTGTAGCGGATTATGCTTACGCCAGAAATGTTTGTGGTAAGGATGTTCTTCCCCCTTAAAAATGCCAACTGCATAGTAACGAGCAACCTTCATAAGACCTTTGGTAGTCGGAACATAATGCCGCCATGACCCGGTTGTCACCAGCCAGAAAGTGGCAAGAATCCATAGCAAAACCAGTGCAAGCGCAGTAAGCGAATGTATTAATACCATGTATTTAAAGCTTGCTATCTGATAAAACCCGTGTAGTCCAAAACCTGTAATTATGAGGATAAAAATCGACGCCGCCTGACTCCAGTGCCAGAGTCGTTCAAATCTGTCAAAAACCAGAACGGTACGAATCGCCATTAGTGTTTCCTCTTTGCTGTCATGAATATTCTGATCAATCCATGCCCAAGTACGCCTAGTAGTGTTGCAAGTACTGCAAATATTCCGATACGATCAAGCCAGAAGTTGCTGTCTCGACCCGGCATATAGAATCCGGGTAGATCTTTTAGCCGACCTTCTTTGGCATGGCATTCCTGGCAGGCCATTGCATTTTCTTTTGGCCCGACCATGTGATTGATTGGCCAGTAAGAATAAGTGTCAATAAATCCATACTCACCGCTGTAGGGAATGTTATTTTTCTCCATGCCAACTTTAATGGCTCTGGCAAAATCATAATTACCCCAGAATGCATCGGCGTCATCACCCCACAGGTGCATATAGACCAGCGTATTATTGACTTTGTCATATGGCTGCACGGTATGCATGACCTTAAACGGCCAGATGCGCGAATCAGGGTCGTTAACTGAACCTTCAAGGTGGTTGATCTCGACTGGTTTTGAAGGGTCAAAAACCGTATCAATGGTGGTAAAGGTGGAAACGCCATTAAACCAGCGATAAGTCGGGATAATATTCTCGTCGTACTTGAAATCACCCTTGATGGATTTGTAGGTGTGCCGATGCTCGCCATTTCCCTGCGTGTATCCCTCCAGTTTGAAGCCTTCACCATTTTTGAGTTTGCCTGCGGTTCTCCAGTCCCAGTCAACCTTTGTTGCGACACCACCCCGTGCAAATTCAGGGATATGGCAAGTCTCACAGGCTACCCGGTCAGCGTGATCGTTCAACTTGATTCCGGTTAATGTCAGTGGATGAGGTTTATGGTCATGACAGCTTTCACAGCTGGCTGAATTGCGTGGCGCGCCTGGTTTGCCGGTTCCCTGGATGTCTTTGGCCTTCATGTTGTAGCGGCTGCCGGACCACTCATGCGCCTGACCGACGTGACAAACCACACAGGAAAAATTCTCTCCCTCTTCAGACATATGCACATCCACTTCGCGCGGAGGATGGAACAGCACGGAAGATAAGTCCCCGTGTTTAACATTGTCGCCACCGCCACCATAAAAATGACAGGTGCCACAGTTACTCCGGGCAGACAGCGTGACGCTCTGTGCTGCCTTGGTCCAGTCGATAGGGCTTTTCCCTGCAAACATAATCGAACAGGCTTTGTTGCCGGAAGTCGTTGGGGTTTTATAGTATTTCCCAGTGGATTCGTGACAGACGAGACAATCAATATTCTCCTCATTGTCATAATCAAAATTAGTGTCCTTCATATTAAAACCAGCATGACACTGGGCGCACATGCCCTCGTTGCCCCGGGCATTGGTGCAAAAATTATTGATTAGTACGTTTTTGCCAAGCTTTTGGCCGGTGACCGGATGCGTGTAGCTCCAGGTCCAGTGTTTATTTTTCTTGAATTGTTTGCCAGCTTTGTTATGACAGCCCAGACAAGCTTTTGTCACTTCAGGTCCGCTGTTGAAAGGCCCCTTAAGCTCTTTTAGTTCTGCATGATCTGTTGTGGAAGGGTCAGGGTTTCCACTTAATGACGTGACAGGTGTATCTCGCTTTCCTTTATTACCGATATTGCTGTATTCCGAAATGCCTGATTCCGCCTGGTATTCGCTGCTTTGTTCAGCCAATGTTGAGGTGCTGACCATGCAGACTAGAACGAGCAATAATAAAGCCGGAGTGTTTTTCAGGCGTGGCAGCCAGAGCCGTTTTAAGTGCTTATTTGTGGCAGTATTCATGAAGGCTGCTAATCCAGTTGGCATAATTGTAAAGAAACCCAGTCGGCACCTCAGACCATGGCCCGCGCACAAACCCTGATCGCCCAGACTGC
>DTYI01000008.1 GCA_012961935.1 Thiotrichales bacterium | reverse complement strand
ATGCTCTTTCATGAATTGATCAGAGGTTCCTTAATTAAAATCCTGACAATAAAGGTGAAAAAATATTTTTAGGAAAATTAATTTCTAATGAGATGGATCTGAGTGTGACTTTATTTTTTTTCGCTATTTGTTCACGGCAAATTGTTGCTGAATGATCCAGCGTGTTGTCTTTGCCAGTAAATAATAAAATGCGATCACCATCACCGCAAAAAGCTTAGCGTAAAACCAGTAGGGTTGTGGTCGTCTTGTCTCGCTATCTTTCATATCCTTTACACCCGATAATACTATTTAATAATGTATACGAAAGATATAGGTGATACGGATTCTGAAATCATTGACTGAATTCACAAAAAGTCCGTCACTGACTGTGAATATTTAACAAAAACGACAAAGCAGAAAAGCGAACGGTCAGACGTTAGCTGTCAGACAGGCAAAGCACCACGAATATAAGCCAGGCAGCCTTGCTTTGATGAGACACGGCCATGCGGCATGCCTTTTGGTGCAAAATGGAAGTCGCCAGCATAAAGCGTTAAGTCTCCAAAGGACACATCACCCTCCAGCATCAGACATTCTTCATCAAACGGGTGGTCGTGTCCTTCCATTTCAAAACCCGGTTCCAGACGCACGAGATAAGACAGCAGGCCATCCGCTTCTTCATGTAATATTTTAATCTCAGCGCCCGGCATCTCTTTTATCCAGCCGCCTTCATCTTTTCTCAGCGTCTGAAAACCATTTTCCTCGCAGGCCTGATCACGTGCAACCCGATCCAGCACGCTTGCGCGCATGCTCGCAACGCGCTCTGCCGGAATCTCCACTGGCTCCTGTGCCTCCGCCAGTAATTCAAGCGCTTCGTTATCCAGCGCAGAGGCTTCTGGTATGGGTCTAGCTTGTTTCGCCATAGCGAACCTCCGATTCAAGTGCGGTGCCAGTTAAGGCACTGCGTAAAGTTTCCTGCGCGCGCCGCAGGGTTGATTTCACCGTGCCCAACGGCTGATTAGTGTAATTCGCGACTTCCTGATGACTCATACCACGATAAAACGCCAGCGCAATCATTTGCCGCTGTGATTCATTTAATTGTTGCAGTGCAACAAGCATTTGCCCAGACAATTCACGGCTGGTCAGATCTTGTAAAGGGGTAACAGCCTTATCATCCTTTATTTCTGTCCGATTTTCATCTTGCTGTACCTGACCGGAGGTCGCCGTCGCTTCACGCCGCAAGGTATCAATCGCACGGCTGCGACACATCATCATCAACCACCCGAGCGGTGATGCGCGCCCAGAATCATAGCTGCGGACTTTCCGCCAGACCTGTAAATAAACGTCACTGACAATTTCTTCTGCCAGCTCAGGCCGAGTGGTGACTCTCAGCGCCAGACCATAAACACGGTTAACTGTCGCATCATAAAAAGCGCCCAGTGCAGCTTCATCGCTGGCTCTGATTTTTTCCAGAAGAGCAACCAGCTCTTCCTGCCCCTCGAACACTATTCTCTCCGGTTTTTTTACAGGTCGTGACTTGAGTATAGTGTAGCTGCCGCTGATATTGCGCTTTTTAACGCGCCGTTGAAAATGCACGGCCATGCTATCAACACATTCGGTCATCGGTACTGCTCATTTTGTTTGGTCTACCTGGAGTACGCAGCAAACGATTAACTGGATTCAGAAAACGGTTATGCTGGGTTACACTGCATAGCATGATTAGCAGAATTATTAACTTATGCTCCGGTTTTGCCCTGAGTTTGTTGTTGCTGGTAACACCAGTTCACAGCGAAAGCCGCACACCAATGCAGCGATTGCAGTTAATGCAAAACGCCAGTTTACTGGTAGAAAATAATAACGGTCATGCCTTGCAGAGCTTACGTGCTAACCAGCCGATGATTCCCGCGTCCACGCTAAAATTATTAACCGCATTGATGGCGTTGGAAACATGGGGCGCGGAATTTCGATTTCATACCGATTTTTTTCTGGACAAAAACAATCATCTCTGGGTAAAAGGTTATGGCGACCCAATGCTGATTTCGGAAGAAATTGATTTGATTGTGATGGCGCTGAAAAATAATGGGTTAAATGAAATCAATGGCCTCTCTATCGATAACAGTTATTTTTCAAAAAACATCATTATTGACGGCCAGTCGCAAACGAATAATCCATACGATGCCAGCCTCAGCGCGCTGGCCGCGAATTTTAATACCGTTTTTGTGGAACGAAAAAATCATGTCACGTTTAGTGCAGAACCACAGACACCGCTGACGCCGCTGGCAAATAAATTATCAAGCAATCTCAAGTCGGGTAAACACAGAATTAACTTGGGCCGGCAAAACGATGGTGCACAGTATTTTGCTGAAGTGCTGCGGGAAAAACTGATTCAACAGGGTGTGACTGTCACCGGAAAAATAATAAATGCCGCACCACCCGAACAGGCAACCTGCTTTTATCGACATTACAACAGTCGACCACTTTCTGAGATACTCAAAGGCATGCTGGAATATTCCAATAATTTTATTGCGAACCAGTTGTTTTTAATGATGGGCGCTGAAAAGTTTGGTGCCCCTGCCGATATGACCAAATCGCGTCAGGCAGTCAATCAGTTTATTGAGAAAAAGTTTAACTGGCGCGATTACCGCATTGTCGAAGGCGCTGGTCTCTCGCGAAATAATCGTTTGTCTGCACGGCAATTGGTGGAAGTACTGAACAAACTCGCAGCTTATGCTGATATGCTGCCTTCACAGAAACACAACATCCGCGCCAAGACTGGCACACTACAGAATATCAGCAGCTATGCGGGCTATATTCTGACGCCCGGGCAACTTAAAACCTTCGCGCTGATTATCAATCAACCCGTCGAACATGATTTCCGTCTCCACCTCGCCGAAAGCCTGTGACCCATGCACACTCAAAGTGTTAACCAAGTCACATTTGTTAATGTATTCAAGTAGTTACAAATAATACTTTAGGCCACCTGTCCGCTATTTACCTCCATCCGTACCGCCAACAGTCGTCTTGTGTCAGTCACTCTGTATTAATAGGCGACATGGAAACATTGTCTCCACGGAATTTGTGAGATTTTAACTTTTTGATTGAGGATGAAATGATGAAACTGAATAAACTTTTTACTGCATCTTTGCTGGCTGCTGCGATTGCGGCACCTCAAATGGCTGCTGCTGATTCACAACTGGCTTTCGGCGGCACAGGCACAACAGCCCAGGGTCACCTGGACTTTCGGATTATAATCCCTGACTTTGTATTCTTCCAGATCGGTAGCGCGGGCGCTACGATTGACCGGGTAGAATATAACCTCGGTGCGACACAGCCAGGTTCTGGCGGTCCCTTTGCAGCAACTGGCGGCACAGGCGACGGCGCTGACGGCGCAGTAACTGTTCGACTGATTACCAATGCAGCTAACGTTAGCATTGGCGCAACCGGTGGCAACCTGACCAGCGGCGCCGACACTATTCCTTT
>DTYI01000007.1 GCA_012961935.1 Thiotrichales bacterium | reverse complement strand
AGGGGAGTTTGTTTTTTACGCACTTAATCGTGGTAGATAAGGAATTTTGGTGGTATCTTATGCAGCGCTTTTCCACAGCAAATTCTATCTGAGAGGACTTTTGCAATGCATGTGTAAGCGTCTCTCAGAAACAAAATAGCCCGGGTGGCGAAATTGGTAGACGCAAGGGACTTAAAATCCCTCGGTAGAAATACCGTGCCGGTTCGATTCCGGCCCCGGGCACCATCTTGTATACATTCTTTTCAACCGCGTTATCACACGATTCGGAATGGTTGCCGGGTTAATATTGTTGGTCGACAAACAACAGGCTACTATATTGGTTCTATCTGAACATATAGTATCAATCTTGATGGATGATTCTAAAACCGTACCAATACAGCATTTACAGCGAACGGTTGAAGCGCCTACAAGCAATACTGCTCTGGAAGTAAATTATAATTATGAAGATGGCACACCTGTCACCAGGATATTTTCAGATAAATTTACGATTGGAAGACATTCAGAGTGCGAGATTATTTTTCTGGACGGAAAAGTCAGCCGGCGTCATGTTGAACTACATCCTGCACGAACACGCTGGGTTGTTCGTGATCTGCAGAGTACGAATAGTACTTATTTAAACGGTAAAATTATTAAGGAGTCACCTTTGCCAGATAAGTGTGTCATTCAACTTGGCAATGAGGGGCCAACTTTAATATTGCAACACGTCAGCAATAAACAATAATGAAGAAATACTTCCTGACGCTGATGGGTACGCATGATGACTGAAACAGTTTATATCTGCAGCAATTTACGAGTTGATAATGGAAAAAAATGATCATGACTCAAGGCACATTGATACGAAGTCCGAGCAGACTGAAATAACAGAGCTTGCAACAGTTGTCGAAACAATAAGTGATTCGCGCACAGTCATGGAAGCCATGGAGGCAGCGACACAACTTACATCATCCTCTGCTTTAGGAAACAGACAACATCGTATTCTCAAGCCAGGCACACTGATAAAAAACCGCTTTAAACTGGAACAGGAAATTGGCCACGGTGGTATGGGCGTTGTCTACACAGCGCGGGATTTGAGAAAAGAAGAAATGGGCGATGAAGACTCCATCATTGCCATCAAGTTGTTGACCCAGAAATTAAAATCTTATCCCAAAGCGTTGCGGATGCTGCAGCAGGAAACAAAAAAATCCCAGGGACTTGCTCATCCTAATATTGTGACTGTTTACGATTTTGATCGTGACGGTGATATGTTTTACATGACGATGGAGTATCTCACCGGGCAAACCTTAAAAGATTATCTCAAAACACATGAAGATAATCCTCATACCCTTAAATCGGCATTGCCGATTATTCGGGACATGGTGTCGGGACTATCCTATGCACACCAGAAATCTATTATCCATTCAGATTTAAAGCCAGCCAATGTTTTTCTGACAGAGGCAGGCGTAACAAAAATACTGGACTTTGGAATCGCGCGCGCGATGATGGAACCAGAAGTTGCACAATCGCAAAAGAAAACTGAGCAATCCAGCCCACAAGATGCGCCAGAAAACCACGCAGAAAAGCTGGTGGGTCTTACGCCTAATTTTGCCAGTCCGGAAATGTTTGCAGGTGAGCCGCCCGCTCCAGGTGATGATATTTATGCACTGGCCTGTATTACTTATTATCTGTTAGCTGGCAAACATCCCTATAACAACGTGCCAGCGAATGAGGCAAAAGAAAAAAAACTTGTACCAGGCCGAATCGATGGGTTAAACGACAGGCAATGGAGTAGCTTGCTAAAAAGTTTAGAACTGGATGGCACAAAACGGATTAACAATGCAGACGAGTTTCTTACAGGTCTTCTGCCAAAAAAAAGAGAAAAATGGCGGATGGCCGCGCTAGGCACTTTGCTGCTAACCCTGCTAACGATAGCTTACTTTTCCTTCAGACCAACACCTGAGTTTGATTTGTTTATTGATCCACCGCCGGAACAAGCCATGTCAGAAAGTCTTCGCAGCCAGGTTGATGAGGCACTTGAGCTGGCAGAAGTTCACATGCTGGTCGGACGCTTGGTTTCACCGCCTGGTAGTAATGCGCTTGATAAGTATAACGAGGTGCTGGAGATGCATGCTTTTAATCGCAAGGCAATATCCGGCCTGAAAAAAATATTGAATATGTTGTCGGATCAAGCGGAGAAGGCCATTAGTGCTGGCGAACTTGAAGAGGCTTCTGCATTGATTGATACTGGTTTGAGTGTTTATGCAAAACATAAAAAACTTCTGGCCTTACAAAACAAACTCAAATCTGTGAAGTAGTTCACATAACATATTAAAAGACCTGTCGGGCTTTGCTAGTATTTGGTGTAGGAAGTTCATACTGAGTAAACAGTATGGGGCACAGGACAACACCTGAGCACTTTAACTTTGATAAATAATACAGAACTTCGGGGAACAGGATGTTACAAAAACTGATCGTACAATTCATGCTTGTTTTGGGAGCAGGGTTAACTACTTTTGTTTCTGGCTGTGCAAGCAACCAAATTACAACACCTGATTTAGCACAGCATTCAGGCCGTGTCTCCGCGGATAAACTTTTACCTGTTGATTGCTTGCTGCCACCCAAAATCAAGAAACTGGGCCAACAATTAACCTATCTTGAATCACGCAGGCCCATTAAAACAACTGCACTTAACTGTGAAATTAGAGGCGGGGAATATACCGCTTATGACCGAGCAGACTATCGAACGGCATTAAATGTCTGGCTGGACAAAGCAAAGCAGGGTGATGCCAGAGCACAAACTTATGTGGGTGAAATCTATGAAAAAGGCCTTGGATTACCGCCTGATTATAAAACAGCTTACTCCTGGTATGAGAAAGCAGCGAAGCAGAATCACTCTCGCGCCCAGATCAACCTGGGTTATCTGTTTGAGAAAGGACTTGGGGTAGAGAAAAACGCTATTGAAGCGCTTAACTGGTACCGGCGTGCATCAGGAATTACGGATGACATTGCTTATACATCGGCAATAGAAGAACGAGCTGAGACAATCGCGAAAAGTGAAACCAATATTTTGAGAGGAAAACTTGCTTCCCGCGATCAGGAAATTAAACAACTGAAATCTTCATTATCTGCATCACGCGCGCGCCTGAATAGCCGTGAGCAATTATTGCTGCGACAAAACAGCAGGTTAAGTAAATTAAGCCATGAAATTGCGGACTTAAAAACTGCTGGCGGCCCAGTTGCAGCGCTTGAAGAACAATATGCAGCCCAGAAACAACAACTGGTTAAAACACAGGCCGATATACAAATGCTTAAAAAGCAGATCGCGGATAACTCAAAGCCAGTCATTGAGATTTTTACGCCAACCGTCATAGCAACGCGTGGCGGGGAAGCGCAAGTTCTGTTGCGTTCAGGAAGTAAAGTACAAAACGTAAGGGGTAAAATACTTGCTCCTGCCGGCCTTAAGCAGGCAACCATTAACGGCAGATCACTAAATGTTGATAGCAAAGGCTATTTTAGTTCCGTCGTTTCCACCCGGGATAAAAAAACAAGAGTAACAATAAAAGCAGTCGATACTCGAAACCAAAGTAGTGAGTTTTCTTTCTTGCTGGTTTCAAGAGTACTGCTGGCAGAAGGAGATAATGCCGATAAAAAAACTTCTGGCATTGACAAACGAATTGCAGGATCAATTGATTTTGGACGTTACTACGCACTGGTGATTGGCAATAATCAATATCAGAATTACCCTGCACTACAGACAGCAGTATCTGATGCTGAACGAGTGGCCAGTGTTTTAAAGTCAAAATATGGAGCACATACAACACTACTAAAAAACGCAGATCGCTACACCATGCTTTCTGCAATTAATGAGATTAAAAAAGTACTTAAAGCAAATGATAATTTGCTGATTTATTATGCAGGCCACGGGGAAATAGAAGAAAATACAAAACAGGGTTACTGGTTGCCAGTAGATGCCGAGCAGGGAAATACTGCTAACTGGATACCTAACTCAGCAATTTCTGATTTGTTGAATACGATTTCTGCCAAACATGTTCTGGTTGTTGCAGACTCCTGTTATTCAGGATCAATGACAAAGACCTCAATACCTCGCTTAAACACAAAGCTCAACGAAAATCATTTACAGAAATGGTTGAAAGCAATGGTTAAAACAAAATCACGAACAGTGCTTACATCTGGCGGACTGGAGCCTGTGTTAGATAGCGGTGGAGGCAAACATTCAATTTTTGCGAATGCTTTTATTCAACAACTGGAAAGTAGCAATGGTATTATTGATGCCTACCAGATATATCTTAATGTGGCGCGGAAAGTCTCGCAAAGGGCGACAACAATTGGTTTCTCACAGACACCTACCTATGCACCTATTCAACATGCGGGTCATGGTGGCGGCGAATTCATTTTGATCAGTGGCTGAACACGAAATATATTGTTGCCAGGTTAATAATAGCTGGAGATGTGTCGTATTTTTCTGCAGTTTATTATTTTTAAATGCCTGTGCGACACCCACCAGGCAAAATGAAAAATATGCTGCTGCGCATGGCTTTAAGCAGCTTGATGTTCAAGGTACAGACTTCAGTCATACCGTTTTTTTAAATCGTAAGACTAAAGGAAAAATCTGGCATGTCTATATAGAAGGCGATGGAAAACCCTGGATAGATCAAAGATTTGTTGCACAAGACCCAACCACACTTAAACCCCTGATGTTAAGGTTAATGACACAAGACCAGGCACCTGCTATTTATTTAGGCCGGCCTTGTTATCATGGAAAAAACAAGAGTGAGCATTGTAATCCACTACACTGGACACATGAGCGGTACTCCGAGCAAATTGTTTCCAGTATGGCTGCAGCATTAAAAAAACTAATTGCAATCCATCATATCCAGAAACTTATTCTGATTGGCCATAGCGGTGGTGGAACGCTTGCTATGTTATTGGCCGAAAAAATTCCTGAAACAAAAATACTTGTTACATTAGCAGGCAATCTTGATATTGTCGCCTGGGCTGATCAGCATGGCTACTCCAGGTTACAGGGCTCTCTAAACCCAGCTTTTCGTGAATCATTGCCAACTAATATCCTACAATATCACTACCTGGGTAGGCGCGATCAGAACATAAAAACTTCTATGATTACTCCAGTTATCAATAAACAAGAAAAAGCAGGATTATTTTTAATTGATTCTTACGGACATTATTGCTGCTGGGAAGAAGATTGGCCGGATTTTCTTGAAAAATGGTGAATATTCACAAAATGCAAAATTCAGTCTATTTTTGTTTTAAGATAAAAAGATATAAAAATGCATAACGAAACATTTTTAGTTTTGTACAGCATTTAAAATTAGCAAATAAAAACTGAATTGGAAGTTATTAAGGGAGTTGGTATGTATTACACAAAAACAGGTTCTCATTTCATGAAGAAACTCAATAGCGTATGGACAGGCTATCTTCTGATTATACTGCTTGGTCTTTTCTCTTCCGGTCAGGTTTTGGCTGCCGTTAGCGTAACCGGGTCGACACAGTCACCGCCGAATGACGTGATTGCCGGTAACAATGTCAGTTATTCATTTACACTCGACGCAACGGCAAACCATTTTGTTTCTGTGCAGATTTTTGACAACGGACAGTTGTTAAGCGGTGCAATATTCTCAGCAGACACACCTGGCTGTTCATTCGATGGTGCGACCGTTTTCTGTGGCCAACAAACTGTAGGCACAAAAACATACAATTTTAGCTGGATACAGCCGCCGACCGAAGGAACCCACAACTTGTCTTTTGTTGTAGACTGCGGCTTTCAATGTACTGGGGTCAATGTGCCTTTTACGACGATTGTGCGTGCACTGCAGCCTGGTACTTTACAATTTAGCAACACTGGTTATCAGGCAGCAGAAGGTACAACGGCCACTATTACTGTGACTCGAACTGGCGGCAGTGATGGCACTTTGGTCGCAGATGTTGTGATTGGAGGAGGCAGCTCGGATACAGCATCAAGTGCTGATTACACAGCACCTGCAAATACAACCGTAACCTTCGCGCCAAATGTTATTTCACAGACAATCGATATTCCTGTTCTTGCAGATGCGCTTGTTGAAGGGAATGAAACCCTGTCATTAGCGCTTGTTGGAGTTACCGGTGTTGTAGGCACACCAGCGGCAGCCGTGCTGACGATTGTTGATAACACACCCCAACCACAAACTGGCGATTTGCAATTCAGCAGTGCTACCTATCAGGCAACAGAAGGTACAACGGCGACTATTACTGTAACTCGAACAGGTGGCAGCGCTGGTACTCAGGCTGCACAAATTATTATTGGGGGTGGTACTGCCGATACAGCAACAACAAATGATTACACGCCTCCTGCCAGCACTGTGCTCACATTTGCTGATGGGGTAACCACACAATCTATTGATATACAGATAAATACAGATACTTTAGTTGAAGGTAACGAGGTTTTATCTTTGACATTACAACCACCTCTAGGTGACGATCGCTCAGTTCGAGCGATTGGAACACCTAGCACAGCACTCCTGACAATTATTGATGCTAATACACCTGGGACATTAGGATTCAGTGGTGCCTCCTTTACTGTCTCCGAACAAAACGGAGAAGCCGTGATTACAGTGGTTCGCAGCGGTAGTCCGGATGGCAGTCTTTCAGCCGTTGTCGAAATTACAGGCGACACGGCGACACAGGATGAAGATTTTCAGCTTCCTGGAAATTTAGCGCTGACCTGGGCGCCTGGAGATGTGTCCCCAAAAGAAATACGAATTCCAATCCTGGCTGACAATATGGTGGAAGCCGATGAAACGGTCAATCTGCTCCTGAAAGATAACCAGGGGCAAAGTATCAGTGCTGCAACATTAACGATTACAGATACCCCGCCAGTAGCTGACCAGGTGGATGTAGTCTCGGGAAGCCAACAAAATGGAACATCAGGGACAACGCTGGCGCCATTTGCAATCAGGGTACTTGATTCCGCTGGCAATCCCATTATAGGTGCGCCAGTGACCTGGACAGTCTCACCGTCCGGCGCAGGCACCTTGAGTGAAGGTACACAAACCACAAGCGGCAGCGATGGAGCAACCAGTAATACGCTGACGTTGAATAGTAACGGTCGTGTTGTTGTCACCGCAAGAGCTGCGCAAGGGGAGAATCAGACAGCCACCTTCGTTGTAAATCGCGCCTTAATCGATACACCACAATTAACGGTTAACCAGAGAAGAGTAGCTGTAGCGCTGGATTCCGCCTGCGCTGCCTTAACTGCAAAACAGGCAAGCGGTGTCGGGCTGACAGCCGCAGAAGCAGACTTACTGGCTACCTGTAATAAGTTGGCGGCCGCCAGCGATGCCGATATTACAGAGGGTTTAAGTCGATTAGCACCTGATGAGGTTTCATCGCAGGGGACTGCAACCATTAAAATAGCGAATCTGCAGGTAACAAATGTTAATTCACGACTGAATGCATTGCGTTCAGGCGAGAGAGGGATGAGTCTGTCAGGGCTAAATTTAAACATACAGGGAAAAGCAATTCCGAATGAAGTACTGAATGCCATGTTGGACGGGCAGGCCAGAGGTGGCTCTGCGGGTGATGAAACAGGTGGCCATTCTCCCTGGGGTGGTTTTATTAATGGTGAAATTAGCTTTGGTGATAAGGATGACACTGATCGTGAGCCCGGCTTTGATTTTGATACTACGGGTATTACCGCAGGTATAGATTACCGCGTCTCTGATGAAGTCGTTGTGGGTGGCGCAGTTGGCTATGGCAGCACCGAAGCCGATTTTAACGACGGTGTCAGCAAAATGGAATTAGAAGGCTGGCACCTGACTGGCTATGGTACCTATTATCGAGCGGACAATTTCTACATCGACGGTCTGGCCAAGCTGGGCTGGAATACCTACGATACCAGTCGCAGGGTTAATTTCCCGGGTGACCCTTTACAGAAAGCCGAGGGTGATACAGACAGCCTTGAATACTCATTTAGCATCACAGGTGGATATGAATACAATAAGGATGCTTTAACGCTCGGTGGCTATGGCCGGCTAAGCTACACAAAAGTTGAAATCGATGGTTATTCCGAGACAGCTTCTAACCCGGGCGTGCCTGGTTTTGGATCGGTCTTGAAACTGGCGGATCAGGATGTTGACTCATTGACAACCACTTTGGGTGGCCAGGTTTCCTATGCAATCAGCACCTCCAAAGCAGTCTTTATGCCGCAACTCAGGCTCGAATGGGAGCATGAATTTAACAATGGCGAACGGGCCATTGACGCACAATTCATATACGACCCCAGCAGCACAACATTTGGTGTTTTGACGGATGAACCTGACAAAGATTACTTTAATGTGGGCCTCGGTTTTTCCGTGGTTACAACCGGTGGTAAATCGGGTTTCCTTTACTACGAAACACGTATTGATCAGGATAACATCGAACAGCATTGGGTGAAGGGCGGCCTGAGATTTGAATATTAAGGCGTAAATATATTCTGTGATATTAGTATGATATGCGACATATCTACAATCCAGGTTATGTAAATTAGATAATCCCTAAGTTGAGATATCCCCTGAGAAGGGGATATCTACCGTATCGTTTTCTTTTAATCCGCATGCATCTCTAGAAAGATACCGATAGTCTCGGAACTATGTGATCTCTTTCAAGATCTATAAAGCTTAGTAAGGCGTATTGATCTTAACAGTGCTAATAGTTTAGGTAAGACTACTGTCCTGGAGATGCAAAAATGCGGTGGATCTATGGGTTTATTATCTGGTTGGCGGCAGCGTCAAATGTCGCTGCGAATATCCAATGCGACATGCCTGATGATACGGTGCTCGATTCGATTGTTCGCGTCAGTGGTGGTACAACAGAAGCCACAGGTGTGGTGATTGACAAGAATCTGGTTTTAACGGCGGCCCATGTTATCGCAGATATGGAAACAGCTCCTCATGTGGGCTATCACGGCATCCATAAACAGGCTCAAATTATCGCTGTTTTTACTGACTATGACCTTGCATTACTCACGACTGACACAGGCTCTTTAACACCCATTCCTTTTAGCAAACAAGACTTGCATCCTCTGGAAGCAGTTTGGACGATCGGTTATCCAAGGGCGGGCAATCTGACATCAGCCACGGGTGTTTACAAAAGCGACCTCGAGGAAGGAGAAATTCATGTGACGGCTTTTGTGGATTCAGGTCAGTCTGGTGGCGGAGTGTTAAGCTGTGAATATGGACAATTTGTACTGTCGGGCATGATCAAAGGATTTGGTGCGATTGATTACGGTGATTACTACGTTCGTGTAGATGATTACTCCGTCGCCGTACCGGCAAGCGATATTAAATCATTTGTTTATCAAAATGTTGAACTAGCGAGATTAGAACCATAAACCTGGTCTGCCGTCTTTGAAAGCAGCCTTGCCGGAATCAAACGCCAGCTTCTAGTCTGCTAAACTCATTCAATGTCTTCCAACGTTGCTGTCCATGCTGGCAAAGCACTCGCCAATTATAATTTCGGTGTTGACCATCCCTTTGGGCCAAAAAGATTTGATGCTTTCTGGGATGAGTTTTGCAATCGCGGTCTGGATAAAACAATTGCAGTCGTTGATCCCGTTTCTTCCGACGGGGATGAGGTTGAATATTTT
>DTYI01000006.1 GCA_012961935.1 Thiotrichales bacterium | reverse complement strand
GGCTACAGCGGCTGGTTGGTTTACAAAGGAGAAAAGGAAACCGGCGAGCTGGATTTACGCACACTTGGACTACGCTGGCTGGGTTTTGTCATCACCTTAATCGCAGGCTGTGGTCTGGCCTCGTTACACTTCATCGGTGGCAGTTTACCTTTAAATGCCGGTGGTTTGCTGGGCCAATCTGTCAGCCAGACTTTTGTTAGCGGTTTCAGCCCGGTGGGTTCGACGCTGTTAATGCTTGCGGTCTTTCTTGCTGGCATTACTTTGTTCAGTGGCTTGTCCTGGTTCAAATTGATGGACGCGGTGGGTTTATTTGTGCTGGGCTTATTCGATGGCGGTCGAAAGGCATTTCACAACTGGCGTGATAGTCGTAAAGGTAAGGTTGCACGCGAACAACGTGAAACAATTGTTATGCAGGAAAAAGCCAAAGCTGCTAAAAGGAGGAAACCACGCATTGAACCCAAACTGGACAAACCTGAAAAAAGCGAACGCACCATTCGTGAGCGTCAGATCCAGCTATTCAAACCGCCGGAGGGTGAAACAGATTTACCACCCATTTCTTTGCTGGATGAACCGCCTGAACACACAGAGGGTTATTCCAAAAAGGCGCTTGAAGCGCTCTCCCGTCAGGTTGAATTAAAACTGCGGGATTTTAACGTTGAGGGCGAAGTGGTAGAGGTGCACCCGGGGCCGGTGGTCACCCGTTTTGAGTTAATGCTGGAACCAGGTACAAAAGTCAGCAAGATTTCCGGACTGGCCAAGGATCTGGCGCGCGCGCTGGCAGTGATGAGTGTACGGATTGTGGAAGTCATTCCCGGTAAGCCGACAATTGGTCTTGAAATTCCAAACGAAAGTCGCGAACTGGTTGCGTTAAGTGAGATTGTTGCTTCCAAAATTTTTGACAAAAGTCACTCGCCGCTGACGCTGGCACTGGGCAAAGATATTGGCGGCTCGGCCGTGGTTGCCGATATTGCCAGAATGCCGCACTTGCTGGTGGCCGGCACGACCGGTTCGGGTAAGTCGGTTGCTGTCAACGCCATGCTATTAAGTATTCTCTACAAGGCCCACGCACATGAAGTACGGCTGATTTTAATCGACCCCAAAATGCTTGAACTCAGCGTTTATGAAGGCATTCCGCATTTGCTGACACCGGTCGTCACTGATATGAAAGATGCCGCCAACGCACTGCGCTGGTGTGTCGCCGAGATGGAGCGCCGTTACAAATTGATGTCTGCGCTTGGGGTGCGCAATGTGGGGGGTTATAACAAGAAGGTCAGCGCTGCAATCGACAAAGGCAAGCCGATTCTTGATCCGCTCTGGAAACCCAATGAACTGATTGAAGATGACGCGGCGGAAGAACTTGAGCCGTTGCCTTTTATCGTCGTTGTGGTGGATGAATTTGCCGACATGATGATGACCGTCGGCAAAAAAGTGGAAGAGTTAATTGCACGTCTGGCGCAGAAAGCGCGCGCAGCGGGAATCCATCTGATTCTTGCAACGCAGCGGCCTTCGGTCGATGTGATTACCGGCCTGATCAAAGCGAATATTCCGACCCGGATGGCGTTTCAGGTATCTTCGAAAGTGGATTCACGCACCATCCTCGACCAGGCAGGCGCAGAACAGTTGCTGGGTCATGGTGACATGCTTTACCTGCCACCGGGCACCAGTATGACGGAACGTGTGCATGGGGCTTTTGTCGATGACCATGAAGTGCATGGCGTGGTTGAATACCTCAAGCAACAGGGTAAACCCAATTATATTGAGGAGATCACAAGAGAACCCGAGCCTGGCGAGGCAGCAATACCCGGACTGGAGGCCGTATCTTCCCCTGCTGACGATGCCGACCCGCTTTACGACCAGGCAGTAGCAGTCGTGACAGAATCCCGTAAGGCTTCGATTTCCTACGTGCAACGCCGGCTTAAAGTGGGCTATAACCGTGCCGCGAGAATGATTGAGGAAATGGAAGCCAGTGGGGTGGTGAGTGGGGTACAATCTAACGGCACGCGTGAAGTGATTGCGCCAGCACCGCCGGAAAGATAGGAAATGATGATGAATAAATTAGTATTGTGTGTGGTTATGCTTTTTGCAGCCAATGGCATGCATGCCGCCGAGTCAGGCAAGCAACGGCTGGAAAAATTCATCAATACGGTGAATACGTTTGAAGCCACCTTTACCCAGGAAGTAGTTTCTGAAGATGGCAAAGTTTCGCCGACCTCGATCGGCAAAGTCCAGCTGAGTCGTCCAGGGCGATTTAACTGGGAATATGAAAAACCTTATCCACAAAAAATTATTGCGGATGGAAAAAACGTCTGGATTTATGATCAGGATCTGGAGCAGGTTACAGTTAAACCATTGGGCGATGCGTTGAGCGCGACGCCAGTTGCCTTGCTGACCCAGAAAGGAAACTTGATTGAAACTTTCCAGTTAATAGATCAGAAAAGCCGCGAATCATTAAGCTGGGTGGAGTTGAAACCTAAAGCGCCTGATACTGATTTTCAGCGCATTCTGATTGGTCTCGACCATGAAGGAATTAAGGCCATGGATTTGTATGACCAGTTTGGCCAGGTCACCGTCATTCGCTTTCACGAAGCAAAATACAATACCAAAATTCCATCCAGTCGATTTAAATTCACGCCACCCGATGGCGTTGATGTCATTGGACAACCTTCCTGACGATCTATTCGCGGCCGAAACGAAAGAAGCCGCAAATCCTTACCGGCCTTTAGCCGACAGGCTCAGGCCACAAACGCTTGATGAAGTTTCCGGGCAGGAACATCTGCTGGCGCCTGGCATGCCGCTGCATGATGCCATCACCGAAGGGCATTTACATTCCATGGTTTTCTGGGGGCCGCCGGGTACAGGTAAAACCACCCTTGCGCGACTCATCGCAAATGAAACTAACGCGTTGTTTTTATCGCTCTCGGCGGTACTGGCCGGCGTAAAAGATATTCGCGCGGCGGTGGATCAGGCGAAACAAAATCTTTTAATTCATCACCAGCAAACGATTTTATTTGTTGACGAGGTGCACCGCTTTAACAAAGCACAGCAAGATGCTTTTCTGCCGCATATCGAAGACGGCACCATCACCTTTATTGGTGCCACTACGGAAAACCCGTCCTTCGAATTGAATAATGCATTACTGTCGCGTGCGCGCACTTATGTACTCAAACGGCTGGACGAAAAAGCACTTGAACAAATTATCCATCGCGCAGTCAACGACCACGAAAAAGGTTTAAAAAAGCGAGTAGAAATATCTCAGGAAGTGATTGAGTATCTGGCGGTTGCGGCGGATGGTGATGCCCGCACTGCATTAAATTTACTGGAACTCGCTGCGGATCTGACATCATCTGAAGGCAAAATTGATCAGGCGGTGATCGAGTCACTGCTGCAGGGAGGCACCCGCCGATTCGACAAAGGCGGCGAATATTTTTACGACCAGATTTCAGCGTTGCACAAATCTGTGCGGGGTTCTGACCCCGATGCCGCATTGTACTGGTGTTGCCGCATGTTCGACGGTGGTTGTGATCCACGTTACGTGGCGCGCCGCGTCATCCGCATGGCATCAGAAGATATTGGTAACGCTGATCCGCGTGGTTTAACGCTGGCACTGAGCGCCACAGAAACCTATGAACGCCTCGGCAGCCCCGAAGGTGAACTCGCCATCGCACAGGCAGTGGTTTATCTCGCCTGCGCGCCTAAGAGTAATGCCGTTTACACAGCGTTTAAAAAAGTAAACAAAGTCATTAAAGAAACCGGCACGCTGGAAGTGCCGATGCACATCAGAAATGCGCCGACAAAGCTGATGAAGGAACTTGATTACGGCAAAGGTTATCGCTACGCTCATGACGAAGAGGAAGCTTATGCAGCCGGCGAGCAATACTTGCCAGACGAGCTGCAAGGCGAAATATTTTATCAGCCGGTAGAGCAGGGGCTGGAAATAAAAATAAAAGAGAAGTTAAAACACTTGCGCGATCTTGACAGGAAAGCAAAGAAATAAAAATAGTTAAAACCAATATTATCGAGGTAGGTTATGTATCGTTCTTTCAAACCAGTTTGGTTTATTCTATGGGTGATATTTTCTACATCAGCTTTTGCAGTTGATAAGTCAGAGGTTAAAGAAAAGTGGTATACGCCTTTCGATCTTTATTTAAATGCACAGGAAGTCTATGACATGAAATCTGCTGACATGGATGGCGTGTTATTACTTGATGTACGTAACCGCCCGGAAATTCAGTATATCGGCATGGCCAACCTGGTTGACGCTAATATACCCATTTATTTTCAGCAAAAAGATTTTGAATGGAAAGTAAAAAAAGATGGCGTGCACGGCAGTTTCAGGAAAACAAAAAATAAAAACTTCGCGGCAGCGGTTGATAATGTCATAAAAGCAAAAGGGCTGACGCGAGAATCTCCCATTATAATCATGTGCACGTCTGGAAGCCGCGCCCCTTATGCAGTCAGGGCGCTACATAAAGCCGGGTTCAAAAAAGTCTATACATCAATCGAGGGTTTTGAAGGAGTTAAAGCCAAAGAAGGCCCGAACAAAGGCAAACGGGTAGTGAACGGCTGGAAGAATCGTAGCTTGCCCTGGAGTTACAAACTGCCCACGGCAAAAATGTATTTTAATTTTGATCCTGAGTTGATCAATAAAGAAAGGAAATAAATCAGAGTTCTATTTGACGCAGAGGTAATAAAAATTGCTCTGCGCATTTGCGTCGATGTCCTGGCAAACTATTTTAGTCAGAACTTTCTTTTTCTATCCAGTTGAAATCCCGGTAATCAAACCCTCGTTCGATTGTTGGCTTGACCACTTTAAAATAGGGTGATAAATCAAAATCACTGGGCGTGAACAGACTGTGATGGCGAATGTCCAGCAGGGTTTTTGCTGCATCTTCATCAGAAGGTAGTTCCTGAGGCAAAATCGGATATTTAATAACCTGAAATGCCTGAGCAATCAGTGACGAACAAATCGCCCGTGTGGGATCGCCACTGCCCAGAGAAATCATGCGTCGGCGGAAACGAGCCGGGACAGGTGGTGTTGGAAAAAGATAGCGAGCAAGATCAAATACGTTTTTCAGATCGTAGCCGTTACCCAGGTTTTTCATCATGTAACTAATCACTTTCGCACTGTCGTCTGGCGTCAGATTGACCGGCCTGCAAATACGCACATTATGTTTCGTATATTTTGATAAAGGCACGCCGATAACGCCCAGCTTAATGTCTGCTTCAATCAATACTTTTGGATCATCCGGATGCTCTTCCGGGTTAATAATATTGCCAACATAAAGCGCGGAGTGCGACCAGGTGGATGTCGTCAGATATTTAATCGCGCCACTGATGCGGTGATCCCCTTCAACCAGCAGGACATCGCAGGGCTGGATATATTTTTTAAGCGTGTTCAGGTCGTGGACAGCGAAAGTGACATAATGGCCTGATGGTCTGGTCAGAAATTTAGCCAGCAATTTGCCGGGAAGATTTGCCAGTTTATTAAGCCACATGGAAGAAAAACTCATTCATTATAATTTCACTTTTCGGTACGTGCAGTTTCGTACTATAGAGGCTTTGGACTACTTTATTCACTGCAAAGCGCGCAAAGAGTGACATTTAATATTTTCCTTTGCGCTCTTTGTGTCTTTGCGGTGCAATTCCATTTCAATCAGAGTTGTCAGAAATGCTGGGTGGCCGGGCCGATTGTTCTACCGGATTCAGATCAGCCGTTTCTTTTTTGGTTTGAATACCCAGCTGGGCCATTTTGCGGGCGCCGGGTAATAACTGTCTTTCCAGCGAGCCGAGTGTTTTATTGTAATTTTCGACACTGCTGTTAAGACTTTTTCCGAGTTTGAAAAAGTGTTCGGTCAACGTCGCAATTCGTTTGTATAAATCTTCACCCAGGTCACGAATTTTTTCGGCATTTTCTGAAAACACACTTTGCTTCCAGCCGAAAGCCACCGCGCGTAAAAGTGCAATCAAAGTGGACGGTGTCGCCAGCACAACTTTCTGGCCCAACGCGTCTTCCAGTAATTGTGGATCCTGTTCCAGCGCGCCGGAAAGAAATTGGTCTCCCGGAACAAACAGCACCACAAAATCAGGGCTGTGCTTAAATTGCGCCCAGTAATTTTTCCCGGCCAATGTTCGCACACGCTCGCGCACATTTTTTGAATGACGCTTTAGCGCCGTTAATTTTGCATCCTCATTCTCCGCATCCATTGCGGCGATATAACCATCCAGAGGTGTTTTGGCATCAATAATTAATTCGCGATGATCGGGCATGCGTACAATCATGTCCGGGCGTAGTGAGCCGTCTTCGGTCGCCGTATGAGCCTGTTCAGAAAAATCACAAAACTCAATCATGCCCGCCAGTTCGGCCAAGCGTTTAAGTGACATTTCTCCCCAGCGACCGCGTACATCAGGCCGCTTTAAAGCGTTAATTAAATTCTGCGTTTCCTGGCGCAAACCAATTTCATTTTGCGCCATTGTTTCCAGTTGTTGCGACAGTGCGCTATAAGCTGCTTTGCGTTCTTTTTCGATATTGATAATTTGCTGTTCAGTCTTGCTCAGCGCTTCGCGTATTGGCTTCACCAAGTTATCAATCGCCTGCTGCCGCTGTTGTAATTCTGACTGCGCCTGAGTCTGGTGATGTTTTAAATTCTGCTCAGCAAGGCTCAAAAACTGGCTACTATTCTGTCGCAAGGCGGCCTGTGAAAGCGCAGCAAAATGTTCCGAAAAAGCTTCCCGCGCGGATTTTAATTGCTCCAGTTGTTCATGATGATGACGAGCCTCACCATCAACTTCCGTTTCCAGCCGTGCATTTTCAACACTGAGTTCGTTGATGACCTTTTGTGCGCGCAGCCGGGCAATTAACCAACCGAGTAATAAACCGAGAAAACCTGCAAGCAAGGCAGCTTGCACAACCGGGTGTTGGAAGTAACTTTGAATGCTATCCAGTGTTAGTGTATTCATTGGCTGTTTTTATCTGAAAAGCTTTTTACAGACTTGTCTTGATGTCAATTCAATCATGCTGCAGTTCTTTCCAGCCACCGCAAGGTTTCCAGAGGTGTATCAATGCTTCCGTTTGCACCCCACGTATTTGGGCTTTGTTCATCATCGATGTAGCCCCAGTTGGCGATCAGGGTTTGCATGCCTGCTGCATTTCCGGCTTGTATATCGCGCTCTGCATCACCGAGATAAATGCATTGTTCTGGTTGGCTGCTGGCCAGTTTTGCGGCGGTGAGCATGGGCAGGGGATGCGGTTTTCTTTCTGCAACTGTGTCGCCGCTGATGGTGCAGGTGCTACGCTTGTGCAATCCCAGTAATTCCATTAAAGGATTTGTCAGCCATGCGGGTTTGTTGGTGACAACGCCCCAGTTTTTGCTTGCGTTTTCGATTGTTTCCAGTAATTCAGCCATGCCCGGGAAGAGGGCGGTTTCATCACATAAGCGTGACTGATAGATTTCGAGGAAACGTTTGATACGGCGTTTGTAATCTGTTTCTGGTTGCTGTTCACCGTAGGCCAGTTTAATTAAGTGCGCGGTGCCGTGAGAAACATGGTTGCGATATTTTTCGAGCAATACTGGCTGCTGGTTTTCTTCTGCCAGCACCTGATTTAATGCGCCGACCATATCCGGTGCGGTATCGGCCAGGGTGCCGTCCAGATCAAAAAGAATGGTGCGGATATTTTTTTCAGACATGCTTAACGCTATGCACAATATAATTAACGTCGGTATCAGGGCTGAGTTTGTAAGATTTGAACAGTGGGTTGTAGGTCATGCCGGTGATGTCTCTGGTTTCCAGCCCGGCTTGTCGAATCCATTGATCCAGTTCTGAGGGGCGTATAAATTTTTCGTATTGGTGCGTGCCGCGCGGCAATAATCTGAGAATATATTCCGCACCGATGATCGCCAGCATAAAGGATTTTGGATTGCGGTTCAGTGTGGAAAAGAAAACATGGCCACCGGGTTTTACCAGCGTTGCACAGGCCTGAATAATGCTGCCAGGATCAGGAACATGTTCAAGCATTTCCAGGCAGGTGGCGACATCGAATTTTGATGGCATTTCTGTCGCCAGTTCTTCTGCAGGAATTTTTCGGTAGTCAACTTTCTGGCCGCTTTCCAGCAGGTGTAGTTCAGCCACAGAAAGTGGTGCTTCGCCCATGTCGATGCCGGTCACTGTTGCGCCTTTAGCGGCCATGCTTTCGGATAAGATACCGCCCCCGCAACCGACATCCAGTACTTGTTTGCCTTGCAGACCACCAGCGTGTTTTTCGATATAGCCTAAGCGCAGCGGATTAATATCGTGCAGTGGTTTGAATTCGCTATCGGTATCCCACCAGCGTGAAGCCAGTGCTTCAAACTTGGCGATTTCCTGCGGGTCGAAATTTTGTGCGTTTTCTGTCATGAGGAAAATCAATCGTTGGTTGTTTGCTTCGTAGTTTAACTGCCTGCGGCTGTAGATGCGATTTTATCCTGCCAGCTTTTGGCTTTGACGATTAAATCTGCTTCATCCAGCGTTGTGAGTTTTTGATTGTGCAGTAACTGCTTGCCTGCGACCCAGACATCGGTAACGTTGTTCCGGGAGCAGCTATAGACAAGCTGTGAAACCGGGTTATACATCGGCAATGTTTCAATCGAGTCGAGCGATACGGTGATCATGTCGGCTGATTTTCCAACTTCCAGTGAGCCGGTCTGGTCTGCTATGCCGAGCGCTTTTGCGCCGTTGAGAGTGGCCATTTCCAGTACCTGTTGTGCAGTCACTTTGCTGGCATCTGCAATGGTATGTTTGCCGAGTAAAGCGGCCGTGCGCATTTCACCGAACATGTCGAGATCGTCATTGCTGGCAGCGCTATCTGTGCCCAGCGCAACATTCACGCCTTGATCCATCAATTCTGCAACCGGACAAGCTCCACTGGCCAGTTTCATATTTGATTCAGGGCAGTGGATGACGTGTGAGTGGTGTTCTTTTAACAGGGCAATGTCTTCGCTCGTTGTCTGCGTCATATGCACGGCTTGTAAATTGTGAGAGACCAATCCTATCTCATCCATGAATTCTAGAGGACGCTTGTTGTATTTTGCCAGACAGTCTTCCACTTCCTGGCCAGTCTCCTGCAAGTGAATATGTACAGGCAGTTCAAGTTCATTGGATAACACGCCGATATGCTTGAGCATATTGTCGTTAACGGTATAGAGGGCATGAGGCGCCAGGGTGGTGCGCACTAAAGTGTCATGACGAAGTTCATCGGCCAGTGTTAAACCTTTATGCAGATATTCATCCGCGTCTTTTGCCCAGGCGGTCGGAAAGTCGATCACCACCAGGCCAATGCTGGCACGCATGCCTGCTTGCTGGACGCAGCGTGCGGTTACATCCGGGAACAGGTACATGTCGTTAAAAGTTGTCGTGCCGCCGCGGATCATTTCTGCAATGGCCAGTTCAGTACCGTCGCGGACAAATGACTCACTCAGCCAGCGTGCTTCAGCTGGCCAGATGTGATGGTTTAGCCAGTCATGCAGCGGCAGGTCGTCGGCGTAGCCGCGGAACAAGTTCATTGCAGCGTGGGTGTGTGCATTGATCAGGCCGGGCATCAGGATATGCTGTGGACAATCGAGGTGCACTTCCGGGTTGAATTGCTGCAGTGCCTCTTCTGTGGGCAGGAGCGCTGTGATCTTGCCTGCATTCACCACGATGCTGTGATTCTCGAGAGCGCCCTGAGGCTGGACAGGTACCACCCATGCGGCGCTAATGAGTAAATCTGAATTCATAATATCAACCCATAAAAAAGCCCCAAACCAATTAAGGTCTGGGGCTTCAAAACTTCAGGTCTAACGATGAAGTTACTTACTTAACGACAATCTTGCTGCCAGTAACGTCAATTTCAACGCGACGGTTTTGCTGGCGACCTTCACGAGTCTTGTTGTCAGCAATTGGCTCTTCTTCGCCACGACCAGTGGAAGTGATCAGACCGGCATCGACGCCCTGACTGATCATGTAGTCGCGAACAGAAGCAGCACGACGCTCAGACAGGCCCTGGTTGTAGCTAGCTGCACCAGTGCTATCTGTATGTCCTGTAACAACAATGCTCTCGACATTATCGAAAGTAGCCAACTGGCTAATGACGCTATCAACTGCCGCTTTACCTTTGGCTGTCAATTTTGCGCTATTTACAGCGAACACAGCTTTTCCATCTACAGTGATACGTTCTGTAACAGATTTAACTGGCTCAGGAGCTGGCGCTGGTGGTGGAGCAACTGGTGTGGGAGCAGGTGTTTTGACCACTTCTTTAGGAGCGGCTCCACATTCGACGACAGTTTCTTCGCCTTTGAAAGTACCGGTATGGACACATTTTTTCTGTCCATCCATTACGTGTTTGCCCTGACCATCGACCACATGCGTACAGCGGCTATGTGCTGGTGATAGGGGTGAAAGCGCTAAAGCGACTATGGCTGCAACAGAGAGTGTGCTGAGTGCTGTCCATTTTTTCATGACTGACCTCTTGGGTTGTTAATATTAAAAAGTACTCATTGGTTTAAAATTTTTGACGCGACTCTAGTTAAGCAGGCTGTTGTTACCGCTTTCCAGAAATCTAGTCACGCATCTTAATACAGTTTGTTAACTTGTGCACTAACAATTGTAGCTGTTTTAGGCAAAAAAACAACAACTGTCGCTATTTTGTCAAAATATTTTAGATAATCCTGATGGAATGGGCAAGCGGTTCGATTTGAAATCAAACTTGTAGGTTCGTGTTTCGTCTTGAAATCATCCCTGCATGATTTTTTTTTAACTGTCGTGGTCAGGCAGGCCGTGCTAAAATATCGCCTCTCTGTTTAACTGACTAGATAATTGATTGCCTATGGCCGATTTTGCCAAGGAACTCTTAAGCGTTAATCTCGAAGACGAAATGCGACAGTCCTATCTGGACTATGCAATGAGCGTTATCGTGGGTCGTGCGCTACCTGATGTACGTGATGGCCTGAAACCCGTCCATCGACGCATCTTGTTCTCCATGCATGAAAATAGCAACGTCTGGAATCGAACCTATGTGAAGTGTGCCCGGGTAGTTGGTGACGTGTTGGGTAAATATCACCCGCATGGTGATACGGCCACCTACGATGCACTGGTTCGAATGGCGCAGGATTTTTCGATGCGCTACATGCTAGTCGATGGCCAGGGTAACTTTGGTTCAATCGATGGCGACTCTCCTGCGGCTTATCGTTATACCGAATGTCGAATGACCCGGCTCTCCTCGGAGATCCTCGCTGATATCGACAAGGAAACAGTTAATTTCGTAGCCAACTACGACGGTAAGGAGCAAGAACCCTCCGTATTACCGACCAAGGTACCCACCCTGTTAATCAATGGCTCTTCAGGCATTGCGGTGGGCATGGCGACCAACATCCCGCCTCATAACCTGAATGAAGTAATCAATGCCAGTCTGGCATTAATTGATGATTCTGAAATCAGTATTGACGAGCTGATAACCCATTTGCCTGGGCCGGACTTTCCTACGGCAGGGATTATCAATGGCGCACATGGAATTCGTGAGGCCTACAAAACTGGGCGAGGACGGGTTCATATTCGTGCGCGAATTGAAATCGAAGTGAATGAAAAAAATGGTAAGGAAACAATCGTCGTAACTGAGTTGCCGTACCAGGTCAACAAGGCGAGGTTACTGGAAAAAATAGCTGAACTGGTTAAAGACAAAAAAATCGAGGGCATTACCGAGCTGCGCGATGAATCCGACAAGGATGGCATGCGTATGGTGATTGAACTGCGTCGTGGTGAAATGACCGAAGTGGTGCTGAATAATCTGTACAAACAAACACAGCTGCAAAATGTGTTCGGCATTAACATGGTTGCATTGGTGGATGGCCAGCCAAGGCTTCTGAATTTAAAGCAGGTGCTGGAAGCTTTCCTCAGGCACCGGCGTGAAGTCATCACTCGCCGTACGATTTATGACCTGCGCAAGGCGCGTGATCGTGCACATATTCTTGAAGGGCAGGCGGTCGCGCTGGCGAATATTGACGAAGTGATTGCGCTGATCAAGGCATCTGCCAATCCGCCTGAAGCCAAAGCTGGCTTGTTATCACGCGTCTGGGCGCCTGGCGCTGTTAGTGACATGCTTGAGCGTTCTGGTGGCACGGCATCTCGGCCTGAAGATCTGGGTGATGAATTCGGGCTAAAGGATGATGGCTATCATCTTTCTGAGGCACAGGCGCAGGCTATTCTGGACTTACGTCTACATCGCCTGACAGGCCTTGAGCAAGATAAAATAGTTAATGAATACAAGGAATTAATGGAAGTAATTGAGGATTTGCTTGACATACTGTCGAATCCCGAACGTCTCATGCAGGTCATCCGTGATGAGTTAATTGAGTTACGCGATCAATACGGCGATGAACGCCGCACAGAAATCAATGAAACGCATTTGAACTTGTCGCTGGAAGATTTGATCAGCGAAGAAGATGTGGTGGTAACGCTCTCACACGCAGGTTATGCCAAGGCGCAATCGCTGGATGAGTATCAGGCGCAGCGTCGTGGTGGTCGGGGCAAGGCGGCCACGCGCATGAAGGACGAAGATTTCATTGAAAAACTGTTTGTCGCCAACACGCACGACACCATCCTGTGTTTCTCAAGCGCGGGCAAGGTTTACTGGCTGAAGGTTTATGAACTACCACAGGCTGCGCGGGCTGCGAGAGGCCGCCCCATTGTGAATCTGTTGCCACTGGATGAAGACGAACAGATTCAGGCTATTTTACCCGTCCGCGAATATCGGGAAGATCAATTTATTTTCATGGCGACCAGCGACGGTACTGTGAAGAAAACACCGTTGACCGCTTTTTCCCATCCTCGCAGCAACGGCATTATCGCACTGGATCTGCGGGACGGAAACAGCCTGGTTGATGTAACGTTAACCAATGGTGAGCAGGATATCATGCTGTTTAGCACATCTGGTAAAGCGATACGCTTTAACGAGAAAGATGTGCGCGCGATGGGCCGAACTGCCTGTGGTGTGCGCGGCATACGAATTGCAAAAGATCAGTCCGTTATTGCATTGGCTGTAATTGAAGACAGTGAAGCTGAAAAGGTGCTGGTGGCAACAGAAAATGGTTATGGAAAGCGCACTTCTGTGGATGAGTTTTCTACCCAGAAAAGAGGTGGTCAGGGTGTGATTGCGATTCAGACTACGGGACGAAACGGCGCTGTTATCGGTTCGGCACTGGTGAAGGACGACGATGAGGTGATGCTAATTACGACCGGCGGAACATTGGTGCGTACACCCGTTGCAGATATTTCTGTTATCGGGCGCAACACCAAGGGTGTCACCCTGATCCGCCTCACTAAGAATGAAAAACTCATCGAAATTGAGCGCATTGAGAACCTGGCTGATGACAATGCGGATGAAACAGAGTCGGAGGACTCGCCTGAAATTTAACAGACCCTAACAAAACAATGACAAGAAAATATAATTTCAGCGCCGGACCAGCGGCCTTGCCTGAAGCGGTGCTGCAACAGGCGAAAGAAGAAATTCTGGATTGGCAGGGCAGTGGCATGTCGGTAATGGAAATGAGTCACCGTGGCAAGGAATTCATGTCCATTGCGGAAACGGCCGAGCAGGATTTACGCGAACTACTGTCGATCCCTGATAACTATAAGGTACTATTTTTGCAGGGTGGGGCCAGCGCGCAATTTGCCATGGCGCCCATGAATTTATTGCGTGGTAAAAACAAGGCCGATTATATCAATACTGGTGCCTGGTCGAAGAAAGCGATTGTCGAGGCCGGCCGTTATTGTGAAGTAAATGTGGCAGCCACCAGTGAAGCGGAAAAGTTTTCCACAGTTCCTGAGCAGTCAACCTGGCACCTAAGCAGCGATGCGGCCTACCTGCATTACACGCCAAACGAAACGATTGGTGGTGTGGAGTTTCCATTTATCCCTGAAACCGGCGATATACCTTTGGTGGCGGATATGTCGTCCACCATTTTGTCACGACCTCTGGACGTTTCAAAATATGGCGTTATTTATGCCGGCGCACAGAAAAATATCGGCCCGGCTGGATTGACAATTGTTATCGTCCGGGATGATTTGATCGGTGAAACCTTGCCTGGCACACCCGCTATGTTCGATTACAAAATCCACGCGGATACCGGCTCCATGTACAACACGCCGCCGACTTATGGCTGGTATCTCGCCGGGCTGGTTTTTAAGTGGCTCAAGACGCAAGGTGGCTTGCAAGGCATAGCTGAAATTAATCAACGCAAAGCCGACAAGCTTTATAATGCAATTGATCAATCTGATTTCTATGCTAACCCGGTTGACCCGGCTTGCCGCTCATGGATGAATGTGCCGTTTACGCTGGCGAATCCTGATCTTGATAAAATCTTTCTGGAACAAGCTGCGGAACAGGGTTTGGTTACCTTAAAAGGACATCGTTCTGTTGGCGGCATGCGTGCCAGTATTTATAACGCAATGCCTGAAGAAGGTGTGGACGCGCTGATCAGCTTCATGGCTGAGTTTGAACGCAAAAACGGATAAAATAGATTAGTACAAAATGTCTAAATATAAGATTCTGACACTCAATAATATTTCCTCACAAGGACTGGAACGTCTACCGCTTGAGCAATACGAAATTGCTTCTGAAATCAGTCACCCTGACGCCATCCTGTTGCGCTCATATAAAATGCATGACATGGATATTCCTGATTCATTACTGGCTGTTGGCCGTGCAGGTGCTGGCGTGAATAATATTCCGGTCGAAAAACTGGGCAAGCTGGGTATTCCGGTTTTTAATGCGCCGGGTGCGAATGCCAACGCGGTTAAGGAACTGGTGGTTGCCGGAATGTTGCTGGCCGCACGAAATATCTGTCAGGGCTGGCAGTATGCTGTGAATTTACAAGGCGATGATGCGGAAATTCACAAGCAGGTCGAAGCAGGTAAAAAACAGTTTGGTGGTTTTGAGTTGCCGGGTAGAACATTGGGTGTGATTGGGCTGGGTGCGATTGGCGTGCAGGTGGCCAATGTTGCCAAAGCGTTAGGTATGCGCGTGATTGGCTATGACCCGACCATCACGGTACGCAGTGCCTGGCAGTTATCTGCTGATGTGGAGCAGGCGGCGAGTGCAGATGAACTGTTGGCCAACGCTGATTTTATTACTTTTCATGTACCCCTGATTGATGCCACCCGCAACATGATTAACCGTGAGCGCTTACAAACGATGCGTG
This sequence comes from Thiotrichales bacterium, assembly GCA_012961935.1. Taxonomy (GTDB): domain Bacteria; phylum Pseudomonadota; class Gammaproteobacteria; order CAZUMV01; family CAZUMV01; genus UWMA-0217. The sequence goes on along the minus strand of DTYI01000006.1, from coordinate 11,333 downwards.
ATAAGGCGGTGATTCTGAATTTTGCCCGCGATGGTATCGTTGATGATGAAGCGGTGGTTGAAGCGCTGGATGAGGGTAAAATTTATGCTTACATCTGCGACTTTCCTTCTAATCTTCTGAAGAATCACCCGCGCGTGATTACGCTTCCGCACCTGGGTGCTTCAACACAGGAAGCGGAAGAAAACTGCGCCATCATGGTGGCCGAAGAAATTCGGGATTATCTGGAAAACGGCAACATCCGGAACTCGGTCAATTTCCCGGAAGTTAATTTGCCGCACAAAGGCAAGGCGCGTATTGCATTGGCGAACGAAAACCGTCCCGATATGCTGGGTCAGATTTCACATGAGCTGGGTCAGGCGGGTTGCAATATCACCCATATGGTCAATGACTCACGAGGTGAACTGGCTTACACGCTGGTCGATGTTGATGCTGATGTGAACGGAGGCGTCGCCGAACGTTTGCAGACGATAGATGGCGTGCTGAAGGTGCGAGTGTTGTAAATGTCTGTCGACGAAGAACTCAACCAGCTTCGGACTCAGATCGACTCACTGGATGAACAGATCCTCAAACTCATCAGCGAGCGTGCGGCCTGTGCGCAAAAGGTGGCAGAAGTGAAGCGCGCTGAAAATCCAGAAGCTGAATTTTACCGCCCAGAACGCGAGGCCGAAGTCCTCAAACGCATTATTGAACTCAACCCGGGCCCGCTCGGCGACGAAGAAATGGCGCGCCTGTTTCGGGAAATCATGTCAGCCTGCCTGGCGCTTGAACAATCGCTCAAAGTCGCTTACCTGGGGCCGGAAGGCACCTTTACTCAGGCTGCTGTACTGAAACATTTCGGCTATTCCGTCGGTACTGAACCGATGGGTTCCATCACCGAAGTGTTTCGGGAAGTCGAAGCACGCGCCTGCCAGTTTGGCGTGGTGCCGATCGAAAATTCTACCGAAGGCGTGGTGAACCACACGCTTGATTGCTTCCTTCAATCGCCGCTGAAAATATGTGGCGAGGTCGAGCTGCGTATTCATCAACATCTTCTTTCCAGACAAAACGATCCCAAACAAATCAAGCGGCTTTACTCGCACCCGCAATCACTGGCGCAATGCCGCGAGTGGCTGAATATCTACCTGCCAGATGCAGAACTGATTACAGTTAACAGCAATGCGGAAGCCGCACGTCGCGCTGCCGATGAAGACAACAGTGGCGCCATCGCTGGAGAGGCGGCGGCTGAATTATATGACCTGCAAATATTGCAGCGGAATATTGAAGACAATCCAGATAACACAACCCGCTTTCTGATTATCGGCCATCAATCCGTCTTGCCTGGCGTTGATGATAAAACAACCCTGCTGGTATCGACCCGCAATCGTCCCGGCTCGCTGTACCATTTGCTGGCTGCCTTTGCCGAGAACAATGTCAGCCTCAGCCGCATCGAATCACGTCCCTCTCATTGCGTAAATTGGGAATATGTTTTTTTCCTCGATATCTCCGGGCACGCAACTGAGCCTCATATTCAGAAAGCCATCAAGCAACTGGACTCATCGGCCGAAATGGTCAAAGTACTGGGCTCCTATCCCAAGGCTGTGTTGTGAGTCATGAGTTGTGATTTTGTCTCGCTGGCTTTGTCAGGTGTTCAGCATTTAAAACCCTATCAACCCGGTAAACCCATCAAGGAACTTGAGCGCGAGCTGGGCATCAGCAATAGCCTGAAGCTGGCTTCCAATGAAAATCCTCTAGGGCCGAGTCCGTTTGCTGTAGAAGCTTTAAAATCAGAGCTCACGGCGATTGCCTACTATCCAGACGGGAATGGTTTTGCCCTGAAAAAAGCACTGGCCGATAAACTGGATGTGGCGGAAGCAGCCATCACATTAGGCAATGGTTCGAATGAAATTCTTGAATTAGTGGCGCGCACTTTTCTTGCTCCCGGCCGTGAAGTCATTTTTTCTGAACACGCCTTCGCGGTCTATCCGATTGTGACACAGGCAGTGGGCGCAACAGCACAAATTTCAGCCGCAAATTCAATCGACCATGCCATGCCTTATGGACATGATCTGGATGCAATGCAGGCGCTGATCAATGATAAAACCCGTGTCATTTTTGTTGCTAATCCAAATAACCCAACGGGTACCTGGCTTCGTTCGGATGAACTGGAAAACTTTATTCAGGGCGTCCCGGAAAATATCATCGTAGTCATCGACGAAGCCTATTTTGAATATGTAGAAGAGGATGAATACCCCGACAGCCTGCAATGGGTATCTCGTTATCCAAACATCATCGTGACGCGCACCTTTTCAAAAATATACGGGCTTGCCGGTTTGCGAATTGGCTACAGTATTTCCAGCCCGGAAGTGGCTGATTTACTGAATCGGGTCAGACAGCCTTTTAACACTAACAGCCTTGCACAGGCTGGCGCCGTGGCGGCACTGGCAGATAATAATCATGTATTGAGCAGCGTGAAAATGAATCGTGAAGGGCTTGCCCAGTTGCAATCAGGTTTTGCTGAGATGGGATTGAGCTGGATACCCTCGGTAGCTAATTTTATCAGCGTGAACTTAAATCAACCTGGATTGCCGGTTTATCAGAAGTTACTCCACGAAGGCGTGATTGTTCGTCCTGTTGACAATTATGGTTTGCCTGATTATTTACGCATCACGGTCGGTCGTTCTGAGCAGAATGAGCGTGTCATTCAAGCGCTGAAAAAGGTAATAGGTAAATGATCGAACGGCTTTGTATTATCGGCGTAGGTTTGATGGGCGGATCGCTCGCGCTGGCGTTGCGCGATGCGGGTTACGTCAGTCATGTGACCGGCTGTGGCCGGAGTCAGGCCAACCTGGATGCAGCATTAAAATTAAATATTATTGATTCAGCGACCACAGACCCCGCCAAAGCGGTTGCCGATGCCGATGTCGTTTTGCTTGCGGTGCCTGTCGGCCAGGTTGGAGCACTCTGTAAAACAATTCGTCCTCATCTTCAGGACAGTGCGGTGCTGACGGATGTCGGTAGCGTGAAGGCCGATGTAGTACGACAGGTTGAAGCGGCGTTTGGTGAGATCCCGGAAAATTTCGTACCGGGCCATCCCATAGCAGGAACCGAACGCAGCGGTGCAGAAGCCGCCTTTGCCGATTTATACAAAAACCGGAAAGTGCTGCTCACTCCGCTGACACAAACCAGCGCCGATGCGGTGAATCAGGTTCAGGCGATGTGGCAGGCGGCAGGTGCAGAAGTTGAGCAGATGTCGGTGACGCATCACGATGAGATTCTTGCAACCACCAGCCACTTACCGCACATGCTGGCTTTTGGGCTGGTTGACAGTCTGGCCCGGCAAAAAGATTATGCAGAAATTTTCCGCTATGCGGCCGGTGGATTTCGTGATTTCACTCGAATAGCCTCCAGCGATCCAGTCATGTGGCGGGATATTTGTATCCATAATCGCAGCGCGATCCTGAAAGCCATGGATCGTTACCAGGCAGACCTGGAAATTATCAGGCAGGCCATTGATAGCGGTGATGACAAAGCTTTACTGGAAATTTTTACCCGCGCCAAATCAGCGCGCGATAAATATGCACAATAATATTATATTTCATGCAAAACCCGGCGGCCAACTTTCCGGGAAAATCCGCGTTCCCGGCGATAAATCAATCTCACACCGGTCAATCATGTTGGGTTCCCTGGCAGAAGGCACCACCCATGTGCAAGGTTTTCTGGATGGAGAAGATTGTCTCGCGACCCTGCGGGTTTTTCGTCAGTTAGGCGTTGAGATTGAAGGCCCGGATCAGGGCAGGGTGGTCATTCATGGCGTCGGCCTGCACGGATTGAAGGCAACTGATCAATCGCTTGACCTTGGAAATTCCGGCACCTCCATGCGCTTGTTATCAGGCTTGATGGCAGCTCAGTCTTTTGATGTGGAGCTGCTGGGAGATGCTTCGTTAAACAAACGCCCGATGCGCCGGGTAACTGAACCGCTGGCTCAGATGGGAGCAGTGATCGAGGCAACTGAAACCGGTACGCCACCTTTGAAAATAAAAGGTGGGCAAAGATTAAAAGCGATCGACTATGTCATGCCGGTCGCCAGCGCGCAGGTTAAATCCTGTTTATTACTGGCCGGAATGTACGCTGATGGCCAGACTTGTATTACTGAACCTGCACCGACCCGGGATCATACCGAACGTATGTTGCGTGGCTTTGGTTACCCGGTGGAAACTCGCGATAATCGCATCTGTCTTCAAGGTGGTGGTTGCTTAAAGGCAACCGATATAGATGTCCCGTCGGATATTTCTTCGGCGGCGTTTTTTTTGGTTGGTGCCAGCATCGCACAGGGTTCGGATCTGTGGCTTGAGCATGTCGGGGTGAACCCCACTCGCACGGGTGTCATCGATATTTTACGTCTCATGGGTGCACAGATCAGCTTGCACAACCAGCATGAAGTTGGGGGAGAAGCGGTTGCCGATATTCATGTTGTTTCAAGCAAACTAAAAGGTATTACAATTCCAGAAGAGCTTGTACCGCTGGCCATCGATGAATTTCCCGCTGTTTTCATTGCCGCAGCCTGTGCAGAAGGCGAGACGCGCCTGACCGGCGCAGAAGAATTACGGGTGAAAGAGAGTGACCGGATTCAAGTGATGGCCGATGGTTTGCAAGCCTGTGGGATTGTTGCAGAACCAACCCCCGATGGCATCATTATCCAGGGTGGGCAGTTGCAAGCTGGCCGGGTGAGCAGTCATGGTGATCACCGCATCGCGATGTCATTTGCGATGGCGGCTTTATGCAGTCAGGGTGAAATCGTGATTGAAGATTGTGCCAATGTCGATACCTCATTCCCTGGGTTTGTCTCTTTGGCTAACAGCGCCGGGTTAAATATAAAGGCCGGAGCATGAACCAGGCTGTTCCAGTCGTTACGATTGATGGCCCCGGTGGTTCAGGTAAGGGCACCATTAGCCGTCTGCTGGCGAAAAAGTTGGGTTGGCACTGGCTGGACAGTGGCGCGATATATCGTGTACTGGCCCTGGCGGCGCTGAATGAGAATATTTCGCTGGATGATGCGGATGCACTGGTCTCGCTGGCCAATAACCTTGACGTGGTATTTCAGGAAAATGAGCGGGGCGAACCGCAGGTTTTACTCAAGGCGGTTGACGTCACGACCGATCTGCGCACTGAAACCTGTGGAGATGCGGCTTCGCAGGTGGCCGCCATACCCGCAGTGCGTAAGGCTTTGCTGGCACGGCAACAAAATTTTCGGCAACCACCAGGGCTGGTGGCAGACGGCCGGGACATGGGAACTGTCGTTTTTCCGGACGCGCCTGTAAAAATATTTTTAACAGCCTGTCTGGAAGAAAGGGTGAAAAGAAGACATAAGCAGTTGAAAGAACAGGGATTTGAGTTTAGTATTGACGCCCTTTTTCATGAGATGGCCGCCCGCGACAAGCGAGATGCTGAAAGGGCTGTTGCGCCTTTGCAAGCTGCAGAGGATGCAGAGGTGCTGGATTGCTCATATTTATCCATTGATGAAGTCGTAGATAAAGTGATGACACTCATCGAAAAGAAGGTAGGTGGTACGCGCTCGAAGGCGCATACTGAATTTTAATTTAACAGTGAAGTGAACCTAATTCCTGGTTCACAGGTTTATTTTTTTCATGTCAGAAAGTTTCGCAGAATTATTTGAAGAGAGCCTGGTACATACCGAAATGAAGCCAGGCGCCATTATTAACGGCACCGTAATTGATATACGTCCAGACGTCGTAATCGTCAGTGCCGGGCTCAAGTCAGAGGGTGTTATCCCCATTGAGCAATTCACCGGCATGAACGGTGAAATCGAAATTCAAAAGGGTGACGTGGTAGAAGTCGCCCTTGACGCAGTGGAGGATGGTTATGGTGAAACCCGTCTTTCACGCGAAAAAGCCAAGCGCGCCCGCGTCTGGAAAGAGCTTGAGATTGCTCAGGAGAACGGCGATATTATTACCGGCGTAATTACCGGCAAGGTCAAAGGCGGCTTTACAGTCGAACTGGATGGTGTGAGAGCATTTTTACCGGGTTCACTGGTGGATGTTCGGCCCGTACGTGATACAGCTTATCTGGAAGGCAAAGAACTTGAATTCAAGCTGATCAAGCTTGATCCGGTACGCAATAATGTTGTCGTTTCACGCCGCGCAGTTGTTGAATCAGAATACAGCGCAGAACGCGAAGCCCTGTTAGAAAACCTTGAAGAAGGCATGACCATCAAAGGTGTCGTCAAGAACCTGACTGATTATGGCGCCTTTCTTGATCTGGGTGGAATTGACGGCCTGCTTCATATTACCGATATGGCCTGGAAGCGCGTCAAACATCCATCTGAGGTTGTCGAGGTTGGGCAGGAAATCGAAGTCAAAGTACTCAAATTTGATCGTGAAAAGAATCGTGTTTCTCTTGGACTCAAACAACTGGGAGATGATCCATGGGCTGATCTGATTCGCCGCTATCCTGAAAACACCCGCCTGTTTGGTCATGTCACCAATATCACTGACTACGGCTGCTTTGTTGAGATCGAGGACGGTGTTGAAGGTCTGGTGCACGTCTCTGAAATGGACTGGACAAACAAGAATGTTAATCCTAATAAAATGGTCCATCTTGGTCAGGAAGTTGAAGTGATGATTCTTGACATTGATGAGGAACGCCGCAGGATTTCTCTGGGCATGAAGCAGTGCCAGACGAATCCCTGGGATGATTTTGCAGCCACGCATAGCAAAGGCGATCGCGTCAAAGGTCAGATCAAATCAACGACTGACTTTGGTCTCTTTATTGGACTTGATGGTGGCATTGACGGACTGGTACACCTCTCCGATATTTCCTGGTCTCTGCCAGGTGAAGAAGCGGTCCGTGATTACAAGAAAGGTGATGAGGTCGAAGCTGTAGTACTGGCTGTTGATCCTGAGCGTGAGCGTATTTCGCTGGGCATTAAACAGCTGGATCAGGATCCTTTCTCCAACTTTATGGCCGCGAATCCCAAGGGCAGTATTGTTAAAGGTGTCGTCAAGGAAGTGGATACTAAATATGCTGTGATTGAGCTGGCGGATTCGGTTGAAGGAATTTTACGCGCTTCCGAAATTTCCCGTGACCGGGTTGAAGATGTATCCAGCATACTTAAAGTGGGAGATGAGGTTGAAGCTAAATTTATGGGTATTGACCGCAAAAAACGAAACATCAGTCTTTCTATTAAAGCCAAGGAATATGATGAGGAAGCCGAGGTCATTCAGGGTTATAGCAATCAGGCGGGCGGGTCTAACGTCATGCATGATCAGCTGAAAGATCTCAAGCAGAAAATAGGTGGGGAATCTGAAGAATAAGGCTTGATCCCTTAAATACAGGCCAGACCCTGAATGGGTCTGGCTATAATAAACTGTAGAACAAAAAGTGGAACCATGACTAAATCTGACCTGATAGAAATATTAGCGAGAGATCAGACGCATCTAGCCGTCAAAGATATTGAGCTCTCGGTCAAACTCATGCTCGACCAAATGAGTGATTCGCTGGCAAATGGACAACGCATTGAGATTCGTGGCTTTGGTAGTTTTTCATTGCATTATCGGCCTGAGCGGATAGGCCGCAACCCCAAGACAGGCGAGTCTGTTTCATTGCCGGGTAAGTCAGTGCCACATTTCAAGCCAGGAAAGCAACTGCGCGAAAGAGTCAATAATTCATTGGGAAGGCCTATTATTGATTAGCAGCAGGTTATGAATGCCCTTTTCAAAATCTTTTTGCTTTCAGCTACAGTTCTTCTTGGAATTATTTTCACCGTACAAAATCCTGGCAAGGTGACAATCAATTACTATTTCTCAAGTATTGAGGCACCGATATCTTTAGTTATTTCCGTTAGTCTGTTACTGGGTGCGATACTGGGCTGGATGATTGCCTGGTCCCGGGCATTGGGCAAACAACGCCGGTATCGTCAGATGCAAAAAAAACTTACCGCAGCTGAGGCGGAAATCTCCAACCTGCGTAAATTACCCATCAGGGATGACGATTAGACGTATAATCACATGTGAAACAGACATTATATGTAATGATGATTATCCAGCTACTTATACCCTCGGATCATTTTGTAAAATGAAACCCGAATATTTCTCCAGACAGATACGCTAATGGAATCCTTATTATGGTTACTCCTTCCTGTTGCGGCTGCAAGTGGCTGGTGGATTGCTCGATCATCCAAAAAACTTCAGCAGCAGGATTGTTCGCCCGAAATTAACAGACAGTACATTCAAGGATTTAATTACCTGCTCAACGAGCAGCCTGATAAAGCAATTGAAGCACTGATTAATGTTGTTGATGCAGACCACGAAACAGTTGAGACGCATCTGGTTCTGGGCGCCTTGTTTAGACGACGAGGTGAAGTCGATCGTGCTATTCGAATCCACCAGAACATCATTGCACGACCTAATCTTGAACAGCAGCAAAGAAATCAGGCATTGCTGGAATTAGGAACCGATTACCTCAAGGCGGGTGTGCTGGATCGTGCTGAAAATATTTTTAGCAAAATGCTGGACGCAAAAAGTAAAAACCCTAAAGTCTACAAACAACTTAGAGAAATTTACGAGCAGGAAAAAGAATGGCAGAAAGCCATCGAAATGACACAACAAATAATACGACTGGGTGATAAACAACAGTCTTCAATACTGGCGCAATATTACTGTGAGCTGGCTGCGCTAGAAAATCCTGGCAATCTGCAACAGGTTCAGCAAAACCTGAAAAAAGCCATTGCAGCAGACAAGACCTGTGTTCGTGCACACATCATGATGGGAGACAGTCATGTGGCTGAAAAAAATATTCGCCAGGCCATCAAAAGTTATTTGTACGCATTAGAAATTAATCGCTATTTTGCACCCCTTATTTTCACTAAATTGGCCCATGTTTATAATGCCGAAAATGAGCCAGAACGCTTTATTCGTTTTCTGGATAAACAGGGTGGCAAACAAAAAGCAGCCAATCGCCTGGCCTTGCTGCAGGCATATAAGAATGCTGGCGAAGAGGATGAAGTGCAGGCACTGCTGGAATCTGAATTAACCCGCAAAGACGCGTCTCCTAAGCTGGTCAAACGCTATCTTGAAATGATGCGCGATAAATCAGAAGGTGACATAAAAAATATTTTTGCAGCGCTTTACCATTTGCTAGACCACGAACTGTCTACCTATAAAGCCTACGGGTGCAAGCACTGTGGTTTTGAATCCAACACCTTGTTCTGGCAATGTCCCACGTGCAAAAACTGGGATACGGTCCGACCCGGACGACTTTTTTATCCACAACTGGAAAAATCTGAGCATTGACACATTCACCAATCATCGTAGCGCTGGACTTTCCAACAGCAAGCGAAGTGCTGGAATTTGCACAGACAATTGATCCGAAAACTTGCCGCCTGAAAATCGGCTTTGAATCATTTCTCACAGGCGGGCCTGCTTTGGTCGAGCAATTACAAAAACAGGGCTTCGAAATTTTCCTCGACCTTAAATTCCATGACATTCCGAACACAACAGCCTCAGCCTGCAGAGTCGCGGCTCAACTGGGCGTCTGGATGATCAATGTTCACGCCTCAGGTGGACAACAAATGATCGAAGCGGCCAGCAGTGCGATGGCAGAACAACGCCAGCGTCCTTTGCTGATAGCGGTCACCGTTTTAACTTCGATGTCACAGTCAGATCTAAACCAGATTGGTATCAACCACAGCCCGGAGCGACAGGTTCTGTCCCTGGCCAAACTGGCGCAACTATCTGGCGCAGATGGCGTAGTCTGTTCGGCACAGGAGGCCAGTACAATCCGCAAAGCCTGCGGACAGGATTTTACGCTGGTAACACCCGGGATCAGACCGGCTGGCTCAGCAACGAATGATCAGCGCCGAATTATGACACCTCAAGACGCGATTGCAGCGGGTAGCGATTATCTGGTGATTGGTCGCCCGATTACACAAGCAGACGACCCAAATAAAGCCCTGAATGAAATCCTGATCACACTTTCCTGAATCTAACTTGGATAAACTGGGTCTTCATAATAACCTTTTAGAATAATCAGTAACTCAATGACAGGATGTAAGTACCATGCCGCAAAAAATCAGAAAAGCTGTCTTTCCAGTAGCCGGAATGGGTACCCGCTTTTTACCCGCAACCAAAGCAAATCCGAAAGAAATGCTGACAGTGGTCGACAAACCCCTGATTCAATATGCCGCAGAAGAAGCAGTTTCAGCGGGCATCACTGAGCTGATCTTTGTAACCGGGCGCAACAAGCGTTCGATTGCTGATCATTTCGATAAAGCCTACGAACTAGAAGCCGAACTCGAACTTAAAAACAAAACAGCGTTGCTGGAAACAGTGAAAGGCATTTTACCCAAAGGTGTTTCCTGCATCTATCTGCGTCAGGCAGATGCCTTAGGTCTGGGGCACGCAGTCTCCTGTGCACGTCCTGCTGTCGGAAATGAACCCTTTGCAGTACTCCTGGCAGACGACCTTATCATGGGAAACGGCAAAACCTGCTTGCAGGAAATGGTTGAAACGTATGAATATCATGGCTGCTCAGTTTTAGGCGCACAACAGGTGCCCATGGAAGACACTTCAAAATACGGTGTGGTTGATGCTGAAAAAGCAGGTGACCGATTGTGGAGTGTCAGCGGCATGGTTGAAAAACCTGCGCCCGAAGACGCACCTTCAAATATTTCTGTCGTGGGTCGATATATCCTCACACCGCATATTTTTGATTTGCTTGAAACCATCCCCAGCGGTGCGGGCGGAGAGATTCAATTAACCGATGCGATTGCTGAATTGCTTCAAAAAGAACGCGTGCTGGCGTATGAATTTACCGGCAAGCGATATGACTGTGGCGACAAGTTGGGGTATTTGCAGGCGAATGTGGAATATGCGCTGAAGCATGATGAATTGGGGGAGGGGTTTGCGGAGTATTTGCGGGGGTTGGAAGTTTAGCAATGAGTTGTGCTTACATAAAAAGAGGAAGTAATGTCGAAGAAAATTACTGAGAGAATCAAAAACATTGCGTTTAATCTTCTTCGAGAACATCCGGATGGGCTGCGCTATTCTGAACTTGTAAAACTTTTTTCGGAAGAGGATGACAAGTTAAATAGGAATACTATCAATGGTAGATCTCGTAGGGCGGATAAGCTTGCGTCATCCGCCGAATAGTTAAAAAATATTTCTCAGCTTAAATTAACAGTGGAATTCAATTCAATAAGAAAATCTATTGGAATTGATTTTGTGCATTTTTGAATTTGTTCTTTTTTAAACCTCATCGCAGATGCGCAAGTCCCTTTTTTGTAACGCGACAAAAAAGAGACGAAAAAAATGCGCCCCGTCATTCGCCTTAATCCGTTG
>DTYI01000005.1 GCA_012961935.1 Thiotrichales bacterium | reverse complement strand
TCAAGCTGGCTATAATGCGCCATGGCTAAAGCAAAGAAAAAATCACCGGCGCTAATTGCGCAAAATAAAAAGGCGCGTTTTGAATTTCAGATTGAAGAAGATTTTGAGGCCGGGCTCGCACTGGAAGGCTGGGAAGTGAAAAGTCTGCGGGAAGGAAAAGTACAACTGACTGAAAGTTATGCGGTCATCAAAGATGGTGAGGCTTATCTTTTTGGCGCGCATATTATTCCGCTGGTATCTGCCTCCACCCATATCAATCCGGATCCGACTCGCACACGTAAACTGCTTTTGCACCGAAATGAGCTAGATAAAATGATCGGTGCAGTCGAGCGCAAAGGGTATACGCTGGTGCCGTTAAACCTGCACTGGAAAAATGGCCGCGTAAAACTCCAGCTTGGTCTTGGCAAGGGCAAGAAAAAACATGACAAACGCGCCACTGAAAAAGACCGTGACTGGCAGCGGCAAAAGGAGCGGTTACTGAAGCATTAATTTTATTTTATGATTCAATATTTTCCAGGCGCCAGATGGTTTTCCCTGCGTTTTTTTCGATGGTATCCAGCATTTTTTCATGGGCTTCCAGATCACTGTTGCTTGCCTTGATAACACTTAGACTGCCTGTGTAACTGACAGGGTGATGAACAATGTTCATCTGCCCATCAGCGTCCGCTTGTTCCTCACCCAGCACCAGACTCGTCTGGCCACCCGTCATCGCCAGATAGACTTCGGCCAGTATCCGCGCGTCGAGTAATGCGCCGTGCAGTTCACGTTGAGAGTTGTCGATTTCGTAACGTTTACAGAGCGCATCCAGGCTGTTGCGTTGCCCCGGGTGCATGTGACGCGCCATTTCCAGGCTGTCAGTGACTGATGCGAAATCCTTGAGTCGTTGGCCGTTCTCCAGTAATGCCAGTTCTGCATTGATGAAACCCACATCGAAAGGCGCGTTGTGAATGATCAGCTCGGCACCATTGATATATTCAATGAAATCGTCAGCGATATCCGCCATTCTCGGCTTGTCTTCCAGAAACTCATTGGTGATCCCGTGCACTTCCATCGCGGCTTCATCAATCAACCGATCGGGCTGTAAATACTGGTGGTAATCATTCCCGGTGAGCCTTCGGTCAATCAGCTCTACACAGCCAATTTCAATGATGCGATGCCCCTGCTCTGGTTCCAGTCCGGTGGTTTCTGTATCCAGTACGATTTGTCTCATGATTTTTGCTGCATTTTGTCGATTGCCTGATTGGCCAGTTCATCCACCAGTTCATTTTCTGCATGGCCGCTATGCCCCTTGACCCAGTGCCATTCGATATCGTGCTCAGAAACAAGTTTGTCCAACACTTCCCAGAGGTCGATATTCTTGACCGGTTTTTTCGCTGCCGTTTTCCAGCCGTTCTTTTTCCAGCCAGATAACCACTTGGTGATTCCATCCTTGACGTAACGCGAGTCGGTGGTGAGGATGACCGGATAGCGAGCATGCGTTAGCGCTTCCAGCGCGCGAATGACTGCCGTCATTTCCATGCGATTATTTGTCGTCTCGGCTTCGGCGCCGGACAGTTTCTTTTCCTTGCCCTGAAACCGCAACAACGCACCCCAGCCTCCTGGGCCTGGATTGCCTCGACAGGCACCATCGGTAAAAATCTCGACTACTTGCGCCATTGCCTATTAACCTGTCGGGTTGAAGGTTCTGCAAATCCCGTACTGACCAGTTTTGGTTTAAAAGGCCAGCGTGGTTTGACGGGCGTCATGGTAGTCACTTTCTTTTTCGCCAGCACAACATAACCACCTGCTATTCTTTCCGCTGTTTTGCGACTTAGCTTTTTGATCCACTGCGAATTTGCCAATCTGGTTGGAACAGGAATCTCAAGCATACTGATATGGCAGCTTTGCTCACCAAGGTATTCAAATCCGAGCAGACTCAACCAGTCACGAATTCGACCCAGTGTATAGAATGGGTAGGCGCGACGATAACGCAGTATTTGCCAGGCTCCCCAGGCTGTCCAGGGGTTCAGGCCGATAATAATCATATGGCCTTCAGGCACCAGCATTCGATCGACCTCACGCAAGACTGCATGTGGATCATCGGACAATTCAAGTGTATGAGGCAGAATCAAAAGATCGATAGCATCACTGGCAAAAGGTGACTGCTCAGGATGACAAATAGTGTCACCCCTTTCTCCTGCTAGCCAGTTCGAGTTAACACGCGATTCCGACAATAGATTGGTTTCAGGCGGATACTGGCCCAGTTGAACAGCGGTATAGCCAAACAGTTCACGCAGCATTGGGCTTATCGCTTCTTTAATTTCAGTTGTAAAGCGTTGCCCCGCATCAGTTTGATACCACGTATCAAGGTATTGTTTTAACGCTTTGTTCATCATATTGTTTGAAATAACATCTACTAATCTTAAACCAGTTTCTTATCCTTTTTTGATAATAATACTTCCACATCTTTTCATCTGCAGCGCCTGTCCCTATAATAACGGTCAGATAATTAGCCTTGAGAAGCTTCTGCATGAAATCTGATAAACTAAAAAATACAAAAGCTTATCTCATTCTATTAAATTTATTTATTCTGCTGGCTGCCGGTTGTTCAAACTTACAGGCACCTAAGCCCGAAAGCACCCCTCCAGCACCCGAAGCACCTCAGACAATCATACTTGAAACGCGTCCACCGGAAATTATAAAACCGCAACCCGAGCTAGTCGAAACAGCACCGGTCATCAGAACCACCTGGGATGTCCTCAAAAGTCGAAAACAATTTTATCCTGACCTGGAAAACTCACGCATTCAGGCACAGATAAAACGCTATTTAAGCGAGCCTGGTTATATTCCGCTTGTCATGCAGCGCGCAGAACCGTTTCTTTTCCATATTTTACAGTCGTTGGAAAAAGAAAATATGCCGGCTGAATTAGCCTTACTTCCAGTCATAGAAAGCGCCTACATCAGCAATGCCCGCTCACGTAATGGCGCAGGTGGGTTATGGCAAATCATGCCGCCAACCGCTAAAGAACTTGGCGTGAAAATGGACTGGTGGTACGACGGCAGACGTGATGTCCTGGTCAGTACAAAAGCAGCGTTGAACTATTTGCGTTTATTGAATAATCGTCTCGATAATGACTGGTTGCTGACACTGGCCGCCTACAATGCGGGCTTCACGACGGTTAATCAAGCAATTCAGAAAAACCGTCGTAAAGGCAAACCTACTGATTACTGGCATCTGGCTTTACCTGAAGAAACGATGAACTATGTACCTCGCTTTCTCGCTGTTGTGGCCATGATTGACAATCCGGAGGCCTATGCGATTACGCTACCCGACATCCCCTGGCAACCTGGGTTTACGCGCATCACACTGAATAAGCCCGTCGACCTACAACATCTAGCCCGACATTCAAAAGTTGATTTCCGTGAGCTGCAAAGACTCAACCCAGCGTATAAAAGAGGTGTCACTCCAGGAAAAGGACAGTTTGAGCTACTCGCACAACATAAAGACACAGCAGCCCTGCACACCAGCATCAAAAAATTACCGCCCGCCAGGCTGGCAAAAGGACAGCAGCACAGAATTGTGAGTGGAGAAACCTTAAGTCATATCAGTCGCCATTATGGCGTTTCTCTTGCAACCTTGCGTCAAGTCAACCAGTTAACGAGTAACCGCATCCGCGCCGGGAAAACACTCATCATCCCTGCTAATAAACCCTCCCGCTCAAAGAGCAGTCAAGCCGGTACTGGAATGCATATCGTAAAACATGGTGACACACTCTGGGGTATCGCAAAACGTTACAGCATTACGGTACAAAAGCTCGTCCTTCTGAATGCCATCTCTGTTCATGAGACTCTTCAACCTGGAAAAGCCCTGATTATCCAGGATGGGTAACCACGTGATCCGATTCATGGATTCGAGCCGGGTTATCAAGCTATACTTGCCCGCTTATTAGGTACTCGCATCATTATGGACACGACAGAATTTCACAGAAAAATACGCGAACTTGCGCCACTGGATTCACTCTCTAGCAAACATTTTGACCTGCTGGTGAAAAAGGTTCGTCAAATCAAAGGTAAAAAAGGCGAACGTGTATTCAGAAGAGGTGAATCAGATAAAAATCATATCTATCTCCTCGAGGGTAAAATTGAGCTGACCAAGGGCAATCAGACAATCGATATTATTAAATCGGGTACTGAGCAGGCCAAACATTCCATCGCACATTCCCAGCCCAGGACACTGGATGCGCGAATCATTACCTCTGAAGCTATCTACATTAAAATTCCCAGTGACATGCTCGATATCATGCTGACCTGGGACCAGACTGGTGACTACCACGTCGATGAAGTCAGCCTGATGGAAGATAAGGACGATACCGACTGGATGGTCAATATACTGCAAAGCAAAGCATTCAGAAAAATCTCTCCCGCCAATCTTCAGTCTATTTTTTTACGCATGGAAGAAGTGCAATACAAAGCTGGAGATATTGTGATCAACCAGGATCAACCTGGAGATTATTTCTATATATTAAAATCAGGGCTTTGTCAGGCCACTCGCAAACTGCCGAAAAGACCCGGCTCTATCAAACTGGCTGACCTCAGGCCCGGTGATACCTTCGGAGAAGAGGCGCTTATTTCCGACACCCCGCGAAATGCCACACTAACCATGGTCACAGATGGCAGCCTGATGCGATTATCCAAGGAGGATTTTCTGGCACTCATGAACGAACCGATGCTTAACCGCATCAGTTATAAAGAAGGCTTAAGACTGGCTGAAGAGAAATCTGCCATCTGGCTTGACGTCCGCCTGCCAAACGAGCACAAACAGCAACACATACCCGGCAGCAAGAACCTGCCCCTGGTATTTTTACGCATGAAAATGAAACAGCTCGATAAAGACAAAACTTACATCATCTATTGTGACACAGGTGGCCGCAGTTCGGCGGCAGCTTTCCTGCTCGGGCTGGAAGGATTTGACACTTATGTCCTGACCGATGGTATTGCATCAATCAAAGCTGAATTACTGGAAGCAACAGCCTGACCCACGATAAATGGTCGTGAATTAACGACAATCTGGAAAATATAATTAACACTAAAATTTCCAGTTAATTCAATAACTTTAAGACAGAGACTAATCTGCCTATTAAAATGTGAAACAATCTATATTTCAAAATATTCAGGGTATATCTGTACCCCACTTGTTTGCTATAAACACAAGCTTAAGAGGCCATCAAAAGCTGAATGCGCTCTTGTCTGAAAACATTGTAAAGCGAACAAGCTCGCATAGCAGTAAAACGTGTTAACTATTTATGAACAAAATGCCCACCCAGGTACTGCCGGAACTCGCTGCCTACCGATTGGAAGAAGAAATCGGTCGGGGCGCTATGGGCATTGTCTACAAAGGGGCTGAGCGTAGTACTGGCCGGGATGTCGCGATCAAGATTTTTGACCTGACAAAAGCTGGCAGTAGCAAAAAACCTCAACCTGAAATAACCAGACAGGCCTTCTGGCAGGAAGTCATGACCGCTGGAAGTCTGCATCATAATAATATCGTCAAGCCTTATGATGCTGACCAGGCTGGCGATATGGCCTATATTGTAATGGAACGTGTTGAAGGACATGACCTCAGGCATTACATCAAGTCTGGACATTTACTGCCGGCTGAACTTGCGCTTGAACTGATTGCCCAATGTGCAGAAACACTGGATTATGCACACAAACGTCAGGTTGTGCATCTCGATATCAAGCCTGCAAATATTATGTACCTGCCACAATTACGAACACTTAAGATTACTGATTTTGGGGTTGCGCATTTTATGGGCGCGCAAAATGGCAGCGACGTCGTATTGGGCAGCCCGTCATACATGTCCCCTGAACAGTTGCTAAAGAAAAAGGTGGATGGGCGCTCAGATCTGTTCTCGCTAGGCTGCGTCTTATATCAGCTAATCAGCGGGCGACTGCCTTTTACATCCGATAAACTTCAACCCCTGATACGCAAAATAATACGAGAGCCACACACTGACCTGGGGCTATTTTTACCCGAGTTGCCAGAATGCATTGATTACATCATGAATATTGCGCTCGCGAAAAAGCCTAGCAACCGTTTTCAGGATGGGCTGGAAATGGCGCAAGCCCTTCGTGACTGCAAAGAAGAGATCCAGGAAATTTAATCAAATGGATCTAACAGGCGTTCTCGACATTGCAGGCAAAACGGATACGGGCAGAGTCCGTACCCAGAATGAAGACAGCATTGGTGAAGCTGCTGCTTTGGGCTCCATCGTTCTGGCTGATGGCATGGGTGGCTATCAAAGCGGCGAAGTTGCCAGCGCGCTTGCAGTTAATACTATTTTAAACCACCTCCATGAAAAAATACCTGAAACTGAGCCTGGTGGGATTAGCGATGAGACGGGATACAGCAAGGAAAGTATTATCGCTCGTACGGCTATCAAACTCGCGAATGAGGCCATTTTTAAAGCCGCAAGTTCAAAAAAAGAATATCATGGTATGGGTACCACAGTCGTACTGGGTATCTTCCACGACAATCGCCTGACCGTCGCTCACGTCGGTGATTCACGAATGTACAGAGTTCGCGATAGCATTCTGGAGCAGATGACAGTTGACCACACGCTGCTTCAGGAACTAGTAGACCGGGGTTTTTATTCGCAGCAGGAAGCAGAATCAACGCTTAGCAAAAACCTCGTGACCCGGGCACTGGGAATTGAAAACTCTGTTGCCGTAGACATCAGCGAAGTTGATGTACACCCCAACGATATATACCTTTTATGCTCAGACGGCCTGAATGATATGATCGATGACGAAGATATCCTGTTAACAATCAATACATTTAGTGATAATCTTCAAGCCACGGCTGATAAGTTAATCATGCTGGCCAATGAAAATGGTGGCCGCGATAATGTTTCTGTTGTACTGGCCAGGCCCACCAAGGCCTATCCTGCAACGAAACCCTTTATAAACAGAATTGCTGATTTCCTGTTCTAACCTGAATGACGAACTAAAATG
The DNA here is from genome assembly GCA_012961935.1 of Thiotrichales bacterium. Classification (GTDB taxonomy): domain Bacteria; phylum Pseudomonadota; class Gammaproteobacteria; order CAZUMV01; family CAZUMV01; genus UWMA-0217. The sequence goes on along the minus strand of DTYI01000005.1, from coordinate 11,028 downwards.
TCAAAACTTATACTTTCACTCAATGACAAAGTAATTGCGGAATACATGCTTGATAAAGAAATTTTCTCTATCGGGCGGCGTCCAGATAATGATATTCAGATTGATAATCTGGCGGCCAGTGGGCATCACGCAAAAATCACAACGATTCTGAATGACGCGTTCATTGAAGATCTGGGCAGCACGAATGGCACCTTTGTAAACGGGAAAATCGTCAAAAAACGTGCATTATCGGATGGCGACAAAATTACCATCGGCAAACATGTTTTGAGTTATGAACATTCTGAAATTCCTGGCGGCGTAAAACCCGTAAAGAAAAAAAATAAATCAGCTACCGCAATTGCCGACGCACCACATCTACAGGTGCTGAGTGGTGCTGGCATTGGTAAACAGATAGCATTAACCAAGCGACTGACAACAGTCGGCAAACCTGGATCTCAGGTGGGCGCCATCACACATCGCTCAACCGGTTATTTCTTTCTTAACATTGACGCCAGCGATAACAGCTCACCACCGATGGTTAACGGCAAGCCAGTTGGCGCAAAAGCCAAAGCACTGCAGGATCATGACATCATAGAAGTCGCCGGCATCCGAATGGAATTCTTTTCTGCCTAAAGTTAATACGCGCTTAGGCTAGGCACAGCCGATATTAACTTTTGTGTATAGGCATGTTTGGGTGACTGGCAAACCTGCTCTGTCGTTCCAGATTCAACCACCTTCCCCTGATACATCACCAGCGTTCGATCGCTGATGTACTCAACCACAGCGATATCATGCGTGATAAACAGCAACGACAGCCCGCGTTCTGCACGCAGCTTTAACAGCAACTTCAGAATTTCCGCCTGTACAGACACATCCAGCGCACTGGTCACCTCATCACAAACGATAAATTCAGGATTCAAAACCAACGCGCGCGCGATGCCGATTCGCTGACGCTGGCCACCAGAGAATTCATGCGGATAGCGCCACAAGTAATCACCCGGAAGCTGCACTTGCTCGAGCAAATCATGTGCAAGGGCAAGCCTTTCTTTTTGTGACTTACCGATGCCGTGTACTGCCATCGGTTCCGTCAACATAGTCGCCACCGTTAGACGAGGATTCAATGATGACATCGGATCCTGAAACACAATTTGCATCTCACGCCGATAGGCTTTCATGGCAGACCGGCTGAGTCCGGTTATTTCATCATCCGAAAAATAGACCTTTCCACCAGTAGGTTCTGTCAGGCGTAAAATCGCTCTGCCGAGAGTCGTCTTGCCGCAGCCGGACTCACCCACCAACGCGACAATTTCACCCTTTTTAATGGTCATATCGACGTCATCTACAGCGCGAATATGATCTACAGTCCTGCGCAGAAAACCAGCCCTGACCGGAAAGTACACCTGTAACTGTTTTGTTTCGATCAACGTTTTTGATGAGATTTTTTCTACCTTAAAAGGCTTGTCCAGATTATGTGGCAGCGCAGCCAACAGCGCACGTGTGTACTCATGCTGTGGATGATGCAGTACCGCATCCAGTGATCCCTGCTCGACAATCTTTCCAGCCTGCATGACCGCGACACGATCCGCCATCTCGGCCACCACACCAAAGTCATGCGTGATAAATAAAATGCTCATGCCACGCCGTTCCTGAAGTTCACGCATCAACTTCAGAATTTCGGCCTGCACCGTCACGTCCAGCGCGGTGGTCGCCTCGTCGGCGATTAATAAATCCGGCTCACAGGCGATCGCCATGGCAATCATGACACGTTGGCGCTGTCCGCCAGAAAGCTGATGCGGATAGTCTTTCAGCCTGGCTTTAGCATTTTTAATCTGTACCTGCTCAAGCGCGATTGCCGCTTTTTCAAACGCCTGCTCTTCGGTTAAATCAAGATGATGTAATCGCAATGCCTCGCTGATTTGCTCACCCACCGTAAAAACCGGATTCAAGGAAGTCATCGGTTCCTGAAAAATCATTGCGATACGTGAACCGCGTATTTCACACAGCTTGCTTTCGGGTTGTTTAAGCATATCCAGCGTTTCGTGGTGGTCGCTCAGATCACGATAATCAAAAAGGATACTGCCCGCCGGATGCTGACTGATGCGTTGCGGCAGAAGTTGAATAATCGACAACGCTGTAATGGATTTGCCACTACCGGACTCACCCACCAGGCACAAGGTTTCGCCCTTCTTGATTTTAAGATCAATGCCATCGACAGCGTGCACATCCTTGCCGCCACTGCGCAACCAGGTTTTCAGGCCATTGATTTCAAGCAAGGATTCCGAATGCATCAATCTGCAGCCGTGCTCAAATGAGGGTCAATGGCATCCCGCAGTGCATCACCCATGAGGTTATACGCCAGCACAGTGAGAAAAATCGCCCCGCCGGGAAAAGCCGCCATCCACCAGTTAAACGTCGAGGAACGTACCGCCTGATTCAGCATCTGCCCCCAGGAAGGCGCGTCGACCAGACCCAGTCCGAGAAAACTCAGCGTCGCTTCTGCCAGGATCGCAGAGGCGACACCAAAACTCGCACCCACCAACACCGGTGCAACACCATTCGGTAGCATGTGCCGGAATAAAATCGAGCGCAGCGGCAAACCCGAAGCCACTGCTGCCTGCACATAATCCTGCTGCCGAAGCTTGAGAAACTCGGCGCGCACATAGCGTGCATATCCTGGCCAACTGGTGATGCCGATAATCACCATCATGATGTACAGACTACGCCCAAAAAATGCGACGAAAGTAAGCAACAAAAACAGCGTCGGCACCGCTTCAAATATCTCCACCAGCCGCATGCCGATAATATCCGCAATGCCTGAAAAATAACCCATTAACCCACCAATAATGACGCCGATAAACAGCGCAATGCCGGTCGCGACAAAACCAATACCCAGGGCTATCCGGCTGGCGTGAATCATGCGGCTGAAAACATCCGCACCGTTTTCTTCGGTACCCAGCCAATGTTCGCGGCTGGGTGCCAGCAAACCAGTTTCTCCCTGGTCGCGCAGATAATCGCGAGGTGAATAAGGAATGGGCGGAAAAATAACCCAGTCGTATTGTCCGCTTGCTGCCTGCTCGCGGTACTGCTCATAAATCGTCAGCCTGGGTGGATTCAGCAAGCTTGTCCCCAAAACCGAACTGATCGCAATCACGGCCAGTAACAACAGTAGCTTTTTGCCGCCTGAAAACTTCAATCGCCACAAAATTAACAGCGCAAAAAAAGCAGCCAGTATCACCACATCCTGAACACCCAGTGTGGCTAAAACAGGACTGCTGATTTTTCCATTCTCACTCAGCAACAAAGGACGACTGTTGGCTAAAAAAGGAGAGAAGATAGCAAAGCATGCCAGCACCCCAATCCAGGCCAGACCGACGCGCGCACTTAATCGTGAAAATGTTCGCCTGACCATTCGGCGCGCATAACTTTGTGTGCGAATGGATGCTTCAGTCATAACTGACTCTTGGGTCGGCAATAGCGTATAAAACATCAGCCAACAGGTAGCCGATCAACGTCAGAAAGCCACTGATTAATGTGATCGATAAAACCAGTTCCCGGTCGCGGCCTTTGACCGCATCAACTGCCAGCTTACCCATGCCATCGATACTGAAAATACTTTCGACGATCACCGAGCCCGCCAGCAGACCCGGTAAAAGGCTGGCGAATACTGTAATTAAAGGTAGCAGGCTATTTCGAAACACATGCTTCCACAACACATCGCGTTCACTCACACCTTTTGCACGTGCGGTACGAGCATAATCTGCCAGCAAATTTTCCAGCATGGACGAACGCGTGAGTCGTGCAAGGAAAGCAAAACTGCCATAGGAAAGACAGACAACAGGCAACACAAGATGCCAGCCTCGATCCAGTAAAAAGCCACGGATAAACAGTCCATCACCCCATTGTTGACCAGCCACACCGCCAATCAACAGACCGAGTAAGCCGAGGAAAATTAATCGCAATGCCAGATACTCACTTTTAGCGAGTGCCCATAATACGGCCGCCCAGAACAGGCCCAGAAAAATATAAACAAACAAAGTCGTTTTGCCGGGTAGTACACTTGCCATTGCAGTGCCCAGAGCAATCCCGACAGCAGCCGCAATGAAGCTACGCAAGTTTGCGTTAGACAATTTTCCTAGCAAAAGCCCTGCGAATAAACCCAACAATAATCCTGATAATAATTTAAATAAATCCAGCCACTTTTCCCAATGCGGCATAAACGGCATATCCAGTGCCGCCCGTTCACTCAGCCCGCTGGTTGGAAACCAGTGCCAGTATTGTTCGCTGGAAAAAAAGCCAATCATGAGTACACCAGCCAGCATGGTCGGCACAGACCACAATGCCAGCATGACAAAACTGGAAGACAAATCAAATCGCTGGCCGCGCTCTGTCGCCGCGCGCACACCAATCAAAATCGCAATAATATAAATTATCGGGATCGTGAGAATATTTAATAATAAAGTGATCGGCACGCGTTCCTTGAGCAGCTCGGAAACCGGCCGACCATAGCGAAAACTTTCGCCCAGGTCTGTCCCTTTGGTAAAAGAAAATTTACCTATGTCGCCAGAAGCAGAAATCTCAAAACCAATCGGCGAAACGTTATTGATCCAGCGCAGATACTGCACCGCAGCCGGCTGATCCAGCCCGTAGCGACGATTATAATATTCCTGCAACGCCTGCTTTTCCTGCGGCTTCATGCCAAAACCATCCACCAGCAACTGCGATGTTACCCCGCCAGGTGAAGCCGCCATCACAACAAACACAACCAGTGTAATGCCCAGCAAAGTGGGCACCATTAAAAATAATCGCCGAAGTATGTAGTTAAACAATTTTTATTCGTGATGTTTTTGTAAAGCAAGCGGCACATACCACTCAATTGGTAACAACTGGTTAAGTCCGAGCTTTGTCATTTGCAAATTTTTAATTCGTTTGTCGATAAACGCCAACCTTTTACGGCGCATCAAAAAAGTGTACGGTTGGTCTTCAAACATAATGGCTTCCGCTTTCTGCCATAAGGGCATGCGCTTTTCTTCGTCCACTGTTGCCCTGGCTTTATCAATCAGCTCATCAAGCTCAGGATTTTTATAGCCAATAAAATTATCGCCGCCTGCCTTCGTCTGACTACTATGAAACATTTGATAAATATCTGTTTCCAGCCCGCTGGTCCAGCCCAGTGTAATTGCATCAAAATCTTTTTTATCCAGCAGGTCTAACATGACTGACCATTCGGTTGGCTTGGGAATTAATTTTATTCCGGCGCGTGCATACAAATCTTTCAGAAGCAGCACGGTACGATTTGAATCCTTGTTATCCTGAAAAACCACCAGTTCAAATTCAAACGGTTTGCCTTCTGAATCCTCAAGCACGCCGTCACCATCACTGTCTTTAAAACCTGCTTCGTCGAGCAAAGCTTTCGCTTTCTCCAGGGCATATTCCCGTGGTTTTAAAGCTGGATTGTGTTGCGCGGTACGGGGATTAAACGGACTGATCGCCACTTCTCCATAACCCAGCATAATTTCATCAATAATCCGTTTCCGGTCTGTCAGATAGGTCATAGCCTGACGCACGCGTTTATCTGCAAACCAGGTTGGTTTTCCTTTTCTTGACTGGTTCCACCCGATGTAGCTATAGCCAACTATCGGGCTCATATATTCATAGTTATTACTATTCTTTTTTATCTGTTCATCATTCTTAAGATTTTTGTATTCGATCGGCCGGGCATTATAACTATCAATTTCACCATTACGAAAAGCGGTCAGCTCGGCTGTTTCATTTTCGATAACCCGCCAGATTATTCGGTTAAAACTCGGTTGCACATCACCCCAGTATCGCGGGTTTCTTTGTAATTCCACAAAACCCTTATCGGGTGTCCAGCCTTTTGGGTCAACAAGCCGATAGGGTCCGCTGCCAAGCAATAAACCTTTTGATTGATTAAATTCTTCTGGCTTATCGAGGTAAGACTCATAAAAATGCTGTGCCATAATCGACAGACCACCTGCCAGTGACAAACTTTCAAAATAGGGTTCAGAAAATGTAAAAACGACTTCATGAGGATTTGTTGCGGTGACCGACTTTATTTTTTCCAGATAAGAACGCTGGCGCGGCGCGGCGATCGACTCATTCATTATAAAGTTAAAAGTGAAAACCACATCATCTGCGGTAACTGGTTTTCCATCAGAAAAAGCGACATCATCTCTAAGCTGGAAGGTTATAACCAGGCCGTCATCACTCACCTGCCAGCTTCGCGCAATCAGACCTTCCCATTCCAGGGTGTCAGGATTTCTGATCAATAAGGATTCAAGCACATAGCTCTGCACTTCTGAAGCATAGGCATCAGAAGACACCAGCGGCGTAATGGTTTTAAGGCCTGTATTAAAAGCAGAAATCAGCCAGTCCCCTTCAGCATAATCCGGCTGTTGCGTCATGGCATAAGCACGTTTAAAGGCGGCTGAAATACCATCCGTTGAGGTCGAATCGGAAGATGAAGTTTTGAAATCACCGGAAGCCATCCGCTGTTCTAGCTGGCCATAAGTCTGACGCAAACCACGGATATCCATTGCCTGCTCTTCCATCAACGCCTGCATTTGCGCCATCTTCTGCCACTGTCTGTCGATCATGTACATCACCAGCAAGAGCACTGCAAGCAATATCAGGATCCCTGTCAACAACACAAAATCTTTAAACGTAAAACGACCACCCATATCCACGTATTCCAAATTCACAAGTTGTGTAGGTTACAACCTTTCAAGCCTGAGCAAAATACTTTTCCTTAAACCCAAAACAAGTCTATTATTAGAGGCTCAAAAACAATAGATCAACATGAGGTGTCCGAGATGGGTTTTCTGGCCGGAAAAAAAGCACTAATCGTCGGGGTTGCCAGCAACCGCTCAATTGCCTATGGCATTGCTCAGGCTATGCATCGTGAAGGCGCTGAGCTGGCGTTCACCTACCAGAATGAACGCCTCAAAGGTCGAGTCGAAAAAATTGCCGGGTCTTGCGATTCAGATATCGTCGTACCCTGTAATGTGGAAAGCGATGAAGAGATCGAAGCCGTCTTCGAGCATCTCGACGATTATTGGGATCACTTTGATATCCTTATCCATTCCGTCGCCTTTGCGCCCAAGGAATTACTCGAAGGTGATTTTCTGGACAACGTCACTCGGGAAGGTTTCCGTGTCGCACATGAAATAAGTTCTTACAGCCTGTCTGCACTCGCTCAGGCCGGACGCCAGATGATGCAGGGTCGTAACGGCGCTATCCTCACACTCTCCTATCTTGGCGCAGTACGCGCCATGCCTAATTACAACGTCATGGGTCTAGCCAAAGCCAGTCTTGAAGCCAGCGTGCGCTACCTTGCCTATACACTCGGCCCCGAAGGCACACGCGTCAACGCCATTTCAGCTGGCCCGATCAAAACCCTCGCCGCTGCCGGTATCAGTAATTTTCGTAGCCTGCAGACCTCAGTGGCCGAAGCTGCTCCGTTACGTCGCAATGTCACCATTGAAGAAGTCGGCAACGCTGCGGCTTTTCTCTGTTCGGATCTTGCCAGTGGTATTACCAGTGAAATTACTTATGTGGATGGGGGTTATAGTACGGTGGCGACGGCAGGTTAATAGCCTATTTAGTCAACAGCGTTTCTTCACCTTCAGTACGGGCAATCGTCACGGCGCCGCAGGAGTCGCTGAATACATTCACGCTGGTGCGGCACATATCCAGCACACGATCCACTGCGAGTATGAGTCCAATCGCTTCAGCAGGCAGGCCAACGCTGGTCAGTATCAGCGTAATTGCAACCAGACTCGCCGCCGGAATTCCAGCCACGCCGATCGATGTCATCAGCGCCAGTACCACCACGCTGATTTGTTGTGCTATGCCTAGATCTGCACCGTAAGCCTGCGCAATAAACAACACGGCCACGCATTCGTACAAGGCCGTGCCATCCATATTAACCGTTGCCCCAAGCGGTAATACAAAGCTGCTGGTTTTATTGGAAACACCTGCATTTTTTTCCACGCAGTCCAGCGTAATCGGCAAAGTAGCAGCCGAAGAACTGGTTGAAAAGGCTGTCAGCAACGCCGCCGACATCGCCTGAAAATGCTTTACCGGACGCACGCCTGCAATCAGTTTTAAAATAACTGGCAAGGTAATCAGCAGGTGAATGGCCAGCGCTGCCAGTACAGTGAAGAAAAATACGGCCAGTGGTTTGAACGCAGCCAGACCGGAGATCATGACGACTTTTGCCACCAGTGCAAACACGCCGATGGGCGCAAATTTCATCACCAGGTCGGTCATTTTCATCATGACCTCAAATACGCCCTGCCAGAAATTTCGCAATGTCTCACGCGGACCATCGTTAATGTGATTGATAAAATAACCAAATAGCAGGCTGAAGAAAATCAACCCCAGCATCTGGCCCTGTGCTGCCGCGCTGATAATGTTGACTGGAATCATGCGCTGAAAAATTGCAATGACATCTGCTGGGCCTCGATCTTCAACTCTGGCCAGGACAGATTCTGTATTTTCACTTAACCCCAGAATATTGCGAGCAGGCTCACCATCAATGAGTCCGGGCTGGATCAGATTGACCAGCAGCAACCCGGTCAGAATCGCCAGTGCGCTTGTAAACAGATAATAAATGAGTGTTTTTGTACCTAGTCGACCAAGGTTTCCCTTACTGCCCAGATTGCCGATACCCACGATAATTGATGAGAAAATCAGCGGCACGATCAACATTTTCAGCGCATTGAGAAACATCGTGCCGATGAAAGAGAGAATTGAAAGCAGGCTTACGCCGAGCAGACTACTTTCCTTGCTCGCAATACTGCCAACCATGACGGCCAGCAGTAAGGCAATCAGAATTTGCCAGTGCAATTTTAGCCTGGGCATGAGCTTTTACTTTTGCTCAAGATTCTCGCGGTAAATCTTGATATCTGCTCTGGCTTCCATTGCCTTAAATACTGCATCGAGCTCGCGCTGACCATAAGCGTCAGCCAGGACACTCGCTGCTGCTTCCAGATCCGCTGCAGTGGGTGTCTTTTCAGCGTCCTGCACTGCGTCTAAACTAATCACGGCAAAATCACCAGCCTGTAATTCCAGAGCAGAATAACTGGATTTACCGGATGTGGGTTTAGCCATTCGAAAAGCTTCACGGACAATTGCCGCAGGCAGATCACGGGACTGGCGCGTAATGGCTTCAGGCTGTTTGATCTCAGCGCCTGCCTGCTGTGCCAGCTCATCCAGACTCCCACCCTGCTGAAGTGCATTCACAATTTCTGTTGCTTTTTCACTCGCCAGCTTGCGCTTTTTCTCATCACTAAGCTGTTGCCTGATTTTTTCTGACACCTGCTCCAGCGGCTGAGGTTCAGCTGGTTTATGTTCGGCGATACGCAGCACAATCTGGCGGCCGTCAGCCAACGCAATGACATCGCTGTTGCGCCCCTGATTCAGCACGTCATCACTGAAAGCGGCCTTGAGTACTTCCGGGTTTTTTGCCAGGTCATCAGCACCACCAGTGTGTGTTATCCAGTCGGTCGTCCGTGTGGCAATCCCCAGCGCATCAGCAGCGGGCGCAAGGGTCCCCGGCTCTTCATAGGTCAGTGTCAGCAGTTGTTCGGATTTTTCCACCAACTGGGTTTCTGCTTCGCGCTGACGATATTCCTTTTCGATTTCAGCGCGTGCCTGCTCGAACGTTTTTTGTTCGCCGCCTGTGACTTCATCGACGCGTACAATATGGAGACCCTGAGTTGTTTTAACCGGCATGCTCACTTTGCCTGGCTGCAAGCTGAAAATTACTTTATCCAGTTCTGGCGACATATCCCCGGGCAGAATTTCACCTAAATCACCACCCTTTGTTTTAGACAAATCATCCTCGCTGTATTGCTTTGCCAGATCGATAAAATCTTCGCCAGCTTTGATACGTTCATAAAGCGCTCTGGCCTTGTCTTCGACTTCTTTTATCTGGACATCACTCGCGCCTTCGGCCATCTTTAACAAAATATGCCTTGCCTTGCGTGACTCTGGCGATCTGAACCGATCAATCTCATCTTCATAAAACCGGCGCAATGCCTCTTCGTTCACCGCAACCTGATCAGCCAAAATCTTCTCATCCAACACCAGGTATTCCAGTTTCACCTGCTCAGGCGTCATATATTGAGCCGTGTTATTGTCGTAGTATGCCTTTATTTCTGAGTCCTCAACGACCACATCATTGAAAGATGATTTCTCCAGCAACAGATAACGAAGCTTTCTTTTCTGGTCACGCAAATTGGCAAAATCAAGCAGTGATGCTTTCGGCAAGAATGCAGTCTTCTGGAAACTTTCACCCAATTGCTCCAGACGCAAACCATTCCGCAACTGGGCTTCGAATGCGGCTTTGCTTCGACGTTGCTGGCTCAAAAGGCGCTCATATTTTTCGGCACTGAACTTGCCATTTTCCTGGAAGGCAGGAATTTCCTGAATGGCGTCAGCCAGTTGCTGGTCTGAAATCTCAAAACCTAGATCACTGGTTGTCTGGTTCAGCAATTCATTGCGAATCATGCCCTGCAATACCGGCTCGCGTAAGGTAGCTGGCTCTAGCATTCCTGCGGGTATATTGCCGCCCAGCATATCCCGAAGCTGTTGCTGACGTTGCTGTAACGCCTGTTGAAAAGCCTGCACCGAGATCTTGGCGCCGTTGACCTTTGCGACCGGAGGGGCACTACCACCACCAAGATATTGATCAATCCCAAACAACGCAAAGGTGATGGCAATCAAGCCAACGATTAAGGCGCCAACGAGTCCTTTGGACTTCTCTCTAATTCTTTCCAGAAACATAGGTTTAATTCATGTCAGGATAAAGGCGGGGATTGTAACAGTTTGGCTGTTTGGCCCCAAGATTTTCAGTAAATAAAAAAACGGGATGCCTCAGGCATCCCGTTCTTTAAAATTACATCTTCGAATATCTGCAAAGTTGTTTTAGCAAGTTCAACAAGCTCTTTAGCATATTTCTCTATCTCCTTCCTTTCCTCTTTTTGTACAGCATTTAACAAAACTTAATAAAGCATTTTTAGCATA
>DTYI01000004.1 GCA_012961935.1 Thiotrichales bacterium | reverse complement strand
TAGCAGCAACCTGCTTCATCCAGAATCAATCAGAGGTTCCTTAAAATTTTCTGATTCCTGAATCCAGTTTTTCTTTTGCTTGCGTAATACCAGTCGTATCCCTAACGCAAGCAGAGGAATAACCATGCATTTATTTTCGAAGAAACTAATTTTATCGGCTGTGATGGCCGGTGCAACTTTTACGGCGCAGGCATCGAGTCATCGTGAGGCGCCGTTTATTACCGAAAATCCGAAAGTGGATGGAACAGATTTATATCTGTTTCGCAGTTATGAGCCGGGTCGTGAAAATTATGTCACCCTCATTTCTAACTACAGTCCATTACAGGATGCCTATGGCGGGCCGAATTATTTTTCGTTATCGCCCGATGCGCTATACGAAATTCACATAGATAACAATGGTGACTCTGTGGAAGACATTACCTTCCAGTTTCAATTCACAAATACGCTAAGTAATAACGGTGCGGGCATTACCTTGCCCGTGAATGGCAAGGACATTGCTGTCGCATTAAAAAACATTTCACCGGTGAGCAGCAGTGAACCGGGCAGTGTCAATATCGCGGAAAGTTACACGTTGACGATGGTCGAAGGTGACCGACGTAGTGGCGCAAAATCCAGTGTCATTAATGTCAGCAATGGTGGCGGTACAACTTTTGGTAAACCTTACGATAACGTTGGTAATAAAACCTTCAGTACAGAAAGTTATGCTGATTATGCCAAAACTTTTATGTATGACATTGAGTTGCCAGCCTGTCCACAAGGCGCACAGGACGGCCGCGTATTTGTTGGTCAGCGCAAGGAATCTTTTGCCGTCAATCTGGGTGAAGTGTTTGATCTGGTGAATACCAATCCGCTCGGCCCGGTGGATGGTGAAGTCAATATTATAGACGATAAAAACATCACCACGTTTGCGCTGGAAGTGCCGATTGCCTGTTTGACAAATGGTGGTTCGACAGATGTTATCGGCGCCTGGATGACAGCCAGCTTGCCGCAGGTGCGCGTGCTCAATCCGACTGCATCGTTTGATCAGCCCAACGTTAGCGGCGGTGCATGGACACAGGTTTCGCGACTCAGTATGCCGCTGGTGAATGAGCTGGTGATCGGCCTGCCGGATAAAAACCGTTTTAACGGTAGTGAGCCAAAAGACGATGGACAGTTTCTGGATTATGTCACCAACCCGACCGTACCACCGATTTTGGAAGTGCTGTTTGGTGTCGTCCCGCCAACCACAGATGGTCGGCCTGATCTGGTTGCCACGTTTCTGACCGGCATTGAGGGCTTAAATAAAAATACAGCGGTCGGAGAGATGCAGCGTCTGAACGTAACCATTCCGCCGACACCCAAAGCTGCACAAAATAATATCGGTGTTGCTGCAGGTGATGCAGCAGGTTTCCCGAATGGACGTCGTCCGGGTGATGATGTCGTAGATATTGTTCTGCGGGTTGCGATGGGTGCGCTTTGCCACCTACCGTTGGGTTTGTGTGAAGCGGCTGATGCGCCCAGCGGCCAGCTTGCATTCACCGACGGCGCCTTGCAATCAGCAATGCAGTTTGATGACAGCTTTCCCTACCTGACGACACCTGTACCAGGTTCGCCTAACGAAATTGTTAAATAAGGGGGATGTAATCATGAAACAGTTAATCTCGATTTTCATGGTCATTAGCTTACTGGGAATTGTTGGCTGCCATAGTTCCGGTGGCGATAATAATCCACCACCAGCCCCTCAAAACAGATTGAGTGAACTGGCGGCACAAGCGCTGGACAGTGAGCCTGAGGAGATTGCCAATGATGCAGATTTACAGGCAGATATTGCGGCACTCTTCGGTCCTGCAGACGGCGAGCCAGTGGCCATTAATCCCGGTGATGACATCCAGGCAGTGCTTGATCGTGCCAGTGGCAACTGAGATAAACACGAGTGCAGGGTGGTGGTTTTTTATCACCACCCTGGTTTTGCTTTTTGGCGGCGCAACGAATGTCAGCGCAACACCGAGGACGCCGGTAGATGAGAATGAAGTCCTGGAAAAATTACCGGTCAGTTTTCTCGGTAAAAAAGATAATTTATCGGTACTACAGAAAAAATTACTCGAGCAGCCAGATAATCTATCGCTGGCGATAGTGTTGGCAAAAAAATATATTGAAGCAGGTCGGGAACAGTCAGACCCGCGACAGTTCGGTTATGCGCAGGCGGCATTAAGAACGTGGTGGAATGAAACGCAACCGCCGAATGAAATTCTTTTATTACGCGCAACAATACGCCAACATCACCATCAATATGACGAAGCAGTGACTGATCTTAAAGCATTATTAAAACGGCAACCGCGTCATGCGCAGGCCTGGCTGACGCTTTCGGTCGTGCAACAGGTTCGTGGGGATTATGCCGGTGTGCGCGCCAGTTGTGCTTCGCTTGCACGTGTCGCATCAAGCTGGATTTCCAGTTTATGTTATAGCCAGGTGATGGCTGTCACTGGTGAGGCTGAGCGGGCTTACCAAATTCAGAGTCAACTTGCTCGGGATCCAGAGCAAAACAATGTTGAATTACGACAATGGTTGCTTACCCTGGCGGGAGAGACTGCCCTGATGTTGGGAAAAAATAAAAGCGCCGAAAATCATTTCAAAAAAGCGCTGGGTCTTGGTCACCGCGATCCGTATCTTTTGCGTGTTTACAGTGACCTGCTGATTCAACAGCTGCAGCCGAAAGCTGTTTTAAAATTACTTGCTGATGAAGTTCATGATGATGCGCTTTTACTGCGACTTGCCATTGCCGCAAAACATGCAGGCAAGACGAAAATATTTCAACAGTATAAAAGTCAGCTCGAAGCCAGATATCGTGCAGCACAGCTACGTGGTAGTCGCCTGCATGAACGCGAAGAAGCGTTATTTTTTTTGCAGGTAAACAAAAACTCAGATAAGGCCTTAGAACTGGCGTTATCGAATTGGGCAATACAAAAAGAACTAGAAGATACTCGCATTGTTTTAATGTCAGCTCTGGAAAGTAAACAGTATCAACGCATCAGCTCAGTGCTGTACTGGATTAAAAAAACAAAACACAGGATGTTCGTTTAAATATCCTGATAAAGCGAATCCATGAAAATTTTGCGCGTAATTAAGGGCACCTCTATTAATAGCTTGCGTCCTCTGCGCGATCTGAAGCGTGCAGCTGCAAGGCACGAACCGCAGCGCAATGGTTGTTCCCTTGTCAAGGTTCGTAACGCCGCAGATGCATGCTTCAGATCGCGCCCTGCGGGGCTTTGCTCCCTGCCCAGACTCTGCGTTATGCTTGCTCACCAGGCAATGAGCATGCTTTCACAAGCAAGCCTTGATTCTGAGCAGGGAGCCAAGCCAGAGGGCACAAGCTATTAATAGAGGTGCCCTTAATATTGTCTGCGGGCTTTCCTTGCTCACTATTTTCTCAGCACCTGTTGTGGCGCACAAGCTCAGCGATAGTTATCTTTTCCTGCAGGAAAATACTGACGGCCTGACTTTGCGCTGGGATATTGCATTGCGCGATCTGGAAAAAGCAATCGGGCTGGATGGTAACAGGGATCAAAAAATAACCTGGTCAGAAGTAAAACAAAAACAAAAAGAAATCGTGGCCTATGCGCTCTCAAGGATGCAGGTAAAAAGGGGTGGAAGTGATTGTTTGTTGAAACCTGAGAGTATCCAGTTTGAGCGCCATAGCGATGGTGGGTATGTTGTTTTAAGGAATAGTCTGGTGTGTGAAGTCAATGGCCCAGCGCTATATTTAAACTATCGTTTGTTATTTGAAATAGACCCCACTCATCGAGGCGTTCTGCTAGATCAGCGTAAGGGAAAAAATCGCGGTCCTTATGTTTTAAGTCCGGATGAAAATAGTCTTGATCTGGGCGATCAAAGTAGCGGCCGCCCGCGCATGTTTTATAATTCTATTCGTGAGGGCATCTGGCATATCTGGGTTGGCTATGACCATATCCTTTTTATAATAACCTTGCTGTTGCCCGCTGTGTTTTATTTCAGTAAGCGGCGTTGGCAAGCGGTTAATAAGCTCAAACCTGCACTGCTTGATTTGTTTAAAGTTGTCACGGCTTTTACGCTGGCGCATTCGATCACTTTGTCACTGGCCGTTCTGGAAATAATTTCGCTACCAGTCCGTTTTATAGAAACAGCCATTGCAGTTTCAATTATTATTGTTGCTCTGAATAATCTAAAGCCGATTTTTACTCGCGCACGCTGGAGCCTGGCATTTATGTTTGGTCTATTACACGGCTTCGGGTTTGCAAATGTATTAATCGATTTATCGTTGCCCACGCAATCATTGGCGACTGCGTTACTGGGTTTTAATCTTGGCGTGGAGCTTGGTCAGCTGGCGATTATTATTGCGTTATTTCCGTTAGCCTTTTTAGTTCGCAGAACTGGCTTTTATCAGCTTGTGATTTTCAAAGGTGGATCAATTGTTGCCGCAGCGGTGGCTGTGTTCTGGGTTGTCGAGCGATTAGCCTGATCCGTGCGTTACGACTTGAGTTCGTTTGCTGTTCATGCAACTATTTTCTTTCATAAATAAGGAGTACACACAAATGAAAGTATCTGTGTTGATAGCAACGCTTTGCGTGGCAACATTGGTTGTAACTGGTTGTAGCAAAGAAGAACGTGAGGAAATCAAATCCTCTGCCAGGGAATTGTCAGATCAGGTGAAACAGACCTCAAAGGAAACCATGGAGAAGACAAAACAACTGGCCAAAGAAGGTTATGAGGAAGCTAAATCAGAACCTGATCTGAAACGTATTGAAAGTATGCAGGCTGATTAGCCAGTCAATCCCGCAGACAAAAAAACGGGCGCATAAAGCGCCCGTAATTCTACCAATCGACTACCGGGTTTTATTTGACCACAAACTCCGGATAGGCTTCCATACCACATTCGCCGATGTCCACACCTTCGTATTCTTCTTCTTCAGATACGCGTATGCCCATGATCATTTTGATCACGAACCAGACGATAAATGAAGAGATGAATACCCACAGGAAGATGGTTGCAAGTCCCATGATCTGCGCGCCGAAATTGGCTTCTGAGTTGGTTAGCGGAACCGCGAGCAAGCCCCACATGCCGACCACACCGTGAACTGAAATCGCACCAACCGGATCATCAATTTTGATTTTATCCATGAATACGATCGAGAACACAACCAGGACACCCCCGATTGCGCCAATCAGTGTCGCAAAGCCCGGAGCAGGCGTTAGCGGTTCAGCCGTGATTGCAACCAGGCCAGCCAACGCGCCGTTGAGGGCCATGGTCAAGTCAGCTTTGCCGAACATCACGCGAGCAGTAATCAATGCAGCGATCACGCCACCGGCCGCAGCCATGTTGGTGTTGACGAAAACTAATGCGACCGCGTTGGCTTCGCCGACATCAGACAGTTTCAGTTCTGAGCCGCCGTTAAATCCGAACCAGCCGAGCCACAGGATGAATGTACCCAATGTTGCCAGCGGCAGGTTTGCACCTGGAATCGGGTGAACTTTTCCATCAGCACCGTACTTGCCTTTACGTGCGCCCAGCAGGATAACGCCTGCCAGCGCCGCAGCACCGCCAGCCATATGCACAATGCCTGAACCGGCAAAGTCATTGAAGCCTTTGGCGTCAAGGAAACCGCCGCCCCACTTCCAGAAGCCTTCCAGCGGATAGATAAACCCGGTGAAAACGACGGCGAACAGCAGAAAAGCCCAGAGCTTCATCCGCTCTGCAACCGCGCCGGAGACCACCGACATGGCAGTCGCAACAAACACAACCTGGAAAAAGAAGTCTGACAGGTTGGAGTAATATGTATCACCACCACTTGCCAATACCGTAGCAGCATCGTTATCTGCTTTACCCAGAATGCCACCGAACATGGGCATCCAGCCACCAGCGCCAGCATCACCTGGGTACATAATGGTGTAACCCATCAGCATGTACATGATACAGGCGACGGCAAACAGGGTAATGTTTTTGGTCAGGATTTCAGTCGTACTTTTGGAACGCACCAGACCCGCTTCGAGCATGGCGAAGCCGGCTGCCATCCACATCACCAGGGCGCCGGAAACGAGAAAGTAAAAAGTATCGAGTGCATAGGCAAGTTCAGTGACGCTGCCCGTGACTTTAGTTAATTCTTCCACAGTATGTCCTCCCCTTATAAGGCCTCAGGGCCGGTTTCACCCGTACGGATACGAATGGTTTGTTCAACATCAGACACGAAGATTTTGCCGTCACCGATCTTGCCGGTATTGGCCGCTTTGGTAATTGCTTCAATGACCTGATCCAGCATGTCAGCCTTGATCGCAATTTCCATCTTCACCTTGGGTAGAAAATCCACCACATATTCCGCACCGCGATAAAGTTCGGTGTGGCCTTTTTGTCGACCGAAGCCTTTAACCTCGGTAACTGTTACGCCCTGAACGCCAATCTCGGAGAGTGCTTCACGCACATCGTCGAGTTTGAAGGGCTTGATGATAGCCGTAACCATTTTCATCGTTTTTCTCCCGATTAATGCGTGGCTGGATGATTCCAGCCACAGGATTTAAATTACGCTTAGTACAGCCTTAAAAGGTTTTAGCCCAGGAAATGCTGACACGTGGGTCATCAGCGCCGGTACCGTCCAGGTCGTTTTTGTCGATGGCAAAAGTTACGTCGCCATAGTCACCCGCACCTTTGGTAGCAGCCACACCATAGTGGGTGTAATCCTCACCAGCAGTATCATCAAAATCATAATCACCGACGTAAATACCCAGACCCCAGTCATTACCGAGATCGAAATCAGCGCCGAGGCTCAGGTAAATATCACCGCTGCTGAATTCAGCCGAGTTATCGTCTTCTGAATCAAATGTATAAGCCACGCCAAAGTTGAGGACGCTCCAACTGCCGTTGAAATACACTTCGCGGAAATAGTCACTTGGAGATACGGGGTACTCGTAGCTGATCAGGCCAAAGTCCAGACCCAGTGCGCCGACTTCCATACCATAACCGCCGTATAAATCCAGCTCATACTGTCCGCCATCAAGATTGGATGCCCAGGTGCCCAGGTAAAAACCGGAGCCATGGCTGTAATCCAAACCACCAGAAACAGCGGCACGATCATTGGTCTGTGTTACACCGCGCCAGAGGTAGTTACTGGTTGCGCCGATGTTGGCTTCAACACCTGCTGTCGCCTGGGCGCTCACGCCGAAAGTAGCGATAATCGCAGCCGCTATGGCTGTTTGCTTCAAAATTTTCATGGGTTCTCTCTCCTAAAATAATAAATGTTGTGAAAAACCAACAGTCATAAAGCAGAATGCGTGCCAACAATGGTTTAACCCGCATATTGCATGAAGGGAATGGAATTTCTGGAAAAACTCAGCAAAACAGATTGTACAAACATCGTGAAAGCCACAGCCTGCTATGGCTTGAGCGATTTTGTGCAAGCTGTGAAGCTGATTTTTTTAGAAAACCATTCAGGCGCAAAGTGTATTTTT
>DTYI01000003.1 GCA_012961935.1 Thiotrichales bacterium | reverse complement strand
TTTTCTTCCATCAGAGCTGCCTTGACTGTTTCCATCGCCTGCTTAAAAGGCTGGTTCAACGTGATATTAAATTCGTACATATTTTCCTCTTAAATAAAATATTATAAAGTTTATTTTTTCTCATCGAGTTTGGATTTTTGCCATTCTTTTTCCATTTCGTCTAAACTGGATGCTTCCAGCGTTCCGCCTTTATTTTTAATACTGGATTCGACATAGTTAAATCGCCGAATAAATTTTTTATTGGTTTTACGCAAAGCTTCCTCAGGATTAATTTCCAGATGACGTGCCAGATTAGCAACCACAAAAAGCAGATCCCCTATTTCTTCCTCCACTCGCACCTTGCCGTGATTTTCAGCAATGGCTTCCCTGACTTCATCCAGTTCTTCCTGAAGCTTGTCAAATACCTGCTCAAAACCGGGCCAGTCAAAACCCACTCGGGCAGCACGTTTCTGTAATTTCTCGGCCCGCATTAATGCAGGTAAAGCTTCTGGAATTCCGGACAACGTGCCGTGCTGTTGTTTTTGTTCCCTGTCTTTTTCCTTATGCACTTCCCAGGCGTGGTTCAACTCAGCATCGCTGGCGTATCCTGTATTCGCAAACACATGCGGGTGACGTTTGATGAGCTTATCGCTTAATGCCTCGGCAATGCCATCCAGATCAAAACGATCTTCTTCGTGGCCAATCTGCGCATGAAAAACAATCTGGAACAGAAGATCGCCCAGTTCCTCGGACAAATGTTGATCATCACCCTGCTCGATGGCATCAACCACTTCATAAGTTTCTTCAAGCAGGTAGGGTATAAGTGTTTTGTGGGTTTGCTTTTGATCCCAGGGACATCCTGTTTCGGGGTCACGCAGGGCAGCCATGACGCCCTGCAGACGTCTAAGGGCACATCTCATAATAGATTGTGACCTCTGGCTTTGCACCCTGTTCAGGATCAAGGCGAGTTTTCGAAAGCATGCTTACTGCCTGGTGAGAAAACACAACGCAGAGCCTGGACAGGGTGCAAAGTCACGCAGAGGCCGCAAGCTATTATGAGATGTGCCCTTAAATAATTCCATTAAAACTGGAATCGAATCCCCAGATGTGGATTGTCATCCAGCTCGTAATCTCCACCTTTATCAAGATCAATTTCAAACTTTCTGTAACCCACAAATGCGGTGGCGTTGGGCAACACATCCATCTCAAACCGAACGCGGAAATCCAGTACGCTATCAGCATCACCAAAAGCAGTGATATCCGGAGCAAAATAAAGATCAGCCCCCACCGCCATCGGCATTCTTGCAGGGATGTGGTATTTCATACCGGCACCTAATGCAATGGCAGTCGTTGTGGCGTTGGGGATATCGGTATCGATGTAATAAATTTTACCACCCAGTCCATAGGTAAACGGCTGATCGCCCGCAGGTGTGCCATCAACCAGCAGGCCGGCGTAAATTGCAAAGTCGTCATCATCATTAAAAAACAGACCTGCATTCAAGTCAGAGCCGCTAAATCCAAACGTATCAGATTCAGTCGACACCTCAATATTTGCAGTATCCTCACTTAACGCAATCTCAAGATCGACCGCGTAAGCGATTGATGACATGAAAAACAAAATGGCGATGAGCCAGTACTTTTTGTGCATAAATGTTTCCTTCTCTATTTAGTAATTATAAAAAACTATTTCTCTGAAAAATCCAGGCTGGCCGAATTAATGCAATATCGTAACCCGGTGGGCTGCGGCCCGTCTTCAAATACATGTCCAAGGTGAGCATCGCAGTTCGCACAGCGTACTTCAACCCGGGTCATGCCATGGCTGTAATCTTCCAGTTGTCTGACCGCATCCGGGCTCACGGGTTCCCAGTAACTCGGCCAACCACTTCCGGAATCATATTTCTCGCTTGAACGAAACAATGGCGCGTCGCAACAAATACAATGATAAATACCATCCTCTTTATACTGATAATACTTGCCACTAAAAGCCGGCTCGGTATCACCCTGACGTGCAATTTTATATTGCTCGGGCGTTAATTTCTCGCGCCATTCTGAATCGGATTTTTTCATTTTCAGGCATCCAGATCGGGAATCAGTTCGCTGTGTAATCGGGCAATCATATCTTTGAGTTCCAGCTTGCGTTTTTTTAGACGTCGAATCTTCAGCTGATCCACATAGATCTCATCAGCCATGCGCTGAATCATATCATCCAGCGCCCGGTGCTCCAGTTGCAACTCATAGAGTCGCTGGCGGACTAACTCTTCGTTATCAGTAAACATATAACATTTAGTGTACTGCGATATAACCTATGTTTCACCTTTACCCACAAATCAGGTTACTCTATAGCGTATGAGAAAATGCTTTGTTCTATTATTTTTTATTCTACTGCAGTCCTGCGCCACTGACGGCACCAGCCCAGTTGGGCCAGATCGGGACAGGCTTTCACAGCAACAGCTTCAACAGGCACTTGGCCATTTCAGGAACCGGCAATTACCTGAAGCACAACTGGCAGTTGCCGACAGCCTGAAGAGCAACCCGAACAATGCCCAGGCGCATCATGTGGCCGGGCTAATTTATCAACGCCTTGGGCAGACCAGCCAGGCACGCGATCACTTTGAGTCAGCGATCAAGCTCGCCCCGAACGAACCGATCATCCGGAATAATTTTGGTAACTTTCTTTGCAGCCTGGGAAAATACAACGCTGCTGATGAAAACTTCTCACTCGCGGCAAAGCAACCCGACAACCCGAAACCGGAAATTGCCTACACCAATGCCGGACTCTGCGCCTTGCGCGCCAAATCCAGCGAAAAAGCCAAACGTTATTTTGAACAGGCCATGCAGGCAAACCCCGGGCAGCTGACCGCCTTGTACCAACTGGCTCGATTAAACTTCAATGCCGGAAAACCGCTGGCCGCCAGCTCATATCTGGAACAATATTCCAACCACAGCCAGGACACCGCCAAAACACTTTTATTAAGGGCACAAATAGAACAAGCGTTGGGCAATCTGGAGAGCATGGAAATATACAGGCAACAACTGCGTTCCAAATTCCCCAACTCACCCGAGGTTAGAAAAGCCAATGCGCTGGTAGCGACCCGCTCCGCTCAAACAGTCACCGCCACAGAAAAACCTTCGCCATCACACACAGACACGGACTGGTTATTATCACGGCAGCCCAACCATTACACGCTACAAATTCTGGCAACAGCAAACAGGCAAGCGATCTCACAGTTACTGACCGACAATCCACTTCCTGACCGTAGCGCCGAATACAGTTTTAATAACAACGGCACGCAATGGTTTAATCTGGTGATGGGCGATTATGCAAATCTGGAAAGCGCTCGTTCTGCCATGCGAAAACTACCGGAATCTGTGCGCGCATTGAATCCATGGGTGCGTCGATTTAACAGCATCCAGCGGGTCATCAGCCAGAAAGGTTTTTAAGGTTGCATTTCATGAATATCACCGCAAAGACGCAAAGGTCTCTATATAAAAGATCTTTGCGCTCTTCGCGTCTTTGCGGTGAAAACAATTCGCATCAAAAGTCGTTCTCACATTCTACCTGGCGCAAATAATCCTGAAGGCTGCCGCCTGCATTTATTTCAAAAACGTCAGCATGGATTTCAAGCTGCTGAATTCTATCCAGACGGAAGTGGCGAAAATCATCACGCAATTCACACCATCCGACCAGCGTCCAGACACGCCCCCAGAAAAACAAACCCAAAGGATGCACCACCCTGGATGAACCCTGGCCATCAGCCCGCACATAATCCATTTTTATTTTTTGCTGGGAACGAATCGACTTGCGCAACTGATTTATTCTGGTTTTAACGACTTCATCAACATGAAAATCCGGTACCAGAATTTCTTCGTTATCCATTTCTGTTTGCCGATGATCTGGCAGTACCGTTTGTACTTTTTCGATGACCCGTTGCGCAGCTTTACCCAGTGTTTTGTCCGTCCATGCCTTGATCATCCGCGCGCCCAGCAACAGAGCCGTAATCTCATCCTCATCAAACATTAACGGTGGTAAACGGAAACCTGGCATCAGTTTATAACCGACACCCGGTTCGCTGACGACTGGAATACCGGAGAGCGAAAGATCCTGCATATCCCGGTAAATTGTACGCTCAGAGACTTCAAGTTGATCTGCAAGCTGTGTGGCTGTTATCACACGATCAACACGCAACATCTGTACCAGCCGAAACAAGCGGTCAGCGCGGCGCATATAACTCAGAGCTTGTTAATTTTTTTATAACAATGGCAGCCAACCGTGTGGTCGTTCACCATACCAACCGCCTGCATCAATGCGTAACAAATTGTCGTACCCACAAATTTAAAGCCACGTTTTTTCATATCTTTACTCATGGCATCTGACTCGGCTGTACTGGCTGGCACATCAGCCATTTGTTTCCATTTATTTTTAATGGGCTTGCCATTTACAAAACCCCACGAGTAAGCATCAAAACTACCAAACTCCTTTTGAACCTCCAGAAAAAGTTTAGCGTTTGTCACAGTCGCATTTACTTTTAAACGGTTCCTGACAATCTCTGGGTTTTGCAGTAGCTTTTCAATTTTCTTATCCGAATAGCGCGCGATTTTTTTCGCATCAAAATTGTCAAATGCTGCACGATACCCTTCGCGTTTTTTCAGGATGGTTGACCAACTTAATCCCGCCTGCGCACCTTCCAGAATTAAAAACTCGAATAACAACCGGTCGTCATGCACCGGCACGCCCCATTCCTCATCATGATAAGCCAGTTCTTCCGGGCTGGAATTTTCTGCCCACTCGCATCGCCTCATGGATTTTTTGTCGGCGCAAATTTTGCGACAGCCAGGCCAGCGAGTGTAAATGAAATCAGTATATCCAGCAGCATTACAGAAACATATGACGTGGAAAAAGAAAACCAGTTCCAGTAGGGAATATGACTTGCAAAACCAATTGTCAGGCCGACCAATGCAAAAAACCCGACCTTACCCAAATACGACAACCCGCAGGCCAACCGCAAAAGGCACAACACAAGAAAGGCTGAAATAATCTGTGTCGCCAGACTAATCCCCATCATTTTACCCATGTTCATAGCGGTACCGTCCGGCAACACGCTGGCGAATGCGCCGACCTGACCTGGACCATGATCTTTTTCGTCAAACGGCAAATAATAAATGCCTTTTTGTGGCGCGTTTTCTTTCAGCACCTGCGAAACGGCTTGTTCATCCGTGAACTTGTTTGCGGTGGTCATATGCCAGGGCAACACAGTCCATGAAACAAATCCCCAGAAAAACATTACAATACCTGCAACCACGCTTAGCAATAAAATTTTTTTCACCTTCATTCTCCTTTAAATATTATTATTTGCCGTGAAATACCGCCTCAATGTTATGACCGTCCGGATCAATCACAAACGCGCCATAATAACCCGGGTGATAAATCTCTCTTATTCCAGGTTTGCCATTATCTTTCCCGCCCGCTAACGTAGCGGAGAGATAAAACTGATTAACCTGTTCCTCGCTTTCCGCAGAAAACGCGACATGCATTGGCCGTTGCGGATTACCATCAGCACCGAACCAGAACTCAGGTTTGCCATTTTTTCCAAAACCGACCCAGCCTTCAGCTTCCATTACAAAAGCGATCCCTAATGGTGCGAGTGACTTTGTGTAGAATGCCTTGCTTTTTTCAACGTCCGAAACGGATAGTCCAATGTGATCAATAATCATTTTCTTGTTCTCCTTCACTAATTATTTGTCTTAATGCCTGTTTTCTTTTTTCAGGAATGTCGTTCCAGTGCGTGTCCGTAACTGCGCCTTCAAAAGAATAAAGATAGTAGCAAACAGCCAGGGTTTCATCCGGATAGTTTCGCTTGATTTGTTTATGCGCTTCTGCAGCACCGATCTGTTCTAAATCCGTTCTGGAATAAACACCAATTTCATTTAACCGGCTTGCTATTTTTAGGCCAATATTTTTAAGCTTGATCAGCTCCCGGTCAGCGATAGTCCTGCTTGTATTCATCTGTGGGCTCCGTGCTTTGCACAACATCAATCTTCACACCGCTGGGGTCTTCGATCACAAAATGCTTTTGCCCCCATTCTTCTGCCTTAACAGGCGAAAGCATCTTCAATCCCCTCACTTTTGCAGCCAGATGGGCCGTGTCTACATTTTCAACTTCTAATGTGAAGATAGCACCATTCCCACTAAATGCTTCATGAAAATATTCGGACTGGGATAAATGGTCTGGCATCAGAAAGCCAATTTGCACACCACTTTGTGTAAAAAGGTGCACATACCAGTCATTTTCGAAGGCAACATCAAACCCAAAATTTTCTGTATAAAACGCTTTCGCCAGCTGCAATTTTTCTGTTATAAAAATGGGAAAAGATGCAATCGGCACTATCTGATTCATAGCTTGCTCCATTGTTGCTTCGCGGCCAGACCATTATCCGTACCAACTACTGACAGCGTTATGTCAGTAGACCTCTACCCCTAAATCAACCCTTGTAGTAAGATATTTCGCCATTGCGCAAATAACAAACTAGTACATGCGCCATTTTAATAAGTCACCGAATCTGGAGAACAAGCATGAAAATGATTACCGCCATCATCAAACCTTTCAAGCTCGACGATGTGCGCGACGCGCTTGCTGAAATCGGCGTTGCCGGCATGACCGCCACCGAAGTCAAAGGTTTTGGTCGCCAGAAAGGTCATACAGAACTCTACCGTGGCGCTGAATATGTGGTCGATTTCCTGCCCAAAGTAAAACTGGAAATTGCCATTGCTGCTGACCGACTGGAAGAGGCCATCGAAGCCATCACCAAAGCGGCGCAGACCGGTAAAATCGGTGACGGTAAAATTTTCGTCTCGGATATCGAACAGACCATCCGCATTCGCACCGGTGAGACCGGCGAAACTGCGCTTTAAGATCGGAGACAGTCATGACAATAAAAACCACACCACTGTTCTCTCTCATTTTGCTACTGTCTTTCGCCAACCCTTTGCTGGCTGAAGAAGTCTCCCTGAACGGCGCCAACACCGCGTGGATTCTGGCCTCGACCGCACTGGTACTATTCATGACCCTGCCTGGTCTGGCGATGTTTTATGGCGGTCTGGTTCGGGCGAAAAATGTGCTCTCTATCCTCATGCAATGTTTTGCCATTGCTGGCATTGCGTCCATCCTCTGGTTTGTCGTCGGCTACAGTCTGGCCTTCGGCGAAGGCAACGCTTTTATCGGCGACTTCAGCAAAGTATTTCTCTCAGGCATCGGCAAGGAAACACTCAGCGGCGATATTCCCGAATCGCTATTTGCGCTGTTCCAGATGACCTTTGCCATCATCACTCCTGCACTCATCATCGGCGGCTTCGCGGAGCGCATGAAATTCTCCAGCATGCTGATCTTCAGCGCCATCTGGCTACTGGCGGTTTATGTCCCGGTAACACACTGGGTCTGGGGCGGCGGCTGGCTCGGCAGCATGGGTTTATATGATTTTGCAGGTGGCACAGTCGTTCACATCACCGCTGGTGTTGCTGCACTGGTTGCCGCGCTGATGCTCGGCCCACGCAAAGGTTTCGGCACCTCCGCCATCCTGCCACACAACATGACCATGACCATTGCGGGCGCCGGCATGCTCTGGGTTGGCTGGTTCGGCTTCAACGGCGGTAGCGCGCTGGCCGCAAACGGCGACGCCGCCATGGCCATGATTGTCACCCACATTTCTGCTTCGGCGGGCGCCATGACCTGGATGTTCCTCGAATGGATGAAATACGGCAAACCCAGCGCTCTGGGCACCGTTACCGGCATGGTCGCAGGCCTGGGCACGATCACACCAGCTTCCGGATTTGTCGGCCCGGGTGGTGCATTGGTCATTGGACTGCTGGCCGGCATTATCTGCTTCAACGCCACCAACTACCTCAAACAAAAACTGAAAGTCGATGACTCACTGGATGTATTCCCGGTTCACGGTGTCGGCGGCATACTCGGTACGCTGCTGGCAGGCGTATTCTCCGCCACCAGCCTCGGCATTTTCAGCGGCTTTGGTTTTGCTGAAGGCATCAGCAGCATGGGCAACCAGGTCTGGGTACAATTTATCGGCGTCGCTGCCACAGTAACTTATACCGCAGTTGTCACTTTCATTATCCTGAAAATTGTCGGCATACTGACACGCGGATTACGCGTCGATGATGAACAGGAAATCCAGGGACTCGACATCGTCATGCATGAAGAACGTGGCTATGACCTGTAAAATTTAATTCTTTAACTTCAAACATAAGGCGCTCAATCGAGCGCCTTTTTGTATGTATAACATTGCTAATGAGATGAAACATAAATTATTTCAGGCGAAATGTGTTACACGCTGTCCTGAACTGCTTTCATGGCATTGCGTTCTCTGATTCAACCTAAATAAGCCGCTTTTCATTTCCACGTCCCAGGCGATAGAGTTGCCACCGCTGATCATTTTTATTTTTGCACATCCCGTAGCGAAAAGGTGTCATTCGCTGTGGGATGACGAAGCGTAAATCCATGAACCAGACGCAGTTGTTATTATCCGTTTTATCGATCCGGTAAAATGCGGGATAGGCTGCGAAACGGCGGTATTCTTCAAACTGCGATTGCCGCCAGACCTGTTTTGCCAGAACCACATGATCCCCTGCCCCAAATCGTGGATATTTTTTCCAGGCCAGCTGTTGCTTTGGCCTGTAATAATAGATGCTGTGTAATAAGCCCGTATTATGTTTATCCGGCAAGGGTTTATTTTCATCCGCAAACAGATCAACATAAGTCACATGGTAGTTTTCACCTGCATCCACAATAACTTTCCAGTTAAAAGGTGAGAACGGTTGCGGCAGCGCAGAAACACTGGCTGGCAGTAATTTATTTTCGCTGGCATAGTGCTCACCGATTTTATGCGCCTGTAATTTCAACAGCGACTGGAAGCCAATATAAGTTGCAAGCAATACCACAGCTACCTGGGCAACCAGACGCGAATTTTTTATCAGCGCAATGATTAAACCAAAAAAAATAATCAGTGAAAAATAAGGGTCAATGATGAAAGTTACTCCCCAGCTTGCGCGATAATTTGATAATGGCGCAAAAATCTCAGTCCCCCAGCTGGTAATCAGGTCGGTAAAAATATGACTCAGGATGCTGATGCCGCAAATCAGGACAAACTCGCGCCATTGGTGTTTGCGTTTTACCGTCACAGCAAAAACAATCCCCAGCAACAATGCCCAGACGGGCAACATAACAAAGGAATGTGTCTCCGCGCGATGCCAGTCGCTGATAAAGGTAAGGGGGTTTATCAGGGCGGTGATAAAATCAATATCCGGAAAAGCCGCTGCCAGTCCGCCAATCCAGACACGGGTTTTGACCGGAATGGTGTTTTCATCTCCTGACTTACCCGTTGTTGCGCGTGCAAGTGTTGCGCCGACGATAGCATGTGTGAGTGTGTCCATTATTGAAGGAACCTCAGTCAGGTATGATGATTTTCGTTTCTTTACCCCGCAGGGAATCCGACCGACCAAACCAGTTCTGAATAAACTTTGCGCAGGGTTTTGCCCGTTTAAGTTTGCGTTTTAGATAAGCTCGAGTGCGCTGCTGATTCTCGGATTTGTCATTCATCCAGTATAGAAACGTAAGCAGATAAATTGTCGTCAGCCCGATCTCCTCAAAAATACGCTGTAGATGCGTCGAATCTTGCTGCGCGGCTTCGCGAAACCATTGCACGGTGCGGCTGATCCGCAGCATACCAAGAACCTGTAGATGTATGTGCGCAGGTTCCAGTTTGTATAACAGCATGTCCCGGGAAATCGTTTTATGTTCAGCCAATGCGTCCAGCCAGGCCATGATGACTTGATGCAGGCGATCATAAATATCCAGTTCCAGAAACCCAGGTTTTTCGGTGATTCGCAGCGCACTTGCATCTGCGCGATCGTACCAGGCTTCAACCATGCCATCCTTTTGCGGATAATGTTGCCGAATTTGTTCGAGCGAAATATTCAGTTCCGCAGCGACATCATGCAGATGAAGTTTTTCCCAGGATGTAGCCTCAGCCAGCTGCATGGCCGCGTTAAGAATATTCTCTTGCAGGTCTGCATTCTTTGCCATCAGTTTCTACCTGTTTGTAAGCCTCCTGATATGCTAAGGAATCTCTGATTTATTCAGAGATTCCTGCGATACAGGGATGTGTCGCCAAAATCAATCGCAATAAGCGATTGATTTTGTGCAAAAAACGAAAATCGCACTTTTCGTTTTTTGCACTCTGAAAATTCAGGGATGAATTATTCAGAGTTTCCATAAATATAGTTCATGGGCAGGATGACTTCATGCGCCGCCTTCATGAAATATTCGGGTTAACTCCTTATTTCAGAAGTCTACATGCAGTGGCCTATGGCAAAAGCCGGTCACCGCTTTGAAGGTTATAAAAGCAAATTAATGATGAACCACTGGAGTGATTACAAAAACAGAAGCCTAGGGGGCGTTCTCAATTACCCAATGATCACTGCCGCGCCCCATTTTTTCCTCAGCAAGGCAGAATGAGCGATGTGTAGTTACTCTACATGAGTGAATGATAACGCAGTTGGGCGGAAAATGCGGCCCAGCCCTTCGGGTTGCGCCTGAAAAAGCGCCACTCTGCGTTGCTCGTCGTTCATT
>DTYI01000002.1 GCA_012961935.1 Thiotrichales bacterium | reverse complement strand
TAAGTAAACACAAAGGGGCTTGATCTGATAAGCAGCGTCTTGGCGCTTGGAAGTTCCTCAAGCTCCCTTTGTGTCCTGATACTCTAGCTGCTAACTAAAATATCATTTTTGAGAGATACAAGAGGTTCCTTATATATTAACTGACAATCGCACCTTATATCCGAAACAATCATTACAATCTCATAGAACCTCTATAAAAACACGACACTTTTTTAACTGACTTCACTCACACCCAGTGACTTACAGTTGTGAACTGTATTATTATTCTCATCTCTAAAAACAAGCAAACACAGACAGTGAAAAATATTTTGGTCATCGGCAACGGCGGCCGCGAACATGCGTTAGCCTGGAAAATCGCCCAGTCCCCCAAAGTCGAAAAAGTTTTTGTGGCGCCCGGCAATGCCGGCACCCAGCTCGAAGAAAAACTTGAGAATGTTGCAATTGATGCTGAGGATATTTCCTCATTACTAAAATTTGCCCAGGAAAACACAATCGAACTCAGCATCGTCGGCCCGGAAGTACCGCTTGTAAAAGGCATTGTCGATATTTTTACTGCCGCCGGTCTCAAATGCTTCGGCCCCAGTAAAGCGGCAGCACAGCTGGAAGGCTCTAAAGCATTTACCAAGGACTTTCTTGACCGCCACCATATACCTACCGCGTATTATGGCAATTTTACTGACATCGACGAGGCGATTGCCTATATTCACCAGCATGGTGCACCGATAGTCGTTAAAGCAGATGGCCTGGCTGCCGGTAAGGGAGTCATCCTTGCGCAGACAGAAGATGAGGCGATCGCTGCAGTCAAAGATATGCTGGCGGGAAATGCTTTTGGTGAAGCAGGCCATCGGGTTGTGATCGAGGAATTCTTGAGTGGTGAGGAAGCCAGTTTTATCTGCATGGTCGATGGCGAGCATATTTTGCCGATGGCCAGTTCACAGGATCATAAAGCACGCGACAATGGAGATAAAGGTCCTAACACGGGCGGCATGGGCGCATACAGCCCGGCGCCTGTTGTCACTGCCGAAATGCATGATCGGATTATGCAAATGGTGATTGAACCTACCGTAAAAGGCATGGCCGAAGAAGGCCATCCTTTTACTGGCTTTCTTTATGCGGGCGTGATGATTGATACGGACGGCATCCCGAAAGTGCTGGAATATAATGTCCGCTTCGGTGACCCCGAGACACAGCCGATCATGATGCGGCTGAAATCGGATCTGGTGGAGTTAATTGAGGCCGCTCTGGACGACAGACTGGATCAGACAACAATCGAATGGGATCCCCGCGCCGCGCTAGGTGTTGTGATGGCTGCTGGCGGTTATCCGGACAGCTATCAAAAAGGCGACGCTATTCACGGGCTGGACGCAACGTTCAGTCATGACTGCAAAGTATTTCATGCTGGCACCACAACAGATGATGGTAAGATCGTGACCAATGGAGGTCGCGTGCTTTGCGTGGTCGGTCTCGGAGAGACTGTCAGCGAGGCGCAAACCAAAGCCTATGAATGCCTCCATCAAATTGACTGGAAAGACGCTTATTTTCGTACCGATATCGGCTATCGCGCCATTGAGAGAGAACAGTCATGACCGATAATACTGAAAAGAAGAAGCTCAGCACCGCACATAAGTTTGGCCTGCTGATCGTCGTCAAACTGGTGATTATTGTTGTCGCTGTGGTGTTTTTTCTCAAATATAAGGGGTTAATTTAAGAACGTTTCATCGCCTCGAAGAATTCCTCGTTGGTCTTGGTCGATTGCAGCTTGCTCAACAGGAATTCCATCGCTTCAACTTCATCCATCGGATGCAGGAATTTCCGCAGAATCCAGAGTTTCTGCAGCTCGGCTTCATCGGTCAATAGCTCTTCGCGGCGTGTACCAGAACGGTTGATGTTGATCGCAGGATAAACGCGCTTCTCGGAAATACGCCGGTCAAGATGGATCTCCGAGTTGCCCGTACCCTTGAATTCTTCATAGATCACTTCATCCATCTTCGAGCCGGTATCGATCAAGGCTGTCGCCAGAATGGTGATGCTGCCACCTTCTTCAATATTACGCGCCGCGCCAAAAAACCGCTTGGGCCGCTGCAAGGCATTGGCATCGACACCACCGGTCAGCACCTTGCCAGATGAGGGCACAACGGTGTTGTAGGCTCGCGCTAGACGGGTAATGGAGTCCAGCAAAATGACGACATCATGCTTGTGCTCAACCAGGCGCCTGGCTTTTTCGATCACCATTTCTGCGACCTGCACATGCCGGCTTGCCGGTTCATCAAAAGTGGATGAAACCACTTCGCCTTTTACCATGCGCGCCATTTCTGTCACTTCTTCGGGACGCTCATCAATCAGCAGGACAATAAGATAGGATTCTGGATAATTTGAAGCGATGCTTTGGGCAATATTCTGAAGCATCATGGTCTTACCGGCTTTGGGCGGCGCGATAATCAGACCACGCTGGCCTTTACCTATCGGTGCAACAATATCAATGATTCGGGCGGTAATATCTTCGGTACTCCCGTTGCCGCGCTCCATCCGCATACGCTCATTGGGATGTAAAGGCGTGAGGTTTTCGAACAGCACCTTGCCTTTGGCATTTTCGGGTGGTTCAAAGTTAATCTCATCCACTTTGAGCAATGCAAAATAGCGCTCGCTGTCTTTGGGTGGACGGATTTTTCCAGAAACCGTATCGCCCTTGCGTAACCCAAACCGACGAATTTGGCTGGGCGAAACATAGATATCATCTGGCCCGGCCAGGTAGGAGCCATTCGCAGAACGGAGAAAACCAAAGCCATCCTGCAAAATTTCCAGCACGCCACCGCCAAAGATGTCCTCACCGTTCTTGGCATGCGCTTTGAGGATGGCAAAAATCACATCCTGCTTGCGGGTACGGGACATATTGTCTATGCCCATCGATTTTGCGAGCTCAATCAGTTCCGGAACAGGTTTCGTTTTTAATTCAGTCAGATTCATAACAAGAGATTATTTTTTGTACATCAGTGAAGAGAAAGGCACACGCTGCGCCAGATATGGGTGTTTATGTGATCAGGTTTGTTGTGATTGCTATCAGATTTTGCCTGCGAAACGCACGCAACCTGTAAGAGTTATTGGCCAATAATAGTACGAAACCGTCTGGCCGTCCAGTCTTCCGGACAACCGGAATATCTATCAGACGTTCTGATCCAGGAAAGCTGTTAGCTGTGATTTAGACAGCGCACCAACTTTTGTCGCCTCAACAGATCCTTTTTTGAACAGCATCAGGGTCGGAATTCCACGTATGCCGTATTTTGCCGGCGTTTCTTTATGGGCATCCACATCCAGCTTGGCGATCTTCACCTTGCCTTCATATTCTACCGCAATTTCCTCAAGTAGCGGCGCGATTGTTTTACAAGGCCCACACCACTCCGCCCAGTAATCGACCAGAACGGGTAAATCAGAATTCAGTACAGCCTCCTCGAAGCTGTCATCAGACACATAAAGAATGTTGTCGCTCACAGTTGCCCCAATATTTTTTTAAAATAGCCCCAACAGACTAGTCGATAAGCCGTAACAAGTCCAATCAGACCTGATAAATCAGACAGGTCAATCACATTGCTTCGGTATTAAAATCTGCGTTAGGGTATGCTATCAACTATGACAGAACACCATTTAACCAACACTGCTTTCAGTGAATTTGACCTGCCTGAAGAAATTCAGCAAGGCATCCGTGATGCTGGTTTTGAATTTTGCACCCCGATCCAGGAAGCCACGATACCGATCGCACTTAAAGGCGCAGACGTTGCAGGCCAGGCACAAACCGGTACCGGTAAAACAGCCGCATTCCTGATTGTCGCCCTGAATGAGTTACTCAGGCATCCCCCGGATGAAAACCGCCGCGATAATCAGCCACGTGCATTGATGCTTGCACCCACTCGCGAACTGGCGATACAGATCCACAAAGACGCCATGACACTTTCCGCCCACACCGGTATCAAACTCGGTCTGGTATATGGTGGTGTCGACTATGACAAACAACGTCAGATGCTAAAAACCGGCATCGACATCCTGATCGGCACACCCGGGCGCTTAATCGATTACCACAAGCAGCGTGTTTTTGACTTGCGGGCAGTGCAAGTGCTTGTACTGGATGAAGCGGATCGGATGTTTGACCTGGGCTTCATCAAGGATCTGCGGTTTTTACTACGCCGCATGTCGCACCCCACCAAACGACTGAACATGTTGTTCTCAGCCACGCTTTCGTATCGCGTGATGGAGCTGGCCTACGAGCACATGAATAGCCCGGAAAAAATTGACATAGAGGCCGAACAGGTAACGGCTGACCGTGTAAAACAAGTCGTTTTTTATCCCTCCAACGAGGAAAAAATTCCATTGCTCATTGGCTTGATGCAAAAGCAACAACCCGAACGCAGCATCGTGTTTGTCAACACCAAACGCGCCGCTGACACGGTCGATCGTTGGTTAAACGGTAATGACATCGCAACGGCTTTGTTGTCTGGCGATGTGCCACAAAAAAAACGGCAACGCCTACTGCGTGAATTTTCAGAAGGAAAATATAAAGTGCTGGTCGCCACCGATGTAGCAGCACGTGGATTACACATTCCTGATGTCAGTCATATTTTCAATTATGATTTACCGCAATCGGCGGAAGATTATGTACATCGCATTGGACGTACCGCGCGTGCGGGCGCAGAAGGCGACGCGCTGAGTTTCGCCTGCGAGGACACCTCATTTTATTTGCCCGAAATTGAAGCCTACGTTGGCAACCCGATCCCGATGCAGGCCGTCACATCTGATTTAATTGCACAGCCCAAGCCGCCTCTAAAAAGAGAAAAACGCCCCTATCAAAACAAAAGAAGACACGGTGATCAAAAGCCCGGCGGCAGAAGACGCCCGCAAAAACGCCAGACAAATTAATCAGCAACTTCTGCTTTACGGGTTCTTATTCTGTCTAAAGCCACTGGAATAAAATGCTGATAGGTTTGATATAGATAAACTGAAATACCCAAGCAAATCAAAACTGCAGCAATCCAGGCAAAAAGCAATTGATTATTAAAATAATAGCTTGCTGCAAAATAAAATATGATTATCGCTACCAATGGAACCGTTTGTTTTATCAGATAAGTATGATGAATATTCTGACTACTTTCCAACCATCTGAGCATGGCAAAAGATCCAAGAAGAGACCCTGCTGTAAGCCCTAAAATAAAACCATTCATACCAAATAAATAAAACCCCAATAGACCGAGTGTAACCCTTGCCACTGCGGTAACAGCAGAAACTTTTGCTGCAACATGAGGGTGGTTGAATGAGATGGCCAACCTATTCAGTATCGCATAAACGGTCATAAGCCAAAACATGATCACAAGGACTTGTGAGAGATAACCAGCCTGATGATACTCTTCGCGATACAGGTAATGGAAAAAAAGTGGGCTGACCGCAAAAACAAACAACGTGCCGGCCAATATAACTGGCATAAACCCTTGTAAAACCTTGTCCAACTCACCCGACATATCATCTACATTACCCCTTGATGCTTCCGCAATTGCAGGATAAACAATTTTTTCTGTCAGCGATGCTGCAACACCAAACATCAGAGCGGCAAATGTACCCGCTAACTGATAAATTCCGACAGAGGAAATATCGACAAGTTTTGCAATAATTAATGTATCTGCATGTATAACTACAAACGAGAATAGTGTCGATAGAAGTATCCATTTCCCGAATGAAATAATTTCCTTGACGTACGCAACATCTGCTTTAAACGGGTTTATAAAGTTATTTGCGTAGTAATGAGAAATGAGTAGCTTTACGAATGTGCCTATTGGGTAGGAAAACATCAGCACCCAAACGCTGCGATAAAAATAGGCGAGCACAACAATAACAATTGTCACTGCTAGCTGCGAAACAAAATCAAAAACTAATCCTGGCATGACGTCTACATTTCTTTCAAAGATATAGAACCTGGTTGATATCATGCCTTCAAATACCAGCGAAAGGCCGGCCAACATCAAACACTCATCAAGAATTTCAACGTCATAAAATCCAGCCAAAAGTGGCCCCAGCAATAGCAGAACGATATATAAAATTACGCCACGAACAACCTGGAGCAACTGCGCTGAAACATTAAAGCTGTCTGAATCCCCAGATTCGTGACGGATAACGCTATCTCTGATACCAACATCTGAAAACAAGCTCATCCCCACCAGCACAGTACCGACAATAGCAGCAACCCCAAAGTCAGCAGGCATTAGAAACCAGGCCAGGGCTATATTCGTCACAAAGCGAATCCCCAAGCTTAGCACCTGTCCACCAGCAACCAGAAATGAACTACTGGTATGTTTTGATTCTTTTGCCATTGATATTTGATCCAGGTTAAGTCGCTGTGGTGGAGGAAAAGCTTAGACTATAGGGCGGTTAGTTGACAGGGCGCTATTAGAACAAATTTCAGGACGCGCTTCTGTGATAGATCGCAAACAACCACACTACCGTGAAATCTGGTTTATACTTGTACTATGGCACAGCTTGTTGATCAGTTTAACCGTACGATTGAGTACGTCCGCCTTTCGGTGACGGATCGTTGTGATTTACGTTGTTTCTATTGCCTGCCAGAAGGTTATAAAGATTTTGAAATCCCCGATCACTGGCTGACCTTCGATGAAATCCATCGGGTTATCAAAGCCTTTACGCATCTGGGCGTCAGCCGTGTCCGTTTAACCGGTGGGGAACCACTGACACGCCATAATCTGACTGAACTGGCCGAAGATCTGGCCGCTCTGCCTGGCCTTGAAGATCTTTCCCTAAGCACCAATGCGACGCGTTTAAGCAAACATGCCGAATCATTACGAACCGCTGGTGTTTCACGTATTAATGTGAGCCTCGATACGCTTAAACCTGATGTTTTCAAGGAAATCACCAAAGGCAAACTGGAGAAAGTGCTGGATGGCTTAATGGCCGCAAAGGCAGCAGGATTTTCTCCCATCAAGATCAACATGGTCGTCATGCGTGGCATCAACGACAATGAAGTCGAAGACATGGTTGAATTCTGTCTTGAGCATGATTTTACCCTGCGCTTCATTGAAACCATGCCCATGGGAGCAACAGGGCGTCACGCCAGCAGCAATTACTACGTTGACTTGCAAACCATCAAGGCCAGACTGGGAAAAGCATATGACCTGATTCCCGGCATGATGCCCGGCGGTGGCCCGGCGCGCTATGTCCAAGTTGCAGGCACTGACCTCCGGATCGGCTTTATCACCCCGATCTCCCAGCATTTCTGTGAAACCTGTAACCGAGTTCGTCTCGCAGCCGACGGCACGCTCTACATGTGCCTGGGTCAGGCGCATAAATTTGAGCTGCGACCATTGCTGCGTGGCGGTGCCAGTGACACTGAAATTGAAGAAGCCATCCGTCAGGCGATTGACATCAAACCTGAAAAACATGAATTCCGCGAGAAACCGGATCAAGTGCTACGTTTTATGTCGATGACAGGCGGCTAGTTCTTTTTTTCACCGTGCTGATACAAGAATAAAAAAACAGAAGTCTATAAAATGAAAGTCCGGACAATTTGCATCCTGGGTGGAACAGGATTTGTCGGCTCACACATCAGTGCAAAGCTGGCGTCCGAAAATTACCGAATTAAAATCCTGACGCGTCATCCACAACGGCATCGACACCTGCTTGTGTTGCCACAGCTCACGCTCATCAAGGCTGATATTCATAACCCGACTCAACTCGCCAGCCAACTAAAAGGTTGTGACGCTGCAATTAACCTGGTGGGCATTCTGAACGAAACAGGAAAAAACAGTTTCCGCAGAGTCCATGAGGAACTGGCTGTCAAAGTGGTTAACGCCTGCAAGCAGAATAATGTTCAGCGCCTGCTACACATGAGCGCTCTGAACGCTGACGCAGGTGGCCCCAGCGAATATTTACGCAGTAAAGGCAAAGCTGAAAATTATGTCCATACGTTTTCTGGCCAAAATCTTGCGACCACCAGCTTTCGCCCTTCCGTTATTTTTGGTCCCGGAGATAGTTTCCTCAATCGCTTTGCCGGCCTGTTGAAGCAGATTCCGTTCTTTTTCCCACTGGCCTGCCCGAATGCCCTTTTCCAGCCAGTTTATGTCGGCGACGTCGCTGATGCCTTCATCAAAGCGCTCACCGATGAAACCAATATTGGCCGGCATATCAATTTATGTGGCCCACAAACCTACACATTGAAACAGTTAGTTGAATTCACCGCCAAAACCATTGACGTTCGCCGTAAAATTATCGGCCTGCCAGACTGGGCATCCCGGTTACAGGCCAGGTTGATGGGCGTACTTCCCGGTAAACCCTTCACGATGGATAATTACAACTCAATGAAAGCAGACAGTGTTTGCACGCAGGGGGAAAACTGCTCTACTAGTCTGGAAATGATTGCGCCCAAATATCTCGGGAAATCAGGCCATGAGGCACTGATTCAAAAATTGCGTGAAACGACACGCAGCTAGCCCGCATTTCTCACAGGGTATCGTCGGCTAACCACTGCAATCCGCCGGGCCCTGCAACCGTTTTTGTCGGGCTTGTTTTTCCTGCTTTCCAAGTTGCTTCATTGCAGCGTAAAACTTCGGAAATTTACCATCACAGACATCCAGCCAGCGCACAAAATCAGGCACCCGATCACGGTACACAGCGATTGATGCCAGACGGGCATTGTTCAACTCACGATCAAACCAGCGATCATAGCCTTCATATCCGCCCCAGCGATTTTTTTGCAGATTATAATTTTCACGTAACCGTGCAAACAATGCCGCTTTTTCCGTTCGCATTTTTTCTGTTGGTAATTTCTGTTGGTAAAGTTGCTGTAATTCTTCTGATGTTTGCTTTAACAGATCAAGGAACTCACCTTTACGTGTCAGGTATTTCTGGTATCGCACCAGGTCTTCAATTCGCCCCGCCTCTTTCAGCCAGCGGAATACACCCTGCTCACCAACAGTTGATGCAAAGGCCTCGTTAAACACCGAATCATCTTTCACATACAACTGCTGATGCGCCAGTTCGTGAAAAATCGTTTGCGCCAGCAACAGCTCACCCTGGTGAATCATGGAGCTAAGCACCGGGTCGTCGAACCAGCCCAGCGTGGAATAAGCCGGAACAGGGTTAACGACTACATCATGACCTTGCCGCTTTAGTTCAGCCGCAAAAGCCTCTGCATCCTCCCGCGAGAAATAACCCCGGTAAGAAACGCAACCTGCTATCGGGAAACACCACTCCAGCGGTTTAAGTGAAAAAGCCGGAGTCGCCACTACATTCCAGACCACATAGTCACGATCCAGTTCGACATAACTTCGATAGCTGCCGTTGTCGGGCAAGCCTAATTGCTGTGAGGCAAAATCACGGATGGTTTGTGCTGCCTGTAGCTGTTCTTGCCTGGACTTTTCCAGACCCTCATTTTCGAGCAATTCATCAATCGGCTCGCGCTGATGCATCAGGGCAAGGTGACCGGTAATGCCCTGAGCGTAGTAGCCGACGGTGCTGCAGCCGACGCAGGAACTGATCGCCACGAGCGCCAGCATCGACAATAGTAAAAATTTCAGAAAATCTATTTTCATTGGTAGTCCTTCAAGATGATAATGATGGATTCAGCGAAGCGAGAAGCGGTTAGACGCAAGGCGCGCGAGTGCAGGACTGGCCGTAGCCAATTCAAACGAGTGCAACGCAGCGGATGGCCGCTTATCGTTTCGCCCGAAGGGAGCCACCCCAATACGTCAGCTCTGCGTTGTAGTCCTTGAAAAGGACGGAGCTGGCCGGGTAGATAAGTAGACAATTAGATATGTAGACAAAAATATTGCAAATTAGGTAATCGTCTGTAATAAT
>DTYI01000001.1 GCA_012961935.1 Thiotrichales bacterium | reverse complement strand
GCAAATTTTTCAAGGCGTCGAATCGCACGTAATAGCAGGCTATTGCGAAGATTCGCAACGCAGAAGCCGGATATTTTGGACGCAAGATGCTCGTTCATGAATTGATCAGAGGTTCCTTAAGACAAAATATCACCATGCGTTCTCATACGTAAAGATGTGTGTAGGACATCGGAGGCTCCTGTTGTTGAAGTTGTGATAACCTCAAATTAACAGATTCACCTTCGGTGTCCTAATCCATCAACAGGTGGTGGACTTTTGTGTAACAACTGGCTGCGAAGAGGCTGGCTGTCGTCAGGGCATTTTACCGATGATCTGCTTCATGTCATCCACAGAGAAGCCAAGCAACGTTTGTGACCGAATATTCCCAAGCGAACCTGTTTTTAATAGCGCAGCTATTGCCAATTCATTATCCCCTTCTACAATCACAACCATATCGTAGCTACCAACTGTGTAATACACGGCCTTGACCGATATCCCCATCTGTTCGGCCATCGCTTTAAACGCATTAAATCGATCTGGTGAATCCTTGATATTCAAAATTCCCTGATCCGTAAAATTCAAAAGACTAACGAATGTTGACATGTCCTAGCCCTCTTAATAACTGCTGTTCGACGGGCGACGACCATTTCAGTATAACTGCACCCTGGAGTGACTCCCTTACTGGCTATATAGTACTTCACGCAATGACTACTGATATATTGACCACATAAATCAGGGCTATTGGATTATTCGAAAATACAAACCAGCCTACGGCGATAGCTGACTCTATAACCGCCTACTATTAGTGATGTCCATGATGACGGCCATACCTGTGTCCATGGTAGTAGTGCTTCCTGTAACCGTGGTTTTGGTAGGGGTAGTTACTGTAGGAATGGCCATATCTGTTATAGCCGCCCGAGCCGTGTGTGTAATTAGCACAGCCTGAGATAGATAGCAAAAAGACGAGACCAAATAGCAGGCCCACCCTCATTGGGAGAGAACTGGAAATCATACAAACCACCTCACTTTTTTATACGAACGGCATCCAGGGTTAGAGGCATTTGTTATAGAAACCAGGGGCCAACTTTAGATGGTTTTGTACTTGTCAGTCCAGCCCAGGTCTATGATTTGTGGTTCTCAACAAGAAAATGCGGATCCAGGTAGTAAGTGCAATTATTTCTTAATGAGCAAGCCAAATAAAACAGGTTTTTTTAAATATCATTTCTTCGGCACATACAAATCTGTAATCGTTCCTTCAGCCATTTCGGCAGCAAAACAGACTGTTTCCGACAGAGTTGGATGAGGGTGAATTGTCAGACCAAGGTCTTCTGCGTCAGCGCCCATTTCCAAAGCAAGCACTGTTTCTGCGATGAGTTCGCCTGCATTTTTTCCAACGATGCCAGCGCCAATAACCCGTTTTGTTTCTTTGTCGAACAGCACTTTTGTCATGCCGTTTTCTGCACCCATGCTAAGTGCGCGGCCGCTGGCTGCCCAGGGGAATGCGCCTTTTTCGTAGGCAACGCCCTGCGCTTTGGCCTCTTCTTCTGTGATGCCGCACCACGCGACTTCGGGATCGGTATACGCGACTGAGGGAATGGTGCGTGCATCGAAAAATGATTTCTGTCCGGCGATGACTTCAGCGGCAACTTTGCCTTCATGCACAGCTTTATGCGCAAGCATGGGTTGACCGACGATGTCGCCGATGGCGAAAATATGTTTGACGTTGGTGCGCATTTGTTTATCGACTGCGATAAAGCCATGATCATCGACTGCAACACCCGCCTTGTCGGCATCAATTAATTTTCCATTTGGGCTGCGTCCGATGGAAACGAGCACTCGATCAAAGGTCGCCTCTGCTGGTGCTTTCTTACCTTCAAATTTGCACACCAACCCTTTTTTCAGAGGTTTTATTTCAACGACTTTTGTGTCGATGTAAATATTGTCGTAGCGTTTTTTGATGCTTCGTTCAAACAGGCGAATCAGGTCACGGTCGACGCCTGGCATTAATCCAGGAGACAATTCAACCACGGTAACATTTGCACCCAGTGCATCATAAACAGTCGCCATTTCCAGACCGATAATGCCACCGCCTACGACCAGTAAATTTTTTGGAATCTCTTCCAGTTCCAGTGCATCGGTAGAATCCATCACGCGTGGATCATCCCAAGGAATAAAAGGCAGCTTGGTAACTTGTGAGCCAGCAGCAATAATGCAGTCATTAAATGCGATGGTTTGTTTTTTTCCATTGTCTGCTTCCACCTCAATGCTGTTAGCCGAAGTGAAACGGCCATAACCCTGAACAATTTCAACTTTGCGCTGTTTCGCCAGTTGTTTTAACCCGCCGGTTAATTTTCCAACAACCGTTTCTTTATGCGCGCGCAATTTGTTGATGTTAATTTTGGGCTTGCCGAATGTGATGCCCAACTTAGAAAACTCTTCGGCTTCGTTGATGACTTCTGCTGTGTGCAGTAACGCCTTGGAAGGTATGCAACCGACATTTAAACAAACGCCACCAATGCTGTCATAACGTTCGATTAAAATCACCTGTTTACCGAGATCGGCTGCGCGAAAGGCGGCGGTGTACCCACCCGGGCCGGAACCCAGAACAACGACTTCGGCCTGCTTGTCAGCTTCACCTTCAAAACTTGCAGCAACGGGCGTTACCGTTTTTGTTTTTTCTACAGTTTCGGTTACTGCTTTTTTTTCCTCTGTCGCAGCGCTTGCGCCCTCCTCTGTTTCCAGTTCCAGAATGACACTGCCTTGCGAAACTTTATCGCCAACTTTTACATTTATTTTTTTTATCACGCCCGCAGAAGGACTGGGGATTTCCATCGAAGCTTTGTCCGATTCTACCGTAATAAGTGAATCTTCTTCTGCGATGGTATCTCCAACTGCAACCAGGACTTCAATGATTTCTACCTCATCGAAATCACCGATATCAGGTACTGTAATTTCTATTGTTTTGGCCATATTTTCCTCTCTAAATTTCCCCAGCCCGATCTGCGAAACGATAAACACTCCCCTCTTTGTAAAGAGGGGCCGGGGGAGATTTGAGCGCTCTTAAATCCCCCTCGGCAATAGCTCCTTGCATTGCTCTCGACTCGGACTCCTGTTTCATGCTACCTCAGGCTCCTGCCTTCATACTTACCTGCATCCATGCAGGCATCAATCCCCCTTTAAAAAAGGGGGAGGCTTAATTCTATAACAGCAGTCGGCGTGTGTCGGATAGAACACGATTTAAAAATGTAGTAAACCTTGCGCCATCCGCACCATCAATCACGCGATGATCGTAAGACAATGACAACGGCAAAATTAATCGCGGTTCAAATTCTTCACCATTCCAGACCGGCTGCATTTTTGAACGGGACACGCCGAGAATCGCCACTTCGGGCGCATTCACAATCGGTGTAAATTTTGTTCCGCCAATGCCGCCCAGACTGGAGATTGTCATGCAGCCGCCCTGCATGTCTGAAGGCGTGAGTTTTTTCTCACGCGCCTTGACGCTGATCTCGCCCAGTTCGGCCGCGATGTCCACCAGACTTTTACGGTCAACATCGCGCACAACCGGTACGACCAATCCATCTTTTGTGTCGACCGCGATACCGATATGAAAATAATTTTTTAAAATTAAATTTTCGCCAGTTGAATCCAGCGAGCTGTTGAAGCGTGGATATTCCTTCATCGCAGACACCAGCGCTTTCATTAAAAATGCCAGCAGGGTAACTTTGAAACCTTTGTCTTTATATTCCTCAACCATGGATTTTCGGAATTTTTCCAGGTCGGTAATATCCGCTTCATCAAACTGCGTGACGTGCGGCACGGTGACCCAGTTGCGGTGTAAAAATTCGCCGGTTAATTTATTAATTTTACTCAGTGGCTGCGTTTCAATTTTACCCCACTGGCTAAAATCAATATCGGGCATGGGCGCCACACCCAGACCGCCACCCTGTTTCATTACTTTTTTAATGTATTGTTTTACATCTTCTTTGACAATGCGGCCTTTGCGACCCGTGCCGTCTACTTTTCCAAGATCAACACCAAGTTCACGCGCAAAACGACGAATGGCCGGGCTGGCATACGCTTTCGAAAAACTGACCTCATTTATTTTCGCAGTGGGCGAAGGTTTTTGTATCGGCGGAGCTGG
Organism: Thiotrichales bacterium; assembly: GCA_012961935.1. Classification (GTDB taxonomy): domain Bacteria; phylum Pseudomonadota; class Gammaproteobacteria; order CAZUMV01; family CAZUMV01; genus UWMA-0217. The sequence goes on along the minus strand of DTYI01000001.1, from coordinate 2,487 downwards.
TTTTGGAGTGGGTGGTGGTTCAGATTTTGCCACTGGTTCCGGGGCTGTTTCAGTTTTTATTTCTGGTTCTGGTTTTTTTTCTTCCGTAACGGGCGTTTCGTTTGCAGCATCGTTGGCCGGTTCAAGTTCCAGAATGGCATCGCCCTGACTAACCTTTTCACCAATTTTTATTTTTAACGATTTGACCACGCCCGACTCAGGCGCTGGAATTTCCATTGAAGCTTTGTCGGACTCGACTGTAATCAGCGAGTCTTCCGCCTGAATGCGGTCACCTTCGGCAACTAGCACTTCGATAATTTCTACGCTGTCAAAGTCCCCAATGTCGGGTACAGTAATTATTTTTGCTGACATGGTTTTCTCTCTTATGCGTAAAGCGGGTTTGGTTTTTTCACATCGATACCATACTTGTCGATCGCTTTGGCGACGTCACTCGCGGGTACTTTTCCTTCGCCTGCCAACGCCTTTAATGCGGCGACCACAATGTAATGTGCATTGACTTCAAAATGCTTGCGTAATTGCGCACGCGTATCGCTGCGACCATAGCCATCTGTGCCCAGCACGGTATAACTCCCCGGGATGTAGGCGCGGATTTGTTCGGCATAATTGTGAATATAATCCGTTGCCGCGATGAAGGGGCCGTCCTGCGATTTGAGTGTGCGGGTAACGTAGGACTCTTTTTGTTTTTTGGTCGGGTTGAGCAAATTCCAGCGGTCGATGTCTTGCGCTTCGCGCTTCAGTTCATTAAAGCTGGTGACGCTCCAGAGGTCAGCAGCGACACCCCAGTCTTTTTCAAGCAATTCTGCGGCAGAAATCGCTTCGCGGAAAATGGTACCAGACCCCATGAGCTGCACACGCTTTTTGCGGCGGCCACCTTTCTGGAACAAGTACATGCCCTTGACGATACCGTCTTCAACACCAGCCGGCATGGCAGGCTGAATATAATTTTCATTCATCGCCGTGATATAGAAAAATATATTTTCCTGATTGGCGTACATACGTTTGAGACCGTTGTGAATGATCACGGCCATTTCATAGCTGAAGGTCGGGTCGTAGCTGACACAGTTCGGAATCAGACCCGCCTGAATCAGACCGTGACCATCCTGATGTTGCAAACCTTCACCCGCCAGCGTCGTGCGTCCTGCTGTGCCACCGATGAGGAAACCGCGAGTTTGCATATCCCCCGCCGCCCAGGCCAGATCGCCCACACGCTGAAATCCAAACATGGAGTAGTAAATGTAAAACGGCACCATGTTCACCGCGTGCGAACTGTAGGCCGTGCCCGCAGCAATCCAGGATGAAAATGCGCCGGCTTCGTTGATGCCCTCTTCCAGAATCTGGCCGGTTTTGTCTTCCTTGTAGAACATGACCTGTTCTTTATCCTGTGGTGTGTAAAGCTGGCCGACCGATGAATAAATACCCAACTGGCGGAACATGCCTTCCATACCAAAAGTGCGCGCCTCGTCCGGTACGATGGGTACCACAAATTTACCCATTTTCTTGTCGCGGCAAAGCAGCGTCAGCATCCGCACATAAGCCATGGTGGTAGACATTTCACGGTCGCCGCTACCTTCGAGGATGGGCTTGAAGATGGATAAATCAGGGACTTCCAGCGGCGCGGCCTGGGTGTTTCGCTGTGGCAAGTAGCCGCCCAGCGCTTTGCGACGCGCATGCAAATATTGCATTTCCTCAGTGTCGTCAGTCGGCTTGTAATATTTACCTGCCGCGGCATCTTCATCCGAGAGCGGAATCCTGAAGCGGTCGCGAAAAGCGATCATTTCATCTTCGTCCAGTTTTTTCTGTGAGTGGGTGCGGTTCTGACCTTCACCCGCTGCGCCCATGCCGTAACCTTTCACAGTATGCGCAAGGATAACGGTCGGCTGGCCGGTGTGCTCGCTGGCCGCTTTGTAGGCCGCATAAACTTTATGCGGATCATGTCCGCCCCGGTTCAGACGCCAGATGTCATCATCAGACATCTTCGCCACCATCTCTTTTAATTCAGGGTATTTGCCGAAGAAATGCTCGCGTACATAGGCGCCATCTTTTGCTTTGTAATTCTGGAAATCACCGTCAACAGCTTCCATCATGCGCTGATGTAGCAGGCCGTCTTTATCCATCGCCAACAGCGGATCCCAGTACGAACCCCACAATACTTTGATGACATTCCAGCCTGCGCCCCGAAATATGGCTTCGAGCTCCTGCACAATTTTGCCATTGCCGCGCACCGGCCCATCAAGGCGCTGCAAGTTGCAGTTGACCACAAAAATCAGGTTATCCAGCTTTTCACGTGCGGCCAACGAAATAGCACCCAGTGATTCAGGTTCATCGGTTTCACCGTCGCCCAGAAAACTCCAGACCTTGCGATTATGTGTATCCACAATGCCGCGATCCTGCAGGTATTTCATGAAGCGGGCCTGATAAATCGACATGATCGGCCCCAGCCCCATCGAGACTGTCGGGAATTGCCAGAAGTCCGGCATTAACCAGGGG